>PMIQ01000151.1 GCA_003157175.1 Chloroflexota bacterium
CCCTCGCGCCGCGCCGCCCCTCGCGCCGCGCCGCCCCTCGCGCCGCGCCTCGCCTCCCCCGGCGCCTGCATCGGATTCATGCGGCCTGGATGCAACGCATTCGTTCGAATACACCCATTTCGGTGACCGCGGGCAAGTTATTTGCGTCATTCGAGTGATGCCAGACACGCGCGGTCGGGCTCAGCATTGGTATCGCGGGCGGTCGTCCGGAGGACGGCAGGGCCGCAATACCCTGAATTGGTGAATGAATTGGACGCTCGGGTTCCACCCNNACGCCGCGCGAGGCCGAGCCGACGCTGCGGCAAATTCGGGCGGGTTCGATCGGTGGGGCCGTCATCTACGACGTCGATGCGCAGACGGGCGGACTGCGGAACGTCAAGTCGCCGCGGCAGCTGAGCGAGCTTGTGGCCGCAGTCAAGGACGCGGGCTCCATCTCGCCGCTCGTCGCCGTCGACGCCGAGGGTGGCTTCTTCCACAAGCTCAAGACCAAGTTCGGCTTCCCGCCTACCGTGGCGGCCGCCGATTTGGGCGAACGCAATGACCTGGCNNGGCATCGACATGAACCTGGCGCCGGTCGTCGACCTCCTGAACCCGGCCAACCCGCACGCCAGCCGCGGCCGGCGCACGATCGCGCCGGATCCGGCGCTCGTCATCGCCCACGCCCGCGAGTTCATCTTGACCCACCGGGAGCGCGGCATCCTGACAACGCTCAAGCACTTCCCGGGCATGAGGGGAACGCTCAGGCCCTATTCGCCGGGTCTCAATGAGGTCATCGAGGACTGGTCCGAGGTGGAGCTCGAGCCGTATCGGGCGCTCATCCCCGAGGGTCTCTGCGACGCTGTCTTGACCACCCGGGTCACTTACCCCCAGCTCGATCCCGACTACCCGGCCTGCCTCTCGAAGAAGATCGTCGGCAGCATGCTCCGGTCGGAGCTCGGCTACGACGGAGTGGCCATCTCGGATCCGATGGAGATGCAGGCGGTCTGGGACGCGTTTGGCTTCGAGGCGGGAACCATTCTCGCCGTCAACGCCGGGATCGACTTCGTGCTCCTGTGCCAGGTCTCGAGCATCGTGCCCTACTGCGACGATCGGGTCGACGAGATGATCCGTGTCCTTTCAGACGCG
Source organism: Chloroflexota bacterium (assembly GCA_003157175.1). Taxonomy (GTDB): domain Bacteria; phylum Chloroflexota; class Limnocylindria; order Limnocylindrales; family CSP1-4; genus Fen-1039. Next base: position 1,126 of record PMIQ01000151.1, read on the forward strand.
GTCGCTCGAGGCGACGTCGCGGAGTCGCGCATCGATGAGGCCTGCCGACGGATCCTGACGCTGAAGTCGCGGCGGCTCAAGAGCTAGGCTCGAGCTAGGCTCGACGCCGGCCGAAAGCCGCGGTTCGAGACCCAGGGTCCAGAAGAGGGGCGCGTCAGGCCGCGGGTCATCGTTCGCGGACCGGCTGGGGCGGGGCGGTGTAGCATCGCCGCGACCATGTCGCCCTCGAATTCGCCCTCATCCTCTGACCGGGACGCCGGGCTTCCTGGGGATCTCCTCGGGTTCGACGGCCTCGGACCGGAGGAGAACGAGCTGGCGCCCACGGAAGCCGACCTCGAGGAAGGGGGCTCTTACGACGACGGCCGGCGGGCCAGGTTCGGGGCCGGGATCGTCTGGGTTCTGGGGCGCCTCGCCTGGCTCGGGCTGGCGGCGGCCTTGTCGCTCGGTTCGGCGGGCATCGTGGCCGCAACCGGACAGTCGTCCGCGAGCCAGGGCCGGCCCGAGCTGACTTACGGCGCGGACCAGACGCTGTCGGACCGCCTCGACGCCGGCGTCCGGGATCTGGCGAAGCTCAACGACAACGTCGTCGTGCTCGGTCAGATGGCTCGCAACGTGCTCGCCGACCTGTCGCAGGTCAACCAGACAGCGCTCGGCAGCGACTACAAGGACGGCGACAAAGCCCTGCTGCAGATCGATACGGCCGCCGCCGCTCTGAGCAGCCGGCTCCAATGCACGCCGTGGCCGAGCACGCGAGACACGGAGCTGGCCAGAACGTACAGCCAGGACATGATCGACCGCTGGCATGCCGTGTGCGCGGCCCTCGATTCGGTTGCGCCGCTCGCCGCCGGCTGGGCCTCCATGGAGAACGGCGCCGCCGTGACCATGGAAGTGGCGGACGACATCAACGCCCACGACCAGAGCGTGAAGGGCGCTCTCCAGTCCGCCAGGAGTGGCCTTTACCCCGATGCGCTCCGCCAGCTTGCAACCGCGTCGGCTTCGGTCGACGACGCCCAGCGCATCGCCACCGAGCTCTCGGCAGTCGGCGACGTGTCGACTCTGACCGATTGGCTGGCTCGCACCAGGTCGCTCGACCAGGCGCTGGGACTGCTATGGCAATCGATGATCGACTCGAACGGGCAGGTGACGATCCAGGTCACGGCGGCTCTCAGGGCGGTCAGCGATGCGGAAGCGCTCCTGCCCGACAACAACTCGGTGCTGCAGATCGTGCTCTACGAGCTGGCCGGAGATCTCACCTCCGACGGACTCTCGATCGAGACTTCCAAAGGCCAGTTGGCGACGGCCCTGGCCGACCTGACCGGCGGCATGGTCGTCGGCCAGTAGCTGGCGCCGCGAGCTCGGCCTGGGCGTGGCGCGGGCACTGGCAGGGGCCCGACGACGGGCTAGACTTGACCCCAACGTCACCGCCGGCTCGCGTTCTGCCGGCGTCACAGTCGCGCGGCCGCCAACCCGGCCGCCTGCAGCCCGGAGGGCCATCGTCATGCAGCTGCGTGTCGTGTCCGATCAGCCATGGGACGTGGCTGCCGACGTGCTGGCCGTACCGTTCGTCGGCGAGCCCACGTTTGAGGCCAGTCTCGGCGAGATCGACCGCAGGTCGGGCGGCGAGCTGCACGCCCTGGCGGACTTCGGCGAGCTCAAGGCGGAGCGGTACGCGGCCGTGATCGTGGCCCCCGGGCAACTGCAAGCGGGGCGGCTCATGGCGATTAGCGCCGGTCCGGCGGATGAGCTGACGCGCCAGATCGTCGTCCGCCTGGCTTCGACCGTCGAGCGGCGTCTCGGTGGGCGACGCGTCAAGAGCCTGGCCATCTGGCTCGGCGACCTCGCAGATCGCGTCGACGGCGGAGCCGAGGCCGTCGCCGAGATGCTCGCTCGAGGCGTCGTGGAGGGCAGCTTCGAGCCGGCGGGCATCTACCGGGACGACGTGAAGTCCGCGCCGCCGGCGCTCGACGAGCTGATTCTGGTTGCTCCGGGCGGTAGCCCGGCGGCTTTGGCGCGGGCGGCGGAGCGCGGCGTAGTGATGGGCGAGGGTGCCAACCTGGCCCGCGCCCTGGCCAATCGCTCGGCCAACGACGTCTCCCCGGAGGTGCTCGCCGGAGAGGCCCGCGCCATCGCCGAGCGCCATGGGCTGTCCATCGACGTGCTCGGGCCCGACAAGGCGGCCGAGCTCGGGATGGGCATGTTCCTGGCGGTGGGACGCGGCAGCGACAACCCGCCTCGAATGATCGTCCTGCGGTCGGGCGAAGCGGGTGCGAAGGATTCGTCCGGGCGGCATCTGGCGATCGTCGGCAAGGGCGTCTGCTTCGACTCCGGCGGCATCAGCATCAAGCCGGCCGACCGGATGGAAGAGATGAAGATGGACAAGACCGGCGCCTGCACGGTCATCGCCGCCATCGCCACCGTCGCCCGCCTGGCGCCAGGGACCCCGCTCCTGGCCGTGGCTCCGGCGGTGGAGAACATGCCCGGCCCGCACTCGACGCGGCCCGGCGACATCGTCAAGGCCATGAACGGCAAGACGGTCGACATCATCAACACCGACGCCGAGGGCCGCCTGATCCTGGGCGACGCGATGTGCTACGCGGAGAGGCTCGGCGCGACGCACATCGTCGACGTTGCCACTTTGACCGGGGCCGTGGGACGGGCGCTGGGAGATCAGGTGACCGGCGCCTTCGGCAGCCCGCAAGCGTGGTACGACCAGGTTGCCGCAGCCGGCGACCGTGCCGGCGAGCGCTACTGGCAGATGCCGTTCATCGAGGAATACCGCGCCGATCTCGACAGCTGGTATGCCGACATGGTCAACAGCGGTTCCGCCGAGGGCGGGCTGATCAAGAGCGCGCTCTTCCTGCGCGAGTTCGTGACCGTGCCGTGGACCCACCTGGATATCGCCGGCACGGCCTACTTCCGCAAGAAGCTGCCGTACGCTCCGGTCGGCGCCACGGGCGTCTCCCATGCCACTCTCGTAGAGCTGGCCCTGGCCGGCGCGAAGAAGGCGTAGCCACGCAGTGGAGCCGCTCGCCGTCGCGCTCGGTCTGGTCGGCGCCGTCTGGGGGTTCGTGGCCGACCGCATCTCCGCCCGGTGGCCCGCTCACGAGGATGGTTCGGTCCGTCGCGTGGACTGGCGGACCCCGATCGTAGTGATCTTCGGTGCCCTGGCGCTGGCCGCAGTCCCGGTCCGTTTCGGCGACTCGTCGGAGCGGGCGCTCTTCGGGGCGGTGTTCGCGGCGCTGGTCCTGCTCATGGCCACGGACCTCGATCAGCGGCTGTTACCCGACGTGGTGATCCTGCCACTCTTCGTCGTCGGGGCCGCGGCGCTCGTCTGGGGCGGCGACACGCTGGTCAATCGCCAGCCGGCCTGGCTGGCGATCGCAGTCGCGATCGGCCTCCCGCTGGTGCTGTACGTGGCCTCGCTCCCGTTCGGAGAAGGAGCCTTCGGCGGTGGCGACGTCAAGTTCCTGGCCGGCATCGGGCTCTTGACCGGCGCGCTGCGACTCGTCCTGGCGGTCTTCGTTGGAGCGCTGTTGAGCGGCGTCGTGATCGTGGCGCTGCTGGGGGCGAAACGAATCACGCTCAAGAGCTACGTCCCATTCGGGCCGTTTCTGATCATCGGCGCGATCTGGGCAGCTCTGCTGCCCGCCGCCTCCTGAGGCGATCCCGCTCGGTCGGTCCCCGCGGCGCCCGGCCTCGTTCGGCTAGTCGGCCGCCGCCGTCCGGCGCGCGTCGCAGCTGGGACAGAAGTACGCAGGCTCGTCGGACCCGTCCTGTTCGAACCCGAGCAGGTCCGTGATCAGCTCACGCGTGCCGTTCTTGAGGATTCGCGTCGATGGGTAGCCGCACTGGCACCAGTCCAGCCGCTGATGGCCCGAGGGCTCGAACTGGTGCTCTTCGGCCAAGAAAGCCGTCAGCGCGTGGCGCTTCTCATCGTCGGTGCCATCTCCGTCCAGGACGCTCAGCGCGTGCCGCACCAGATCGATGCGGGCGAACGGAGCGGGTCGATCCTCGCCGAGGGCCTCGAGGGCGGCCGCGGCCGCGACACGCTCGCGCCACGTGGTTGCGCCCTTGACGATGGCGTCCAGGACCTCGACGGCGGGTGCGCCGATCTCGACGCACTTGTCCCAGTTGCCCTGCGCGGCCCAGTAGGACGCGGCCGTCGCATCCGACTCAGTCGGCTCCCAGGCCAGGGAGACCAGCGCCGTTTGTATCTCGGATCGCTCGAGCGCTTGCGCCCGAGGGAAGGCGGCAACGAGCAGCGGGATGGCCGCGGGGCCGCACTCGGCGCAGCGGCGCCATTCGCGCAGGGCGGCCCAGTAGTGGGCGCCGGTTCCGTCGGAGGGCGGTTTCCAGCCGACCTCCGCCAGACCGCGCGCGGCGGATCGGCGAATGATCGGATCCTGGTCGTCCAGGTGAGCCTCGAGCATTTCGGCCACCATCGGCGAGTCGATCCGGGCCAGCCGCTTGATGGCCAGCTCTCGGACTTCGGCGTCGTCGTGATCCAAAGCTGCCTGAAGCGCGTCGACGGCGTTCTCGTCGCAGAGCACGTCGAGCGCCTGACCGGCCGCCCGTTCGACCGCGAGGCTCGACCGCCCGCTCGTCTTGGCTCGGTATTGCTCGTGGGCCAGCATGACGATCAGCGGCCCCACGGCCGCCACGTCGCCGATCGAGGCCAGCGACCTGACCGAGGCGACACGCACGGTTTCGTCCGGGTCCGTCATGGCCCGGAGCAGCGAGTCGACGGCATCGGCGGCCTTGATCCGACCCAGGGCTGTGGCTGTCTCCCTGCGGGCGTCCTGATCGGGGTCCGTCATCATGCGGCGATATACGGCCTGGGCCGCGACGCTGCGCACGCCCGGATCGTGGTCGTCCAGCGCGGCGATCAGCGGCTCGACGACGCGCACGCCGCCGCGAGCCGACAGGGCTCGCACAGCGGCTCGACGGACGCCGGCGTCCTCGTCCTTGACAAGAGCGGCCAGCGGCTCGACGGCCATCGGATCCCCCAATGGGCCGAGCGCGTCTGCGGCGGCGATCTTGACTCCCGCATCCTTATAAGCCAGGGCCTTGATCAAACCCTGGATATCTCTTTTGGCCTCCAACTGGGCTATGTTGGGGGGACCAAAGAGCGGCATCGAGGCCTCCATCCCACGGGATCACATGAACGGCGCTGCGGGAATCGCCTAAGTACGTACTCCGCTTGCAAGGAAGAGGCTAGCACCGATTGGGGCGCCTTTGCGAGGCCCCAACTGGGCCATGCGACCCGGCCGCCGGATTCTGGGCACCGCATTCGCCCCAACTGCACCGGACCGAACCCAACCGCGACGGCCTGTCGAGCTGCAACGCGCTTGATTCCCAACACGGAATGCGTTGTATGATGCAGTTCAGCCGGAGTCGTCCCGAGTCTGTGCCCCTTGCAAAGGACGGCGTCAAACCGGCGGGCCTATCCGCGATGTGTGCTGGTGCACGCCGCAACGGAGTTGCTCGCACGATGACAGCCATGCACGACCGACACTCCTCGAGCCGCCCAAATCGCCGGCGGTGGGTCCAACTCCTCCTCGCCGCGACTCTGCTGATGCCAGTCATCAGCGTCAGTGCGCCGGCGGCCCCGATCCGCGCCAACGACCTCACCGTCGCGGTGCAGCAGCAGATGGCGCTCGACAAGCTCATCGCCGCGCAGAAGAAGCAGCTCACGACCATCGCGGCCCAGCAGGTGCAGCTGACCGCCCAGATGGCCACCGCGCAGACGAACCTCGACCAGGTCAGCCAGAACATCGACGACCTGCAGGGCGAGATCGATGGCCTGCAGGGTCAGGTCGATGCGGTCCACGTGAGCTACAACGGCCTGGTCGTCCAGGAGGACGAGCTCCAATCGCAGCTCGACAATCTCCAGGCCGAGGAACAGGTCAAACAGGTTGAGCTGACTCAGCGCCAGCAGATCCTCGCGGCCCGGCTCATCGCTGCCTACAAGACGGACCAGACGCCGCTCCTGACCCAGCTCCTGACCTCCGGTTCGCTGACCGACGCGCTGTCCGACGTCTCGTACTACATGGACCTCGGCGCCCAGGACGAAGCCCTGGCCGAGCAGATCCAGCAAGACGAGGCCAACCTGGAGCAGATGAAGCAGAACGTCGAGGCCTCCCGCACCTCGGTCGCTGTGCTGGCCAGCCAGGTCAGCCTTCAGAAAGCGGATCTCGACGGGCAGATGCATCAGCTGAGCAGCGCCAGGGCGAAGTTCGCCTCGCTTCAGAACCAGATTGCCGTAGAGATCGCGAAGCAGGCAGCGGCCAATTCCAAACTCGCAAAGAACAAAGTGGCGCTCGCCGCGGCAATCAGGTCCAACGGTCAGGCCTCCACCGACCTGGCGAAGAAGATCAACAAGCTGGCCGCGCAATATGGCGGCAAGGGCCGTATCCCGTCCAAATACAGCGGCACGCTGCAGTGGCCGATGGGTGGCAAGATCAGCCAGGAGTTCGGCTGCACAGGCTGGCCCTCGGAGCCGCGCGTTGGCAATTGCGCGCACTTCCATCAGGGCATCGATATCGTGGCGCCGTGCCTTACGCCGGTCCACGCCGCCGGCTCCGGCGTCATCGTCTTCGTCGGCTACAACCCCTACGACTCGCCGCCGCGAGCGTGGCTGGTCATCATTGCCCACTCCACGAGCCTAGTCACCTGGTACGCCCACATGACAGGCAAGGCGATGGCCGGTATCTACGTCGGGGCGCAGGTGTCCGCAGGCCAGGAAATCGGCACAGAGAACACGACCGGGCACTCTTCGGGCTGCCACCTCCACTGGGCCGTCCTCGTGAACGGCGCGTTCATGAACCCGCGCCTGTTCGTCTAGCCTCGCCGGCCGCCACAGTCGCGCCCGGCCACCGCCCGTTCGCACTTGCCGGAAACCTCGGGCGGTCTCCGGCGTCGGAGGAGCGGCGGTGGTGATAGCATCGAGGTAGCCCGGACAATCCCCGGCCTGGACCTCGAGGACGCCCGATGAAGCGCACTCTGGCGGTGATACTCGCTGGCGGCGAAGGCGAGCGGCTGTCGATCCTCTCTTCCATGCGGGCCAAGCCGGCCGTGCCGTTCGGCGGCAAGTACCGGATCATCGACTTCGCGCTCTCCAACTGCGTCAACTCGGACATCGACAACGTCGTCGTCCTGACCCAGTACAACCCCCGCTCCCTCAACGACCACATCGGCATGGGCAGGCCGTGGGACCTGGACCGCAACCAGGGCGGCGTCCGGATGCTCCAGCCGTACATCGCACGCGGCCGAGTGGCCGAGTGGTATCGCGGCACCGCCGACGCCGTCCTGCAGAACCTTAACGTGATCGAGCAGGCGCCCGGCGACACCGTCGTGGTCCTAGCCGGCGACCACATATACAAGATGGACTACCAGCCTTTCGTCGCCGCGCATCGCCGCCACCGCGCCGACGTCACGATCGCCGTGCGCAGGGTGCCGCTGGCCGATGCGTCGCGGATGGGGATCCTGGCCCTCGACGACTCCGATCGGATAGTCGAGTGGCACGAGAAGCCGCGCCAGCCAAAGAGCGACCTGGCGAGCATGGGCGTCTACGTCTTTTCGAAGCGGGCGCTCCACCGGTGGCTTTCGGACACCCGCGCGGACTTCGGGCACAACGTCATCCCGGCCATGATCGAGGGCGGAGCCCGTGTCTACGGCTATCGCTTCGATGGCTACTGGCAGGATGTGGGAACGGTCCAGTCGTACTGGGAGGCGAATCTGGCGCTCCTCTCAGATGCCCCTGAGCTGGATCTCTACGACCGCGAGTGGGTCATCCACACCCGATCCGAGGAGCGGGCGCCGGCGAAGATCGGAGCCACGGCCCAGGTCCACCGCAGCCTCATCAGCCATGGCTGCGTGATCAACGGCTCGGTGGTCAACTCCGTCCTCTCGCCCGGCGTCGTGGTGGACGTGGGGGCCGTGGTCAGGGACTCGATCGTCCTTTTTGATTCCGTCATCCGGCCCGGTGCGGTCGTGGATCGCGCGATCCTCGATAAGGAAGTGGCGGTGGGCCCGGGCGCGATCGTCGGCGAGGGGACCGACTACGACGAGGTCAACCGGCGTGAGCCGGGTCGCCTCAACACCGGTATCACAGTGGTCGGCAAGCGAGCGGTGATACCTCGGGGCGTTCGCATCGGCCGAAACGTGCTGATCGGCGAAGGCGTTCGGGCCACGGACTTCTCGTCGAGGCTGGTCCGGAGCGGATCGACCATTGAGCGGCCCAGGGATAGGGTGACTCGGCCCGCGGTCCGTTTGGCCGGGGGCAAGTCGCCCGACGGGCTCGGTGCGCCGGTCGAAGGCGGACCCGACGCTTCGCCCCACAGAATCGATAGCGGCGCGGCTGACCCAGGCGATAGCCGCCGCGCTGCCGAGGCGAAAGACTGAGCGAGGCGCAAGCGCGTCGTGCCGGCGGGCGTGACGACGCGGCCGCATGGCTCTCGAGGTGATCGGCGATGGTTCCTGATCGCGGCCGCTTTGTGAGGGTGCTTGCCGCCGCCGCCTTGATGGCGGGCGCCGCCGCTCTCTTGCGGGGGGCGGCACCGGCGCCCGTCGTAGCCGTGCAATCGGGCCTCTCGTACTACTCGGTTGCGACCTGGACGGTGGAACCGACGCTCGGCAGTGTCCACGTCGACCTGCAGATCACCGCCACGTCGGACACAGTCAACAGCGGCGGCCGGCGCTACTTCTTTCCGGGTCTGCAGCTGACGCTGCCTCTCTCGACCGCCGACTACGCCGCCTTCGACAACAAGGGTCAGTCGCTGCCCGTTTCGGTCACGGCCGGCGAACCATCGGGAGTGGTCGTCTACGTTCCGTTTCGGCAGCGTCTGTACTCGGGCCAGAGCACCTCGCTCGACCTCGGGTTCGACCTCGTGGACTTGGGTGGGTCGACGGACCGGGACCTTCGCATCGGTCAGGACATCGTCTCATTCCCGGTTTCGGCCTTCGGCAGCGTGGGCACGCCGGGCGGCCTGGTCACCGTCGTCTTTCCCGCCGGATACGTCGTCCAGGAGCAGTTCGGGGACCTTACCAGCTCCGTTACCACGGCCGGAGAGACGATCTTCTCGTCCGGTCCGGTGTCCGACTCCACGGCCCTCAACGCCTGGTTCGCCGCGTCACGGACGACGCCCGCCGCCGACTTCAACGTCGAGCAATTCACGCTGGGCTCCCTCGACGTAACGCTGCGCTATTGGTCCGACGACCCGGGCTGGGCGGCCCAGGTCGCGCGGGTGCTACAAATCGGATACCCCGTGATCCGCGACATGATCGGCCTCGGCGATCCGACGATAAGGACCCTGACGGTCGAAGAGGCCACGACCCAGGGAATCGACGGCTTCAGCGGTGACTACGACCCGGCCGCCTCGCTCGCCAGAATCTCGTACTTCGCCGACCCTCTCGTCATCCTTCACGAGGCGGCCCACATGTGGTTCAACGGCGATCTGGCGTCGGATCGATGGATTGAAGAAGGATTTGCCTCCTACTACGCCGAGCAGGCCGTGCTCCAGACCGGGCTGCCGGATCATGCCCCCGCGTTGAGCCCGTCTCTGATGAAGGCCGCCATTCCGCTCAACGACTGGACTTCGGCCGGAACGCCGGGCACGGCGACGGAGGCGTATCTCTACGGCGCCAGCCTCGAGGCGGCGCGCAGGATTGTCGCGGTCGCCGGCGTGGACGGAATGCGCCAGGTCTGGGCACAGGCACGAGCCGGCACCGCGGCATATGCTCGATCGGCCGATCTCGCGTCCGGCGGCGCTGCCGACTGGCGCAGTCTCCTTGACTATCTGGAGCAGACGACGGGTCGGTCCTATACGGCCATCTGGCAGCAGTGGGTCGTGACCTCGGCCCAGGGCGCGCTACTCGGTGACCGCGACTCTGCCCGCGCCGACTTCTCAGCCACGGCAGCGGCGGACGGCGGATGGTTCCTGGGGCCCGATATCCGAGAGGCAATGAGCAGCTGGCAGTTCAGCACGGCGACGGCGCTGCTGAGTCAGGTTTCGCAAGTGAAGGCGCTGCGTCAGCAGATCGACGCTGCCGCAGTGAGCGAAAGCACAACCGCGCCGGCCTCGCTCCAGAGAATCTTCGAGACGGTGGGCGTGCGCGCAGCTCTCACGGAGGCGCAGTATGAGACCACCGCCCTCGACGACCTCTCGGCGGCTCGCCAGGCCAAGGCCGACAGCAAGAGCGCTGCCAGGGCCGTCGGCCTGCTCGGCACCGACCCCGATGCCGACCTGACTGCTGCCCGGAAGGCCTTCGCCGCAGGCGACATCGGCAGGGCAGTTTCTCTTGCCGAGTCGGCGCGGTCCGCTTGGGCCGGCGCACGAACAGTCGGCCAGATCCGGATCCTGGGCGCGGCGGCGGGGGCGGCGGGCGTCCTGCTGCTCCTCGCCTTGTATGTGTGGACACGATCGGCGCGACCCAAGGAGAAGGTTCCCGTTGACGTCGAATCCGCCCCGGCGGAGCGGCACGATGCCTGAGCCGGTCGGGGCGGCCGGCCTCGCGCTCGACCGAGGCGAGCCTCAGAGGCCCTGGGCCTCGAGACGTCGGGCCAGCAGCAGGATGCCGGCGATCGACTTGGAGTCCTCGATGATCCCGGCTTCGATGGCCGCGATCGCGTCGCGCCAGTGCAGTCGAACGAGCCGGATCCGCTCGTCCTCGTCGGGGCTGAGCCGGTCCTGATCAGCCGGCGCCAGGTCGGTGGCCAGGAAGAGCGAGAGATACTCGGTCAGGAAGCCCGGGGCGCTGTAGTAGCCACCGATCCGCTCCATCTTGCCCGCGCGGTAGCCGGTCTCCTCTTCGAGTTCGCGGTGAGCCGCCACTTCAGGGTCTTCAAGGGCACCGGCGTGCAGGTCCAGGGATCCGGCCGGCAGCTCGAGCATGGCGCCGTTGCCACTGAAGCGGTACTGGACCACGAGGAACAGTCGGCCATCTGCGTCCAACGGGGCGATCACCACCGCTCCGGGATGAACGACGACGTCGCGCGACGACTCGGATCCGTCGGCGCGGACGATGGCGTCCTTCTCGAGGACGACGACCCGGCCGCGGTAGATATCTTCGCGCTTGACGACGCGCTCTTCCAGCTCGACGTCGGCGATCGCGAGGTCGGCGAGGAGCGCATCGAGCTCGGGCCGGCCCGTTGGCGAAGGGCGAGGCCTGCGGTTGGCGAATGGATTTGCCACGCCCGAACTATACGTGAGCAACCTGCCGCCGGCCCCGGGCTTAAACACCAACGCCCCGGCGAGATGCCGGGGCGTTGGCCTGCTGGACGAGTGTTAGGCGGTGACCGCCCCAAACGAGAGGGCGAAGTTGGTGTCGGGGTCGAACAGCTGGATCTTCTCGAGCGGGACGCGCAGCTCGAGCATGTCGCCCGGGCGGACACGGTACGCCGAGTCGACGATCGCGACGATGTCACGATCGGCGCAACTGGCGTGGATCAGCTCTTCGTTGCCGAGGTACTCGACGACCTCGGCCTTGGCGTTCACGACGGCCGTGGCGCCGCCGAGTGGACCGAGAACCAGATGCTCCGGCCGATAGCCAGCGATGAGCGTGCGGCCCGTCGCGCCGATCGACTCACGGAACTGCGGCGGAATGGGGATGGTCACGCTGGGAGCGGTCAGGGTGATGCTGTCGCCGCTGCCACCGACCTCGACCGAGATGAAGTTCATCGCCGGGCTGCCGATGAAGCCGGCGACGAAACGGTTGATCGGCCGGTCGTACAGCTCCTGAGGGGTGCCAACCTGCTGCAGGCGTCCCTCGTTCATGACCGCGATACGCGTGCCCATCGTCATGGCTTCTATCTGGTCGTGGGTCACGTACACGAAGGTGGTGTTGAGGCGCTGGTGCAGGCGGAGGATGTTCGCTCGGGTCTCNNGAGAGCGGCTCGTCCATGAGGAAGACCGCCGGCTCGCGCACGATGGCGCGGCCGAGGGCGACGCGCTGGCGCTGGCCGCCGGAGAGCTCGCGCGGCTTCCGGTCGATGTAGCGGGTCAGGTCGAGGATCGCCGCAGCCTCTTTGACGCGGGCCTCGATCTGGGGCTTGGGGACGTGCCGCAGCTTGAGGCCGAACGCGAGGTTGTCGCGGATGGTCATGTGCGGATAGAGGGCGTAGCTCTGGAACACCATCGCGATGTCCCGATCCTTGGGCGGAATGTCGTTGATGATCCGCTCGCCGATCCGCAGCGTGCCCGAGGTGATCTCTTCGAGGCCCGCGATCATGCGCAGGCTCGTGGTCTTGCCGCAACCGGACGGCCCGACGAGAACCATGAACTCCGCGTCGCGGATGTCCAGGTTCAGGTCGTCAACAGCGATGACATCGCCGAAGCGCTTGCTTACGTTCTCGAACGTGACTGTGGCCATTAGCAAATAGCTCCATGTTTCTGGGGGCCGATTTGGCGATCCTATCAAGCAAATGCCAGCGTGCTCCTGCGTCCCGGCCAGCAGGTAGCTAAACGTTTAGGGGGAGACGGCAGCCGGGACTGCCAAACTCGATCGCCAGCATGCGCGGAGTGCACCACCGGAGCCTCGATAGGGTTCAGGATTGCTTCAGGCCGCGGGCCAAAGATCGGCTCACATTCCCGACACGAACGCAACCAGGACCGGAGCGCAACACATGAGCGCCAACGAACCAAACGATCGTCCCGAGGAGATTGCCCCGGCCACACCCGATCCCGAGCTTCGATGGTCACCTGAGCCGAAGAGCGAGTTCCCATTCACCGCAGACAGCTCGCAGGACGCGGTCGTCCCGCCCCCGGCGCCCTATTCCACCGCGCCCTATTCCACCGCGCCCTATGCAGCGCCGGCGTATTTTCCCCCGGCCTACTCCCAGCCGGTCCAGCAAGGTTGGCCCCAGGCCGCGCCTCCGCCGCCGCCCGTCCCTGCGGCGCAGTGGCTCGCGCCTTCGCCGTGGGCCGCGGCGGCGCCGTCACCCACCACGCGCGACTCGGGCAAGCGCCGCCTCGTCCCGCTGATCCTGGCAACGGCCCTGCTATCGGCGACGCTCTCCGCCGCGGGCACCTACGTCGCCTTTACGGTGGCTCCGCGTACCACGATCATCGCCGGGACCGGGGCGAGTGGCAACACCTCGGCCGTGCAGACGGTGAGCCTGACTCAGTCCCAGGACATCGTTCGCGTGGTGGACATGGTCAATCCGTCCGTCGTCACCATCGATACCACTGGGACGACCAGCACCGGCCGTCGCTCGGCGCAGTTCACCGGCTCCGGCTCGGGCTTCATCGTCAGCGCGAACGGGCTCATCCTGACCAACAACCACGTCGTCATGAACTCGAGCACATTGTCGGTGACGCTCAATGACGGCCGCCAGCTGCCGGCTACGGTCGTCACGACAGATGTCGCTCACGACCTGGCCTTGATCCAGGTCCAGGTGACAGGTCTCACGCCGGTCACCCTGGGCGACTCCTCGACTGTCCAGGTGGGCCAGCTGGCGATCACCATCGGCAGCCCGCTCGGCACCTTCACGGATTCGGTGACTTCGGGAATCGTTTCGGGCATGAACAGAAGCATCACCGTCGGCGACAGCACCTCGAGCTTCACCGAGGACTTGACCGGCCTGATCCAGACTGACGCGGCCATCAACCCCGGCAACAGCGGCGGACCGCTTCTCGACGCCAACGGCACGGTCGTCGGCATCGTGACCGCGTCGTCGAGCGGCGCTCAGGACATGGGCTTTGCGATCCCGATCAACGAGGCCAAGCAGATGATCGCCGCCGCCACGTCCAACGCCTGAGCGGCTGGATGCCCAGCGCCGGCCGACCCGAACTATCGTTGGCGTTCAGGAATGTTTCAGCCCATGGAGCCATACATCACGCCAGCGTCCCCATAACCAAGGCATCGACATGAGCAAGGTATCGATCTTCGCATTCACTGAAGGGACAAGAGGCGCAGCCGGATGAAAACAAGGTTGGCAGCGATCGCCTTAATCCTGGTAGGGGTGGGAGCGGTGGCGCTGGCCATTGTCGGTCCCAGCTTCGCAGGGTCGGCGAGTTCGCAGTACATCACGCAGACGGTTACGGTCGGGACTGTCAGCGCCCAATCGGTGGCCACCGGGACGATCTCGGCCAGCACCGTGTACGGCTTCAAGTTCGGAGCCAGCCCGGACATCGTCAGCTCCTCGGCCACGACGTCGGGCACGGGCGGCTCGACCGGCAACAGCAGCTCTTCGTCGGGATCGCTGACCTGGCCGGTGACGACCGTTGCAGTGACGGTCGGGCAAACGGTCAAGAAGGGGGACACCCTGGCCACCGCGGACGCCACGGCCGCGCAGCTGCAGCTGACATCCTCCCAGGCGACGCTCGCCTCGGCCCAGTCCAAGCTGACCACGGACTCGGGCGGTCCGACCGCGCTGACCAAATCCCAGGCTGCCAATCAGCTCAACCAGGCGAAGAACAGCTACAGCCAGGCCGTCGCGAACAGGAAGATCATCGGCCAGCAGAACTCCCTGACCCTGAGCCAGTCCGATGCGGCGGTAACGGCCGCGCAGACGGCATACAACAAGTCCTGCACCTCGATCTGCGATCCGGCCCTGCAGGCGGCCCTGCAGGCGGTGCAAAACAGCCTGACCACGACGCGGCTCAAGATCAGCCAGTCCAACCAGCAGGCCGCTCAGCAGGTCACCAACGCCTCGCTCAACCTGACGGCAGCCCAGCTGCAGTACCAGGGCAACACCGCCCCAGCCGCCAGCGCAACCGTCACGGCCGACCAGGCCCAGGTGGCCGCGGCTCAGGCAACGGTCAACGCCGATCAACTCGCGGTGACTGACGCCACGATCCTCGCACCCGGGGACGGGCTGATCGTCGCGGTCAACGTTCTGCCCGGCGTCAACGCTCCGTCGTCCGGCTACGCGATCGAGGAATCCGTCGCCCCGATGGTGGCCACGGCCAGCTTCACCGAGTCCGACATCTCCAATCTCAAGGTCGGGCAGGCGGCCTCGGTCACCGTCACGGCCACCAACCTGATCGTCGACGGGACCGTCTCCCAGATCGTCCCGACGGCCTCGACCTCGGGCGGCCAGAGCAGCGTCGTGACTTACGCCGTGATCGTGACGCTCAGCGACCCGCCAGCCACGGTGCTCTCAGGCATGAGCGCGACCGTGACCGTCACGACGGCAACCGTCGCCAACGCCCTGCGAATACCGGCGACCGCTCTCGTGGGATCGGCCTCGGCCGGTTATACGGTCCAGGTTGAGGTCGGCGGCGGCGTCACGACCCAACAGGTGTCCGTCGGCCTGGTGACGACCTCCTACGTTCAGATCACCAGCGGGCTGAACCAGGGAGACAGCGTCGTCGTCGGCACGACCAGCACTCGCAACAGCACTACCACCTCGAATAGCGGTGCCGGCATCCTGGGCGGCGGCGGGATCAGCATCCCCGGCGGCGGATTCGGTGGGCG
>PMIQ01000135.1:0-1164 GCA_003157175.1 Chloroflexota bacterium
CTCGTTCGCCAGGAGCAGCGCCTGGCGGTTCTGGCCCCCGACGCCGACTCGCGAGAGCGCGTCCCCACGACGGTGGCCGGGCCGCTCTGCACGGGGCTGGACGTCTTTACGTTGCGGGCGGAGCTACCGCGCCCGGAGGTCGGCGACCTGATTGCCGTTCTCGACGCGGGCGCCTACGGCTTCACCGAATCGATGCCGTATTTTCTGTCGCACCCAACCGCCGCCGAGGTCGCTGTCCGCGGCGGGCACGCCTTCCTGATCAGGCCGCGGGTTTCGCCGCGCGAGCTCCTCGACCGGCAGATCGCCCCGCGCTGGTAGAGCCGAAACAGAAGCGGCGCCGCTTTCGCGGCGCCGCGTTTGGCGGCTTGCCTAGTAGCTGGCTTTATCCAGCCGGACCTTGCCCTTGAACTTCCAGTAGATGTAGGCCGTGTAGGCGAGGACGATCGGCATTCCGACCACAGCCACGACCAGCATGACCTGCATGGTCAGGGTCGAGGAATGGGCGTTGTCGACCGTCAGGCTCCGCGCCGGCACGACGGCCGGAACGAGATTCGGATACAGCGCCGTCGCCGCGGTGATGGCCAGGAAGGCGACGGTCAGGCTGGAGCAGACGAAGGCACGGAACTGCTGCCCGATCAGGGTCGCCCGGAACCCGAAGAAGATCGCGTTCACGACCAACAGCGGGCCGATCCAGGCGGCCAGGTTCGTCTTGAAGTTGTCGACCGCGGGCAGCGAACCGGCGAATGCCAGCGCCGTTGCCGCGAGCCAGGCAACGACAACCGCGATCTGCGCCCCCATCTGGACGCGGCGGGCCCGTTCCGCGAGGTCGCCCTCGGTCTTGAGGACGAGCCAGGCCGAGCCCTGCTGGGTGGCCAGGGCGAGGGTCAGGACGCCAACGACCAGCGAAAAGGGGTTCAACAGGCCGACGAAGCCGCCTCGATAGACGCCGTCGGCGTCGAGCGCCAGGCCGTTCAGCAAGTTACCGAGCGCCACGCCCAGGAGCAGCGCCACGAGTCCCGACCCGACGGAGAACCCGATGTCCCAGCCCGTCCGCCACCAGGTCGCCGTCTCCTTGCCGCGGTACTCGATCGAGATCGCTCGCAGGATCAGCGCCCCGAGGACGAGGAACATGGCCAGGTAGAAGCCGGAAAACGCCGTGGCGTA
>PMIQ01000135.1:1232-34914 GCA_003157175.1 Chloroflexota bacterium
TGCGGCATGTCAGTGTCCTCCCGCGCTCGCGGTGGTGGCCGCCGCGCCGGACGCGCCGGATCCGGCTTCGCCGGGTGCCGGCTCCGGACCGCGACGGATCTCCTTCGCCAGCGAGTACAGCCACAACCCGAAGAGCAGGGTGTAGAGCAGGATGATGCCCACGATCGAGATCAAGACGTCCGTGCTGGACACCCCGGGCGAGACGCCCTGGGAGGTCAACATCAGACCCTGCACGATCCACGGCTGGCGGCCGACCTCGGCGACCATCCAGCCGATCTCGATCGCCAGCAGCGGCAGCGGAACGGCCAGCACGGCTGCCTTCAGCCACCAGCGATGGGTCTCAATCGATCGTCGCAGCAGGAATAGGGCGCCCAGAGCCATGAGCAGCAGCATCAGCGCGCCGATGCCGACCATGGTGTGGAAGCCGTAGAACGGCGCCGCCACGGGCGGCAAGAGCGACGGGTCCGACTGCTGGTCCAGCCCCTTGATCTGGCTGTTCGGGTCGAGGTTCATCATCAAGCTGAGGCCATCGGGGATCTCGATCGTCTGAGCGAGAGTCGAGCAGTCCTGGCTCGGCGCCAGCCCGAAGAGCGCCAGCCCGACGTTCGTTCCCGTATGGCAGACGCCCTCCATAGCCGCAAACTTGAGCGGTTGGTAGGCGGCGACTTCGCGGGTCTGGATGTCGCCGCTAACGAACATCAGGCCGGAGCCAAGGAATGCAACAACGATGCCCAGACGCAGCGACAGTCGCGCGATGTCGAGGTGGTGCCCGCGCAGGAGGTACCAGGCGGCCACGCCGACCAGGAAGAACGCGCCGGCGACGTAGCAGGCCGCGACCGTGTGGAAGAACCGCGGCAGCGTGGATGGGTTGAAGACCGCTGCCCAGAAGTTGGTCAGGACTAGCTTCGTGGTCGTGGGTCCGCAGGCCGGATCGGGGGAGCAGGTGTAGCCGGCCGGCGTCTGCATGAACGAGTTGGCGACCAGGATCCAGAAAGCCGAGAGGAGTGTTCCGAACGCCACCAGCAAGCCGGCGATCCAGCGCACCGTCGACGAAACGCGGTCACGGCCAAACAGGATGAGCCCGACGAAGGCCGACTCGAGGAAGAAGGCGAATATGCCCTCGGCGGCCAGCGGCGCCCCGAAGATGTCGCCGACATAGCCGGAGAACGTGGACCAGTTCGTGCCGAACTGGAACTCCATCACCACACCGCTCACGACGCCGATGACGAAGGTTACGGCGAACAGCTTCGTGAGGAAGACCGACATGCGGTCGTAGACCTCGCGCTTCGTCCGCCAGCGAAGCGTTTCCACGACCGCGATCAGGCCGGCCAGGCCGATCGTGATTGACGGGAAGATGAAGTGGAAGCTGATCGTCAGGGCGAACTGAAGTCGCGACAGCTGGACGACGTCCACAGACACTCTCCTCCGGTAGATGGGCACAGCGCTGACGGCGGCTGATGACCGCCGCCGCATCTACACCTGAACTGTTCCAATCACATTATGTAGACGGTCCCGCGGCGGGTCTATGCCCGGTCCACTGCACGGAAGTGGCGCGCCAGCCCGCGTCCGCCGGAGCGCCCGTTTGCAACGCGCTCGGTCAGCCGTCACCCCGCCGCTTTGGCTTCCGCGCGCCTCGCTCGCGCACCTTTGGTGCGCTCCCTCCCGCGGCTCGTCGGCCCGGCGATATGGGGGTGCTTGGTCGGGGGATGCGAGCCTACGGACCGGACAGGAAGTAGCCGGTGATGTCGATGATGAATTGCGTCGTCGAGCCGGCGTGAGACGCCTCGTACACCACCGCCAGCGATCCGTCGGTGTTCAAACGAACGACGAAACCGTTCGCCCGGTTGTCGCCCTTGGGGAAGTTGACGGTCGAGAACGCCGGCGCGACTCCCGGGTCGAGAGTCGGGGCGACNNTGGCGTGACCGGCGATGGCCAGGACGGTCGGCGTGCCCCTGGGCACAGGGCCGGTGAACGGCAGGTTGTAGCGAGTGTCGACGAGCCGCGTCGGCTCGATGGGCACGAACCTGGAGCCGGTCAGGTCGCCAACGTAGTAACCCGTGACGTCGAACACGAGATCGGCCTTGGACGAGGGCGTACCCACCCAAACGACGCTCAGGCTTCCGTCGCCGGCGAGCTTGACGGTCACGCCGTCGGCCCGAGTGTCGCCCGCCGGCGAGTTCACAGTCGAACTGTTCAAGGTGGCAGGGTTCAAGATCGACGGGCCCACGAAGGCCCAGCCGGTACTTGAGGGAGTGACCACGGTCAGGTTGCCGGTCACTGCCAGCGCCCCTTTGGGCACGCCGTCTCCGACGGCGTTGTTGGCAACTGGGAAGCTGCGGGGCACCCCCGTGGCGAACTTGCCGCTCAGGCCCGTGCCGTTGCGGCTGTCGAGGACGCGCGCCGGATCGAGCGCGAAGAAGGTCGCGCCCGTGTCGTCCGCCGTGAAGTAGCCCGTGACGTCGAAGACGGCCTGAGTCCTGCCTGTCCCAACGTAGACCACCGACAGCATGCCATTGGCATCCAGGGCGACCGCGACGTTGTTGGCCCTGTTGTCGGCCTTCGGGAAGTTGAGCGAGGAGAATGTGGGCGCACCGGTGAAGACGGGCCCGATCGTCAGGTACCCGCCCGCCGTCGAGGCGGTGGTGGTCAGGATGCCGGTCACCGCGACCGCGCCGGCGGGCACGTTGCCTCGGCCGGTGACCTGGAACTGGCGCGGCACGCGGTTGGAAAGGAAGCCGCTCAGGCCGTTCCCGACGCGAGTGTCGAGGATTCGCGTGGGGTCGAGCGGGTGGAAGGTGGTGGCCGGATATGTGACTCGGGCCGGCGGAGGCGTGAAGATTTCGCACGACGCCAGATAGTCGGCCGAAGCGCCGTGGCCGCCGATGACCATCACGCTGCCATCCNNGCCGTCCAGCCGCCGGTCGTCGGGTCGAACAGGTCGGCGGTGGCCAGCGCCTGGCTGGGGCTGGTCGCGTAGCCGCCCGCGGCCACGACTCGGCCGTCGGGAAGGACAGTCATGGAGAATCCGGCCCGAGCGTATGACATGGTCCCGGTCAGCGACCAGTGGCCCGTCGTCGGGTCGTAGACCTCGGCTGTGTTGAGCGCCGTTCCGCTGGCATCGACGCCACCGGCGACGAGGACCCGGCCGTCGTTCAGCAATGCGGCGGCCTGGTCGAGGCGGACGTTCTTCATCGATTCGGCGGCGGACCAGCCGGTCCCCGATTTGTAGATCTCGACGGAGGAGAGAGCCGAGCCTGGGGCGAGCGAGCCGTCGTCGCCGCCCGCGACCAGGACCCGGCCGTCGCTCATGGTCGTGGCCGTGAATGCGTACCGGCCGCCGGGAAGCGCCGGGCCGGCGCTCCAGGTTCCGCCGGATGCGGAGTAGATGTCGACCGCGCCCGTGGTGAAGCTGTCGCCACCGTCGTATCCGCCGATGACCAGCACGTCGCCGCTCAGCAGCGAGGCGGCGACGCCGTAGGCATGGGCGTGGGCCATCGAAGGCGTCTGCGTCCAGGTTCCGGCGCCGGCGGGATGGAACAAGTCGCCGTGCGTGTAGTAGCTCATGGCGTCGGCGCCACCCGCGAAGAGGGCGTCGCCGTTGGGCAGCAGGGCGGCGATCTGGCCGGCCACGGCCAGCCCGATCGATCCGGCGCTGGCCCAGGCTCCGCCGGTGAAACGCTCGGCGGCAGCCGTGAACGAGGCGCCGTCGGTGCCACCGGCCGTGATGACCGTGCCGTCCTTCAGCAGAACCGCCGGCGCGAAGCCGCTCGCTTGCGGCAGGCTGCCAGTGGCGGTCCACACGCCCGGCGTCGAGACGGCGGGGGCGGCCGTCGAGGCGACGGCCGAGACGGTCGGGGCGGCGGCGATCGCCGGAACGGGCCCGATCGCGATCAGGGTCATCACGGCGACGGCGGCGGCGATCCGGCGGAGGGTGCTGGCTCGGCGCATTTGTGTGCCTCCGATCTTTGGGCCTTCGACCGGCGGTTACCGGCCCATTGAACGGGCCCGCTGGCGGGCGCCGCCCGGCTGAGGAGCCCGCCGTGGTGGAGCGAACTCCGTTTTGTGCCACCGCTCCGTCTCGATCGCCGCTGGCGATAGGACCGGTGCGAGTGCAGTGTGCCGCCCTAGCGCCCGATCGGCAACCCGAAGGGTCGCGTCTCGACCTGGTACCGAGGCCGCCGAAGGGCCGCCGCCCGCCCTTGCGGTGGCGTCCGGAGCCGTTCCGTGTTACAAGAGGGCCTGATGGGTAGCCTGCACTACTTCTCCCCGGAGCCTCCCAAATCCGGCGCTCACCGTCGGGATTCGCGGGGCTCGCGCTGGGCCCGCATCGCCGTGCCGGGCATGGTCATGGCCATCGTGGCCGTCGCGGCCATCGTGGCGCTGGTCGCCGGATCGGTCCTCGTGTCGAAGGCTGCGATCGCGCCGTCCCCCACTCCGAGCCCCACGCCAACGCCGACTGCCTCTTCCTCGGCCGTCGCGACGCCGACTCCCTCGCCGACGCCAACCGCCATCCCGGTCCCGACGGCGCCGCCGGGCCCGCCAACTCCGGCCCCGCCCTCCCAGCTCAGCGGCTATGTCTGGCCACTCGTCAATGCCAGGGTCACGCTGCCCTTTGGGCCGAGCAGTTATGGCGATTTCATGGTGAACGGCCAGCTGTTCCACGACGGCGTGGACATGGCCACCAAGTGCGGCGACAACGTCATGGCGGCGCACGACGGAGTCGTCCTGACGGCCGGACGAGACTACGCCGACTTCATGGGCTGGCTGGGCGATCTGACCCTCTACAAGAATCACTTCGCGCGGCTGGCTTTGAAAGAGGATCTGCCGGTCGTCATCGTCATCGACGACGGCGACGGCTATCGCAGCATCTACGCCCACGAGCGGTCCGACGTCAAAGTCAAGGTCGGTCAGCACGTCAAGGCCGGCCAGGTGATCGGATACGAGGGCGCCACCGGGAACGCCACCGGGTGCCATGTCCACTTCGGCCTTTATAGCCCGCTCGAGACGGCGACCTTCGCGAACCTCCCGATATACATGAAGGTCGACCACCTGCCGGCCACCGAAACCGCCCGGATCGATCCGCTGCTCGTGCTTCCGTATCGGAACGACGTCACGGAGATGCAGACGCTTCGGCCCGCCGACGCCGCTGCCTGGGCCGCTGCTCACCCTTCGGCGAGCCCCGCTGCCCACTCGTCGGCGAGCCACTGAGCCGAAAGAGCGCCGCGCGGTCGAGCGCCGGCGGCCAGCGGGTGCCGGCGGTCAGCCGGAACGGCGGTAGCGCCGCGCCACCAGCGAGTAGGCCGGCAATCGCGCCAGCGATTGGCTGAGCGGCGCCGCCGGAGAGCCATCCCGGCCGACGACGGCCAGCAGCGAATCGGTGGCCGTGGCGTCGGCCGGGCGGGCATCGATCTCGGCCAGATCGATGGTCACGAGCCCCGGCGTCGCCTTCCCGAGCTCGATCTCAGCCGCGGCGCGCAGCGCCTCGCGTTCCGGCCCTTCGTAGTCGCGCCGAAGCTCGGCTTCGGCGCGCCAGCGGGAGCGGCGCAGCAGGATCGCCTGCCAGACTCGCCCGACTTCGGGCGTGACCGTGCCGTCGCCCGGTTCCGGCTTGTCGGATAGCGCCTCGCCGCGGGCCCAGAGCGCGGCCTGGTGCAACAGCGCGTACTCGTCCAGGTCGACGTAGTGGGCCAGCGCCTCGGCCGGCGACGCGTCGCCGAAGATCGCCATGATGCTCGGCCGAAAGACCTCCGCCAGATCGAGGTCGATCGCCCGCACCGATCGATGGAAGTAGATCTGCTGATACATGAAGAGCCGCGCCGTCAGGAACATCTCCAGGGCCGCGAGCCCCGGTTCGTACAGAGAGAGCCCGCGCGGCCCGATGAAGCTGTAGCGGCGGAGCCTCTCCACGTCGATCGGCCCCGCGGATACGCCGATGAGGTAGGCGTCGCGGCGGACGTAGTCCAGATTGTCGACGGTGAAGACGCCCGATAGCAGGGGCTGCAGCCAGCGCAGCCAGCGCGGCATGCTCGGATCCGCCAGGGCCGGCTTCGAGATGAGGAACGAGACCCAGCCAGGCTCGATGCGTTCATCCGTCCTCAGCGCGTCGCGCTCGGGGACAATGCCGGGAGCGCGCCGGATGGCCGCGATCGTGTCGCCCAGCTCGCGCTCGATGATCAGCGCCGAGAGGTCCTCGTGGGTCAGGCTCTTGCGTCCGCCGCGACGAGGATCGGCAGGGGCCGGGAAATGGCACAGGACGTGCTCGTCGAAGAAGTGGGCGAACGGCCCGTGGCCGACGTCGTGCAGCAGTCCGGCGAGTCGGAGCGTCTCGACGACCAGGCCCTCGGACGGCGGCGGGGCGCCGGGATCGGCCCCGGCCAGCGCCGTCCTCAGGCTCGGATACAGCTGGCGGGCCCACAGCCCCGCCTCGTGCATGACGCCCAGGCCGTGGGTGAAGCGGCTGTGCTCGGCCGTGGGGAAGACCCAGCGGGCGCTCTGCAGCTGGCTGATGCGGCGCATTCGCTGCACCCAGGCCGAATCGAGCAGGTCGCCTTCGGCCGCCTCCTCGGGCGCAAGGCCGAGCACGCGGGCTCGTTCGGGCGTGAGGCGCTTCGTGAGCTCGATGTAGCCGTGGATCGGGTCGCTGACGAGGTTGACGGCCCACATCTGCGGATGGGCCTGGCGGTCCGTCGGCGCGACCGCGCCCTCAGACTCCGTAGACTCCAGCGTCTCGTCCTGCATGGTCCAAGCCTATCCGAGACGGACAACGAGAGCGTCGTCCAGATGTCGCCTGCCGAGGGCCAGGGTCAGTACCGCGCCGCCGCAGCGCGGTAAGTGGCGGCCACTTCGTCCCGCAGCTCCGGCGGGGCCAGAACCTCGACCTGTGCGCCCCACTCCAGGATCCAGCGCCGGATTTCGATCGTGCCCGGCACTCGGCCTCGCCACAGGACGCTGCCGTCGGGCTCGCGCGTGACCTGCTCCGTCGGATGCCAGGTCGTCTCGGTCACGAGACCGGCGATCGCGGGGTCGAAGCGCAGCACGACCTCGACCTCTTCCTGATCGGCGATGACGCCCCAGGCCCGCCCCAGGCCTTCCTGTACCACCCCCGGTTCGGGCGGTTCGAAGGTGTCGGGCGTCAACGAGAGCTCCAGGATCCGCTGCAGCTTGAAAGTCCGAATCGCCTCGCGCGACTCGTCGAAGCCCATCAGGTACAGGGCCCGGGTCGTCGCGGACGCCTCCAGCAAGTAGGGATGGACGCGCGATCGTCGCGGCGGCCGGCCGGGGCTGTAAGTGGCGGCGTCGTAGGTCAGCTCCACGACCCGCCTCTCGGCCCAGGCGCGGGCCAGAGTCCGCAGGTTGCGGGTCAGCTGCTCGTCGGGCGGCCGGCTCGCCAGGACGTCGATCGTCCGCTCCAGATGCCGCGCCACGACGGGCGGGAGGATCTCCGCCAGCTTCTGAAATGCGGCGCCCGTGTCGGGCTCGTAGCGGTCGGCGAACTGGGCCATCAGCCGCGCGGCCAGGAAGAAGGCCACGGCCTCGTCCAGGGTGAGGCGCAGCGGCGGCAGGAATGCCCCTTCGACGATCCCCCACCTGCCGCCCTCGCTCCAGAGCGGGATCTCGATCTCGCCCTCCAGGGCCTGCAGGTCGCGATAGACGGTTCGCCTGGACATGCCCACGAAACCGGCGATCGCGTCCGGAGTGGCGCCCTCGGGGTGGGCCTGCAGGTAGCGGATGACGCGGTAGAAGCGGGCCAGCCGATCGTGCTTGGCCGAGGCTCGATCGGACCCGCGCTTGAAGGTTTGGCCGGGCGCCGGCTCGTGCCCCGGGCCGGAGGCCGACTCGGGGGCCGCGACCGCCTGCGCCGGAGCAGGCGCGGCCCGCTGCGGAGCCGGTGCGGTCGTCCGGTCGGGATCGCCCGGCGCGGTCGGTGTCATGGCCCGGTCTTCGGCGACGAGATGTCGACAGGCCCGCCTCGGTCGGTCGCCGTGAGCTTGACCTGGACCGTCGCGAGCAGGCCGTGAGGCAGGATCTCCTGGGCGTTTCCGTTGACCGAGCCTGTGATCATCCCGATCTCGCCGTCGCCGAAGACCCAGTAGTCGATCTCGCCGCGCCAGCTCGCCAGACTCGCGTCGCCCACCAGCCAGAGGACCTGCGGAAACGACGCGGCGAAGGTCGCGCCGTCGATCGCCACGCGACAGTGGCGGCCACGCGCCCCTTCCACATACTCGACCCCGAGATCCTCGGCCGTCGCCCGGTTCCCGCTGGAGAGAGCTTCGGCTGCAACCGTGGCGTCAATCATGTCCGAGTCGAGCGCGGCGGACGAGACGCCGTACCAACCCTGGCTGGGCGTCAGCAGCCACGCCGACGAGCCGATTCGAGCCGCGCCGAACTGGCCGAAGAGATCGCTACGCACGACCTGCGCGGTCCAGGAGATGTCTCCGCCGGAGCGCTGCCCGGTCAAATCCACGGAGCCGATGGAGCGCGTGTCGATGTTGCCCCAGACATCGAGCTCGAGCTGCGCCGACGTGGCAGGCTGCAGATTCTGGTCGCATTGGGGTGGCGTGAGGGCCGCGGAAGTAGGTCCGAACCGCGAGTAGAGGGATGGCCTGTCGCGCAGGGCGGCGTCGTCGGCCAGGCTCACACCGGCGTAGGCGATGCCGATGACGGTGGTCGTGACCAAGGCGAAGCCAATCGATACGGCCAACCGCCTGCGGCCGATTCCGGTTTCGGCGATCAGCTGGCGGCTCACGCCCAGGCCGGCGAAGAGGCTTGTGGCGAGCAAGGCGGCGGCCCATGGGTAGACGACCTCCGCGGACGGTAGCAGCGGCTCGGAGCTGCGCGCCAGGACCTGCGCGGCGACGCTCACGATCGAAGGCACCAGCAGCAGCCCCGCCACGAGGCCGATCCAGAACACTCCGGCGGAGCCGCGATTGCTCGTCACCAACGGCGGCCACACGATCGGGGCCACGGCCACGAGGAGCGGTAGGCCGGCGGTCACGCCCACGAGCAGGTCCCAGGGACCGCCGGGTCGATAGCCGATCAACACGATGCCGCCGCCCGCGGCCCAAAGGACGGTGAGGGCGACGGCCAGGAGCCGAAGCTCGAATAGGCGGACGCGCACGCCCGCAGTCTAGCGGCGAAACGGGCTCGTCGGGGCGGTCCGCGGCTGGCGGTCCGAACGCCTCTTCCTCCACCTCGAAACGGGCTCCGTCGAGGCGGCGCTCTCTCTCCCAAGGGCGCCGCCTCGACATTCATCGCGCGAGGTTCGCGGACTTGAGTCGCCCGGGCGCTACCATGCTGCGCGTGCCTGAGTCCTTCGTCTCTCTCCTGACCGACTTCGGCCTGGCCGATCCGTCGGTGGCGGCTTGCAAGGGCGTCATCCTGCGCATAAACCCCAACGTCCGCCTCATCGACATCAGTCACGGGATTGCGCGCCACTGTGTCGCCCACGGCGCCGCGATCCTGTGGGCGGCGTTGCCATACCTTCCCACGGGCGTCCATCTCGCGGTCGTGGACCCCGGAGTTGGGACCGGGCGGCGCGCCATCGCGCTGCGGACCGGTCGAGGCGACCACCTCGTGGGGCCGGACAACGGCCTGCTACTGCCGGCCGCGGAGAGGCTCGGCGGGATCATGGCCGCCCACCTGCTGGAGAATCCGGCCTACCGTCTCGGCGACGTCAGCCGCACCTTCCACGCCCGAGATGTTTTCGCTCCCGCCGCCGCCTATCTCGCCGGCGGAGTGGCACTCGACGCCTTCGGACCGGCGCTCGAGCCCGCCTCGCTCGTTCGGTTGCAGGCTGCCGCGCCAGATCGGGCGCCCGGGTACCTGGACGCCAGCGTCGCGTTCGTGGACACGTGGGGCAACGTTCAGTTCATGGCCGAACAGGCGGACCTGGAGGCGGCCATTGGACCGCTGTCGAGCGGCGACGAGTTGAGCGTCGAAGGGGCGGACGGGTCCGCCCTCGGCGGCCGGAACGCGATCGAGTTGCGCTGGCGACTCACATACGGCGAGTCCGAGCGCGGCGAGCCGCTGATCTGCGTGGACTCCTACGGTCGTCTGGCGCTGGCGGTCAATCTGGAGAGCGCCGCCGAGAAGTACGGCCTGGAATCTGATCGCCGGCTGCGAATCAGACGGAGCTGAACCGCTGTCCCGGAGGACGAAGCCGTCGCGCGGCGTATGGCGCGGGCAAAAGGCAACGCCCGAAGGAACCTTCTCGCTGCGTGGGCGTTGATGTCATCGCCACCGCTAGCAGTCGCTCGGCACCTTCGGGCGTACTGAACACGCTACAGAAGGGTGGGTCTCCTGTTCAATCGGGTTCTCCACCTGGATGCCCCGTCGGGTAAGCGACTTGTCCACCGTTCATCCACCGTCACTGCCCCGTTCGTGGACGGCCGGCCCGCGTGGCACGGCGCCAATCGAGCCCGGCCCTGACTCGGGCAGCCCGAAAACGGAGGGCCAGAGTGTGACGGAGCGAGCGCCCGGAAACCTAGGCGGTCGACCCGCCTGTCTCGAAGCGCATTCGCGTCTCGATTCCGATCGCGGCCGGAATCCACGCCTCTTCGGCGATAGGCGCGACCAGGGCGTTGGCCAGGATCCGAAGGGTTCCTGGCGGGACTGGGAAGATGGCGGCGTCGGTGCCGGCCGAGGCCCAGACCACCGGGTAGGGGCACAGATCCGGATCCATCACGATGCGCACGTCATGCCCGTGGCCGAAGGGTGGGATTCCACCGATCGAGAAGCCGGTCAGGTCGCGCGCTTCACGAGCGGTGGCGCGCCGGATTGCGGCCTCGCCGGTGACGGCGGCCAGCTGAGCGAGATCCACGCGGTTGCGCCCGGAGACCAGACACACGATCGGGGCCAGGCGGCCACCGGCCCGCGGCGCGACGAAAACGAGCGACTTGACGATCTGCCCCAGGTCCGCGCCGACGACCGCAGCCGCCTCTTCGGCGGTGTGCGTCGAGTCATCGAAGATGGTTATGTCCAGCTTCACGCCCTTGCGGGCCGCAGCCTGGACAACGCGTTGAATGGCTGGGTGCGACAGGTCGCTCACGGTTCGAAATCTACCATGCGTTCGACTTGATTTCCTTGAGAGTATCGGCGGACGGGATGCTATCCAACAGTCGGAGGATGCGGTCCCTCAACTTAGTGACCCCATTGGTGCGCCTTTGGTTCCCAGACTTTCTGTAGTCAATTCGTCGCATCGGTCGCTTTGGATCGTAGCTGCCGGCACCGTTCTTTGCACAGCCTTTTTGCGGGACCGGAACCGGACTGGCGAGGGCCCCCTGCGCGGGTGTAGAGTCACCGGACAACAGAACAAAGACAGGGGAGCGCCGGGGCGGCGCTGAGAGTGCGGAGCTAGATCCGCAGACCCTTGGAACCTGATCCGGGTCATGCCGGCGAAGGGAGTCAAGCACTGAGCACCTCTGTCGAGTTCGATGGAGGTGTTTTCATGTGCGAACGGACGGCCGAGAGAGCGGCGTTGGGGCGCGCGGTTTCGACCTCGGGTACGGTCTTCCTGGCGATCGCGGCAGCCACCGCGGACGGACGGCCGTGCGCGCGCTGATCGTCGCCGACGGCGACGTCCCGAGCCGCTCCGCGCTGGACGCGGGCTGGCCCGGATGGGCCGACGACGTGGAGCTGATCGTGGCCGCCGACGGCGGCTGGGACAAAGCCGCCGCGCTCGGCCTGCGGCCGGCGCTGCTGGTCGGCGACGCCGACTCGCTGCCCGAGGACCGCTTTGCGGCGCTGGCCGCGCAGGGCGTCCCGATCGAGCGCTCCCCCGCCGCCAAGGACGAGTCGGACGCGGAGCTGGCGCTCCTGGCCGCTCTCCGGCGGGGCGCGACCCACGTGACGATCCTGGGGGCGTTGGGCGGCGGGCGCTTCGACCACGCGCTCGCCAACGTCGGCCTGCTCGCTCTGCCTGAACCCGGAACTGCGCATGTGGAGCTGCTGGACGAGACGACGCGCGTGCGCCTCCTGCGCGCTCCGGCGGGCGGCTCGGCCACGGCCCAGCTCGAACTTCGCGGAACAGCGGGCGACCTGGTCTCCTTGCTGCCGCTTGGGGAACGGGCCGAAGGCGTCACCACGGCAGGGCTGCTTTACCCGCTCCTCAACGAAACACTTCGACCGGGCCCCGCCCGCGGACTCTCCAACGTGCGGCTCGTCGAGCGGGCGAGCGTTTCGCTCCGCCGAGGCCAGTTGCTGGTCGTCGAAACCAGAACGAACGTGCTAACCGAGCAACCGGGAACAGGAGATCTGAATT
Source organism: Chloroflexota bacterium (assembly GCA_003157175.1). GTDB lineage: Bacteria > Chloroflexota > Limnocylindria > Limnocylindrales > CSP1-4 > Fen-1039. The sequence goes on from PMIQ01000135.1 coordinate 13,492, forward strand.
GAAAGCCCTTCCAGCCTCGCGGCCCTCCACCGAGCTCTTCCGCTGGCGGACGGTCGACATCGTCGTCGTGGCGCTACTGGCCGTCGCCTTCGGAGTCGTGTTCTGGGCGTGGGGCACCTACGTCTGGGCCTGGGGCAGCTTCCTCGGCCCCCAGACCGAGTCGCTTCTCACCGGCGTCTGGCTGCTTCCGGCGGTGGTCTGCCCGCTGATCGTGCGCCGGCCGGGGGCGGCGCTCTTCGGCGAACTCGTTGCCGCCGTCGTCTCGGCTCTGCTCGGCAGCTACTGGGGTCTGGATACGCTGCTGTCCGGGCTTCTCCAGGGCGCCGGAGCGGAGGTCGTCTTCCTCATCACAATGTACCGGGCGTGGAATCCGGTCATCGCGATCCTGGCCGCGGCGGGGGCCGGGATTGGCGAGGCGATCCACGACCTGATCGTCAGCTATCCGGGCCTCGACTACGCCGGCCGGGCGGCCATCGGCGCGGCCGAGATCGTCTCGGCCATCGCGATCGTCGGTATCGGCGGGTGGTTTCTCGTTCGGGCGCTACGACGAACGGGCGCGTTGCAGACATTCCCGTCCGGAGGATGACCGAAGCCGCGGTCGCCGGACCGCTGAAGATCGCGGCCGCCCCGCCTTCGATCGAGGCGACGGATCTGGGCTGGACCTACGCAGGCAGAACCCGACCCGCCATCGAAGGCCTCACCTTCCGGCTCGAGCCGGGACGGGTCCTGCTCGTTCTCGGACCATCCGGATCGGGCAAGAGCACGCTGGCTCGCGCTCTCGCCGGCCTGGCGCCGCACGTCCTGCCCGGCCGCTGGCAGGGCAGCCTCCGCATCGGCGAGCTGGAGGTGGCCGAAACGCCGGCCCGGCTGCTGGGCGAGCGGATCGGCCTCGTCTTCCAGGATCCGGACAGTCAGCTGGTCATGACCAGGGTCGACGACGAGATCGCGTTCGGTCTGGAGAACCGCGGCTGGTCGCGCCCGGAGATGGTGGCGGGCGTTCCCGAGGCGCTGGCGCAGGTTGGCCTGTCGGGTTTCGAGTCCCGCAGCACGGTCACTCTGTCCGGCGGCGAAAAGCAGCGACTCGCGATCGCGGACGTTCTGGCGGCCCGGCCTGGCTTGCTCATCCTCGACGAACCGACGGCGAATCTAGATCCGCCCGGCATGCATGCCATCTTCGAGCAGCTGGCGGCTCTGGCCCGTCGGCGTGAGCACACCATCGTCCTGATAGAGCACAGGTTGGAGGCGGCCCTGCCGCTCGCCGACGACGTTCTGCTGATCGACGACGAGGGCCGCCAGCTGGCGTTCGCGCCGGCCGGCGACGTCGGCCGGGATGCGATCGGGCTGCTCGAGCGCAGCGGGGCCTGGGTGCCGCGGGCCTGGCAGGGCGCGCGGCGAGCCGATGAGCGAGCCGGCGTGTCGGCGGTCGAACGGGCGGGCGAACCAGCGGCTTCCAGCCGATCGGTCGAATCCGGTGCGCTCCTGCTGGAGGCCGTCGACATTCGAGTCGAATACCCCGCCGACGAGAGCGGCAAGAGAGTGGCCCTGGACGGCGTGTCCGTTTCGCTGTGGGCGGGCGAGCGAGTCGCCCTCGTTGGGCCGAATGGCGCCGGAAAGTCGAGCCTGCTGTTCGCCCTGGCCGGGCTGCTGCGTCCGGCGGCCGGGACCGTGCGGCTGCGCGCCCTGCCGCGCGACGCTGAAGCGGCCGAACCCATGCGCGACCCGTCGCGGCTGAAGTCGAACGAGATAGCGGCCCGCATCGGGCTGGTCTTCGCGGATCCGGAGCTCGGTTTCGTGGCCGGCACCGCGCGCGACGAGGTGAGCGCCAGCGCCCGAGCAATCGGTGGGCGCAACGGCTCCGGGATCGACGAGCCCGACGACCGCGGCGCCGACGGCGTGCTGGCCCGCTTCGGCCTCGGTCATCTCGCCACGGAGATCCCGTTTCGGCTCAGCCAGGGTGAGCAGCGCCGCCTGAGCCTGGCCGCCCTCGCGCTGCGGCCCCCGGCCGTCCTGTTGCTCGACGAGCCGACCTTCGGGCTCGACCGGCGCGGAACCCAGGCGGTGCTGACGCTGCTGGACGACCGCCGAACCGCCGGGCAGGCGCAGATCCTGGCCACCCACGACCCGCGACTCCTGCCGGCCTGCGACCGCGTCGTGGCCCTCGATCGCGGCCGCGTCGTCTTCGATGGATCGCCGGACGCGTTTCTGGCAGCGCCTCCGTACGAGCCCGCCGGGCCGTGGCGCGATGGCGTTGCGGTCCGGCGGACGGACGCAGCCGGTCGCGGCGCCCCGTGAGCATGCTACCGGCCCCGCTTGCGCCGACCCGGCCGGCCTTCCTGACGCGGACCACGCCGGTTGCGCGTCTCGTGGCCGGGACGGCCTGGCTCGTCGCGGGCATCGTCACCCTGGACCCAATCGTGCCCGTCAGGCTGTCCCTCGCCGCGATTGTCGCCCTGTGGCTCTGGTCGGGGTTGCCGCTGCGCCGTATCCCCGGCCGGCTTGCCCCGCTCGGCTTCGCCATGCTGAGCCTGACCGTCTTCTCGATCCTGCTCTCGAGCGCGAATGGCGACCGCTCGCTCGCGACCCTGGCTCAGATCGGCCCGGCTCGAATCACCGGCCCGGCAATCTCGGCCGGCATCGCCGTCGGTCTCCGGGTCGTCGTGATCGCGCTGACGACGTTGCTCGTCTTCGGTCCGTCCGACCCAACCCGCATGGCCGACTCGCTGGTTCAGCAGTGGCACGTCCCTGACCGATTCGCATACGGCACGCTGGCCGCCCTGCGGGTGGCGCCGTTCATGGCCGGCGACTGGACCACCATCGGTGCCGCTCGCCGCCTTCGAGGCCTCGCGCCCCGCGGCCCGGTCGCACGCGTTCGCGAGGCAGGCGGGCGGCTGCTCGTGATGCTCGTCTCCGCGATCAGACGAGCCGAGCGTCTGGCCCTGGCCATGGACGCGCGCGGCTTCGACAGCGGCGTCCGGCGCACCCACTTCCGCGAGTTCCGCGTGGGCTGGCGCGACTGGCTGACGATCCTCGTGGCAGTTGCCGTCGCGGCAGCCGCGTTCTTCGTTCCCCGGTAGGTTCGGTCGCGGGCGCGCTGCTAATCTGCTTGCATGAGCAACATGCCGCAAACGGGCGAGCTCGCCCCAGATTTCGAGCTTCACGACGACGAGGGGCGGACCCACCGCCTCTCCGAGAGACAGGGCCAGTTCACGGTCGTCTACTTCTACCCGGCCGATGACACTCCCGGCTGCACCAAGGAAGCCTGCGCCTTCCGCGACGCCCAGGCCTCGTTCGACGACACCCGCACGGAGGTGTGGGGCATCAGCCCGCAGGGAGCCGCCAGCAAGGCGGCGTTTCGGGCCAAGTACAGCCTGCCCTTCACGCTCCTCGCCGACGAGAACCACTCGGTAGCCGACTCGTACGGGAGCTGGGTGGAGAAGCAGAACTACGGCAAGACCTACTGGGGCGTCGCCCGGAACAGCTTCCTGGTGGGCCCGGACGGGCGGATCGTCACGGTCTGGACGAAGGTCAAGCCCGAGGCCCACGCCACCGAGGTCCTGGCCGCCCTGCGGGAGGCCCGCGCGGCGCTCATCTGAAACAGCCCGACCGCGCGTGAGTTCGCCGGCCGCCGGCGCCCCGGGCCGCGCAGAGTGTAGAGTCCCGGGCAGCAAGAGAGGCCTCGCCCGTGGGGGGAGACGAGCGAAGCCTCGGGCGGCATGATACCTCGCGTCGGCAGGGCGCGAGGTCGCGTTTCCGGCGAGTCCACGCGGGCCGAGAACGCGCCTGTTGCCGCCGGACAACGTCAAGTTATCCACGCCCAGAAGCCAGGACGCACCATGACCCAAGAGACGATTTCCGCTCACAGCTGGCGACCCCGGCGCTTCATGGTCATCGTCGGCCACCCCGACGACGCCGACTTCGGCCCGGCCGGAACGGCCTCGGCCTGGATCGACGCCGGCTCCCAGGGCTGGCTGGTGTGCTGTACCTCGGGCGACGCCGGGGGCGAGGACCCGGAGGCGAACCCACTGGGGCTGGCTCAGGCGCGCGAGGAGGAGCAGCGTCGGGCGGCTCAAGTCGTCGGCTACGAAGGCGTGACGTTTCTCCATCAGCCGGACGGCAATCTCGTCAACGACCTGCCCCTGCGCGAGATGCTCGTCCGCGAGATCCGGACCTTCAAACCCGACGCGGTTCTCGCCGGCGATCCGGAAGTGGTGGTTCATCGCGGTGGGGGCATCAACCACACCGACCACCGAGCGGCGGCGATGGCGGCCGTGGACGCCGTCTACCCGGCTGCCCGCAACCCCATGACGTTTCCGTGGCTCCATCGCCAGGGATTGCCCGCTCATCGGGTGCGGCGGCTCTACCTGATGTGGTCGAACCAACCGGACGTCTGGATCGACGTGAGCGCTACCGTCGATCGGAAGATCGAAGCGCTGCGGGACCACGAAAGCCAGCTCCACGACCCGGCGGCGGTGTTCGAGCGGGTGCGCGCCCGGATGGCCGAGCAGGGAGCGGTGATCGGCGTGGCCGCCGCGGAGAGCTACCGGCTGGTGGTCCTCGACGCGGACCCGGCAGAAGTCGAGGAAAGCTCCGAGGTCCAGGAAGCGCTGGCGGCCGATGAGTCCGCGCCCGGATCTACCGGTCAAGCGGGCTGAGTCGTGGCGGACCCGCGCCGGGCCATCGGCTTCGGGCGAGACTACTCGCGACTGGGCAGAAGCAGCAGCGGCCGCGCGCGCGGCCAGTCGTTCCAGAGGTCGGCCACTGTCTCGGCGCGGCGACCGAGCATGAGGACGAGCTCGCCCATCGAGATCGACGGCGCCTTCTCGACGAGTAGCGCGATCGGGTCGACTCGGACCTGTCGGTAGAGTTGAGCCGCCTCTTCGGGCCCAGGCCAGTTGCGAACGCGGACGGTCAGCAATCCCGCCTGACCTAGCGCCATCGAGAGCTCGCGCTGGCTCGGTACGCGTCCGTCGGCGAACTCGCCCATGCCGTCGTAGCGGAAACCGAGCGCGGCCAGACCGCGGGCCACTTCGCGAGCCTCGTCCATCGTGAGCTGATCCCAGAACGCATTGCCCGTCGTGAAGACGAAGCAGCCGTTGTCGATGGCCGTCGCCACGACCGCGTCCACGAAGTTGGAGAGGCAGAGCTGCCAGCGACGCCGTTGCTCGGCATCGGGGCCCGCCAGCCAATCCACCAGACGACTCATCGTGGCGCGGTCTTGCTGCAGGAGTCTAACGATCATGGGGGGCTTCGGCCCACGCAGCTCGACAGGCAGCTCCGACTCCTCGGGAGGGGAGGCGTCGCCCGCGGATCCGGCGGCCGATGCCGGCGGCGCGCCGCTTGATGCAGGTTGCGCGGCAATCGACGCCGGCGGCGCGGCAATCGACGCCGGCGCGAGTGCAGCATGCGCAGCTTTGCGCGCCGAGACCGGCGCCGCCGGCCCGCTCGGAAGATCGCCTGCGGCTCCGGCTACCTCCTCGGCATGAGCGGCGGCCCGCGCCTGCTTAGCTTCGCGGCACGCTTCCACGGCGGACTCCGCCATGGCCCGGCTCGCCTCCGCGATCGCCGTCAGGCGGTCGAGGTCGCCTGCCAGCGCGTCGGTCGTCTCGCGCTCTCTCTGGACCCGGGCCGGCGCACCGCGGACGGAACCGTTGATGCGGTTTATCTCCGCCAGCCAGGAGGCGGCGGCCAGCTCGACCTGATCCCGCGACGTAGCCCGCCGGATCGCCTTGTGGAAGGAGTTTTGGGCCTCTTCCTTGGCAGCGCGAGTGGCCTGCGGATCCACCGCGGTCTGGACCGAAATCAGGGTCGGCAGCTGAGCATCGAGCTGGCGCCGCGTTTCGGCGACGCGCGTCTCGGCTGCTTCCGCCTCCCAACGCGCCAGCTCGGCGAAGTCACACCGAGTCTCGACCAGCCGGCTCCAGCCCGACCCCGGATCGAGCGAATCGGCGCCCGGCTGGCTCTGCTGGTCATCGACCCGCACGTGGTGCTCCCCGTGCTCGGTACCGCCCGCCTTAGGACGACCCAGCGAACTGGCGGCCGCATATGCCGGCAGACGCACCTTACGTAGCCGACCCATGCTCGTCTGAATGGGCAGATGGCCGGTCATCGCCAGGCGGGACATTTCTCCACGACGCCGGACCTGTCCCTGCGGACTCAGGACGCCACAGATGTGTGGATCATCACGCCAAGATACGTCAGCTTCCCGACCGTCAGCGCTTGGGTGCGCCGGCAGCGCGGCGGCCGCGATTCGTGCGGCGGTCAGGTGTGAGCAATCCGACGAGGAAGCCGTCGCCGTGCTTTCGAACCGCTATTTCAACCTTGGCTTCGGCGGCAACGCGCAGCAACCGCTGCCGGATCGTTATCGGCTTTTCGGTGGGATCGAGCCGAACCGTGAAGACCTGCTCCGGACCTTTGAGCTGGGCGATGAGCCGCTTGAACTGGCGCTGTTGCTGGTCTCGCTCCTTTGCGGCCGGGCTCAACTGGCGCGTCGGCGTGGCGGCTTTGTCCATGAGCGCCGGATCGGCCTTTCGAACTGTAACCATGATGTTCTTCTCCCAGTCCACGACCCGATTCGGTGTGACTCGTCGTCAGCACCGACGATGGCGGAATCACTATACGCCTTCGTTGAAATGTGACCAGAGGGCATCTTCGAATGAGTCGAGGTGTGGACGGGGGGTCGATCTGGCGAGACAGCGGACCGTCCCGGTCGCCCGAAAATGTGAGATGTGCGATTGTCGAGCCAGATTTCGATGCCGACCGGACGATTCCATGGGATCGTCTACCGCGGACGACTTCGCGATCGGACGGGAGCGCCGCTGCCAGTCGGCGCGGCACGGCCCGGCGAGCCGGGCTAGACTGTCGGGCGCGTCCTCGCTGGACGCTCCTGCCTTGAGCCGGCCGGTCCAAGATGCGTGCAGCAGGTGTACCACCATGAAAGTTGGCGTAGCCAGAGAGATCGCTCCGGAAGAGCGGCGCGTCGCGCTGGTCCCCGACGCGGTCCAGAAGCTCCGGGAAGCGGGCATGGTCGTGCTCGTCGAGCGTGGCGCCGGGGCCGCGGCCTCGTTCCCGGATCAGAGCTACGTCGAGGCGGGCGCGAAGATCGTCAACACCGCGACCCTCTACTCGACCAGCGACGTGATCCTGCGCATCCATCGCCCCACTCCGGACGAGGCGAAGATGCTCCACCAGGGCCAGGTCGTCATCGGCTTGCTCGGGCCGCTGCTGGATCCTCACGCGATGGCCACGCTCGCTCGCTTGAATGTGACCGCGATAAGCCTCGACGCCATCCCGCGCACGCTCAGCCGCTCGCAGGGCATGGACGCCCTCTCGTCGCAGGCCAACGTCGGCGGGTACAAGGCCGTGCTCATCGCAGCGAATGCCTTCGGCCGATACTTCCCGCTCCTCACGACCCCCGCCGGCACCGCCAAGCCCGCCAACGTGCTGGTGCTCGGTGTCGGCGTGGCCGGGTTGCAGGCAATCGCCACCGCCCGCCGGCTGGGGGCGATGGTCAAGGCCTACGATGTCCGCCACGACACCAAGGAGCAGGCCGAGTCTTTGGGCGCGCAGTTCGTGACGCTCAAGTCGGCGATCGAAGCTACGGGCCAGGGCGGCTACGCCCGCGCTCTCACGGCCGATGAGCAGGCGGCCCAGCAGGCCGAGCTGAACGGCATCATCGCCACCTCGGACATCGTGATCACCACCGCCCAGGTCCCCGGGCGCCGTCCGCCCGTGCTGGTGACTCGACTCGCGGTCGAAGGCATGAAGACCGGCTCGGTGATCGTCGACATGGCCGCCAGTGAGCTTGGCGGCAACTGCGAGCTGTCGAGGCCGGGCAAGGTCGTAACCAGCGCGAACGGCGTCGAGATCCATGCTCCCCTGAACCTGCCGGCGTCGATGCCGACCGGGGCCAGCGTCTTCTATTCGCGCAACATCTCCAACCTGCTGCTCAACTTCATCGTCGACGGGGGCATCAATCTTGACTTCGACGATGAGGTGACGGCCGCGACGGTGATCACGCACGGCGGCAAGGTCGTCCAGCCGGCGACCCTCAAGCTGCTCCAGCCGGCTCCAAAGGGAGGCGCCCAGGCATGAACGTCGGCACGCTCATCAACGATCTGACGATCTTTGTCCTGGCGATCCTGCTCGGCTTCGAAGTGATCAGCCGCGTCCCGGCCACACTGCACACACCGCTGATGTCGGGTACCAACTCGATCCACGGCATCGTTCTCGTGGGTGCCATAGCCCTCGGGGCCGCGGCCGACAATCCGCTGACCGGCATCGTCGCCTTCGTGGCCGTCGTCTTCGCCGGAGCGAACGTCGTCGGCGGCTACTGGGTCACCGATCGGATGCTGCAAATGTTCAAACGACGCCCGGTCCCCAAGGCCGACAAGCCCGCCGAATGACTAGGAGCCGGCCATGAACACCACCGATCTTGGATATCTGGTGCAGGTCGCCTTCCTGTTGGGGGCCTCGTTGTTCGCGATTGGCCTGCACCAGATGAACTCGCCGGCCTCCGCGCGCAACGGCAACCGCCTCTCCGCGATCGGCATGACCATCGCCGTCATCGCGGAGCTGACCTTTGTGGCCAATTCGAGTCCGGGAATCGGCAACTGGCTGATCATCGTGGGCGGCCTGGTGGTCGGCGGAGCGGCCGGCCTGCGCCTGGCTCGCACCGTCGCCATGACGGCCATGCCGCAGCTCGTCTCGCTCTTCAACGCCATGGGCGGCGGGGCCGCTGCCCTGCTGGCCATCGACGACTTCATTCGCCTGGGAGGTCAGCGAACGCCTGAAGGCGCATTGTCGAGCCTGGACGGCTGGCTGGTCTTCTTCATCGTCGTCGATGTCATCGTCGGTTCGGTGACGTTCACCGGCTCGCTCATCGCCTCGGCCAAGCTGATGGGCCGGCTCAAGGGTCAGCCGATCATCCTGCCGGGCGGGCGCTTCCTCTCGGCCGTCGCGTTGATCGTTTCGGTCAGCTGCTCCATCGTGCTGGTATTGGCCGGCGCCGGGCTCTTCAACTACGACACCCAGATCCTTGACGTGCTCCTCATGGCGGCCATGATCGGCGCCCTCATCTTCGGCGTGACGATGGTCCTGCCGATCGGCGGGGCGGATATGCCGGTCGTGATCTCGATGCTCAACGCCTTCACCGGCAGCGCGGTGGCCATGGCCGGCTTCGTCGTCGGCAACGTGATCCTGATCGTGGCCGGCGCCCTTGTCGGGGCCTCGGGCGCGATCCTGACCAAACTCATGGCCGGCGCGATGAACCGCTCGATCGCCAACATCCTCGTCGGCGGCTTCGGCGTCGCCGAGGGGTCGCAGGCGGCCATGACCAGCGAGGGCGGCACGATCCGCGAGGTGTCGGTGGACGATGCCGCGATCCAACTCGCTTACGCCAGCAAGGTCGTCATCGTCCCGGGCTACGGCCTCGCGGTCGCCCAGGCGCAGCACGGCGTCCGCGAGCTGGCCGACCTGCTGGAGGCTCGCGGGATCGACGTCTCGTACGCCATTCACCCGGTGGCCGGGCGCATGCCGGGCCATATGAACGTGCTGCTGGCCGAGGCCAACGTGCCGTACCCGCAGCTCAAGGAGATGGACGAGATCAACCCCGAATTCGAGCGGACGGACGTGGCCCTGGTGATCGGCGCCAACGATGTCACCAACCCCGCCGCCCGAACGGACCGCTCCAGCCCGATCTTCGGCATGCCGATCCTCGACGTCGACAAGGCTCGCTCGATCATCGTGATGAAGCGCTCGATGGGTCGCGGCTACGCCGGCGTAGACAACCCGCTCTACGTGAACCCGAAGACGGGGATGTACTTCGCCGACGCCAAGCAGGGCCTCGCGAATCTGATCGCGGCAGTCAAGGCCCAGTAAGCCTCGGGCCCTGCCGCCTCGTTCGACTGGGATCCGTGCTGCCCGTGCCGGCGACCCTAGGATTCGGGAAAAGCTGGAGATCCGGCTGATCCTGTAGGGAAACGCCCTTGTGCCATTCGGCCGGGGACATGGCAGTACCCGCCCATGGTCCGGTCGGTACCCTCCGTACGGATGAGCGATTGAGAATCCCGGATCGGAAGGGCTATGGTTACCGACGCTGCACGCGGCCTGCGCGGCAACTTCCTCCGGGGGAGACAAACAAGGAGTCGGCTGTGGACATGCGCGATCTGGATCCGATCAACCTGCTTCTCCTGATTATTTTGGGCAAGCGCTGGTAGAACGGACACACCGCAAGAAACCCGGGCAATGAGTCCGGGTTTCTTGGTATTCGGGCAGCGCGGCGAACGGATGCGAGGGAGCGAGCTCGAGGCGGCCTGCCGGCCGCAGGCGCCCTACGCGCGCTCGGTGAGTCCCAGCCTGATCGCTGCCGCCGCCGCTTCCACCCGTCCCGATACGCCGAGCTTCGTCAGGATGTTGCTGACATGCACGGCCACCGTCTTGCGCGTGATGTAGAGCTGCCGGCCGATCTCCGGATTGCTCCGCCCCTCGGCGATCAGCGCCAGAACCTCCAGCTCGCGCTTGCTCAAGCCGAAGTCATGCTGCGCCTGCTGCACCGCCGATGCGGCGAAGTCGGCGACGATCCCCGGCTCCCGTCGAGGCGCGGCGCCACCGCTGGCCTGACCGGCAGCCTGGCCCATCCCACCGCCGCGACCGGCCGGAGACTGCGCTGCCCTCGTCGAGGCGCCGGGCCGGGTCCCGATCGACCGGGAGGGAGAGGCTAGAGGTTCGAGACGTCCCTCCAGGGCTGCCTCGATGTGCTTGGGGAGCGGCAGCATGGCGCGCCGCGACAACTCGGCGACGGCCCGCAGAAGTGGCCACGCCCCGAGGTTATAGGCGCCTTCCGCGGCGGCGATCAACGGATCCCTGGCGACGGTTCGCGTGGACCGCCCACGGGCACGATCGAGCAGAGCCTGGGCCTCGCGCCAACGGGCGCGGGCAGCTTCGTACGGATCGCCCAGCTCGGCCCAGTCGACGGCGAGCTCCGTCCAGGTGGCCGGATCGTCGCGACCCTCTATGCGGGCCCGGAACGCGCGGGCCACTCGGATCGCCAGGTCTGCCTGGCGACGCGACCCCAACCTGGCCGGCACACCGCAGCCATTCACCACGGCCTCGGCCTGCAGAAGGATCGGGAGGCTTCGCTCGCGGGCGGCCGCCAGGGCCGCGAGGTCGCGGCGGCGGTGCGCGTCCTCGGCAATCGTGGCATCCACCTCCAGGCAGGTCGACGCCATNNACGGTTTCAAGCGCCAGAAGGAGCTGCCCCAGCAGTCTTCCGGCCGGCTCCCCCGCGCTCATGGCGACTTCAACGGTCGCGAGATTGAGGAGCGGCGAGAGGAACCAGATGCCAACCGGATTCCAGCTCAGCGCGTCCAGGCAGAGGCGGCGGCACTCAGGCCAGCGGCCCATGAAATACAGCGACTCTGAGGCGTTGGCCCGCAAGAAGTTGCCGTAGACCGTGGCCTGGCCCTCACGCTCCGCTTCGGCGATTCCCTCGTACGCCATCGCGATCGCTTCCTCGCGCCGGCCGAGCAGGTCCAGGACGGTGGTCAGGTTGGCATATACCCGGAATAGGTCGTCTAGGCGGCCGAGCGCGGCGGCATCGACGAGCGTCTGACGCAGCATCTCGACCGCCGGCTCGGGCTCATCTCCCCAGGCCTGGGCCACTGCGAGTGTGCAGGTTGCGTGGAGGAGCTCCTGCCGAGCCTCGTCGCCGACCTCGGTCGCCACCGCGACCGCCTCCTGCGCGTACCGTCGCGCTTCCGAGAAGACTCCCTCGAGCATCCGGAACTGAGCCAGCGAGCCGAGCACACGGGCCCGAGCGGCACTCGGATCGCGTGGGACCAGATCGACGGCCCGCTTGTAGGCCGCGAGCGATCCCTCCTGGTCGCCCGAGGCGCGGCGGTAGCGGCCGAGATGGTCCATCACCAGGCCGAGCGCGAGCCGCTCGTGAGGGTCGTCCAGGGCAGCTGCGGCGGCCTCGGAATAGGCCGAGGCGCGAGCCGGGTCGCCGGCGGCGAAGGCCGCCTCAGCGGCCCGAATGTACAGCTCGGAAAGAGGCGGCGCGTGCTCTTCCGGGCGCACTATCTCGTACAGGGCGAGGGCCTTCTCGTAGTGGGCCAGCGCGTCCGCTCCGGCGTCGAGGGCCTCGGCCGCCGCGGCGGCGGCAAGGGCAGCCTGCTCGGCCTCGGCCAGTTGGTGGGCGGCCAGGTGATGCGCCAGAGCGGCCGCCGGCTCCGGCGGGATGGCCGCCACCGCGTATGGCTGGCTCGCCTCCGAAACGAACGAGGCAGGGGTTCGGGACGCGGCTCTCGAGCGAAGGTGTTCCTGGCTCGGCGGCGGACCGATCGGGGCATCGGCTGCCGGGGCTCCGGGCGCCGGATCGCCTCGCCCCGCGGCGGCGAGGGCAGCATGGTAGCGGCGCCGCGTCGCCGGCAGCAGGTCGGCGGCGATCGCTTCGGCGATCAGCTCGTGGCGGAACCATATCCGGCGCTCGCGGCCCTCTCCGGTGAGACGCCCGTCGGCAGCCTCGACGAGGAACCCGTGCTGGAGCCCTTCGGCCGCGCCGGCAGAGATGTCCGACTCCAGACCGTCACCCTTGTGACCGCCGCTCGTCGAGCGCGGCGGTCGCGCTGGCGACCGCCGCTCGAACTCCGTGGCCATCAGCATCAGCATCGGCCACGTGACGGGCTCGCCGGCCAGGGACAGAAGCCGCAGCACCCGGCGGCACTCCGGGGAGCGGAGNNAGCAGCTCCTCGGCGACGAGCGGGTTGCCGCGCGACCGCTCGGCCACGAGCAGGAGCGTCGTGGACGAGGGCCGCCCGCCCTCGATCGCTTCGATGAGCTGGCCCAGCTCGGCCCGGTCCAGCGGTCCAACCTCGACGCTGACGACGGATGGCGTGGTGGCGAGCGAGGCCAGCGTCGCGCGCAACGGATCGGATCGAAGCAATCGGTCCGGCTGGTAGGTCAGGACCAGCATGACCCGCTGGCCGCGCGACACACGAGCCAGGAAAGTGGCCAGACCACGGGTCGCGGCGTCGGCATAGTGCATGTCCTCGAGCAGCAGCGCCACCGGCTGCCGCTCTCCGAGCCGCTCCAGCAATCCCAGGACCGCCTCCAGCATGCGCGCCTCGCGCCACTCGGTGGCGACGACGCGCGGCCGCTCCGGCAGCAGCTCCAGCGCCGCGAGGCGAGGCCGCAGGCTCGGCACCAGCCGAGCGATCGCGTCGCCGGTGGGGCCGACCAGCGCGGCCAGCGTCTCGTCGGAGACTGGCGCCAGAAGATGCTCCAGCGCCGTGCTGACCGGCGCGTAGGGCACGCCCGAAGTGGCCGGCATGGCGACCCCGTGGACAGCCGCGAACGGATCCGCGAGCGCTCCGATGCGCCGCTCCGTCTCGGCCAGGATTCGCGTCAGCCCAAGGCCCGAGGTGCCCGAGAGAATGAGCGCGTTGGGCCTGCCGTCGGCCACGCTCTGCAGCCCGACGGCCATTCGCTCCAGGGGGCGCTCACGGCCTACAAACCGGTCGCTCCAGAGCTTGCGGTGCGAGGAGCGTCCCTCGAAGCCGCGTGGGCCGCTCCGTTCGATGCTGTTCGTCATGGCATACCGAGTCCCCGGTTGCGGCGCGGCCCAAGGCGAAGCCTCGCCGTTCCCCTCGGCCCGCGTAGCGTAACCGCTCGGCGACTGGTTCCGGGCGACCATTCCGTATCTGGCGCGAGAAGGGCGACCGCGCCTGCTAGGCTCGTTCGGTGAGTCCCAGACACCCTGCCAACACTCTCAACGAACTCTCGGGCGCGGAGTGGCTGTACTTCACCAAGTCCGTTTGGGGAACGGCCTATCCCTCCGAGCTTGGCCACAACCTCCGCAAGCAGCACGGTGCCAATAAGCCGCCCCGGCTCATGGCGCGTTTGATCGAGTTCTTCACGACCAGCGGTGAGCTCGTCCTGGACCCTTTCGCCGGCGTGGGCGGCACGCTGCTCGGGGCGGCGATCGCACGCGGTCCGCGGCGCGCCATCGGGATCGAGATCGAGGCTCGCTGGGTTGCGGCCTACGAATCGCTGCTGCGCAGCCTGGCGGCCGAGCGAGATGGACGCGGCCCGATCCTGGCCGACATCGGCTCGAACGACCCGGCCGGCGAGCGATCGTTCGACCCCTCCGGTCTGGAGATGCGCCTCGGCGATGCCATGCTCGTCCTGCCCGAGATGGAGGCGGACAGCGTCGACTTCGTCGCGACGGATCCGCCCTACAACATCCAGCTGCCGATCACGATGGCCGGCGGAAAGCTCGCCGAGAGCCACGCCAACCGTCGCACCGACTACTCGATGGTCACCGACCACCCGGGCGACCTGGCCAACAGTGCCGACTATGCGACGTTCCTCGATCGAATGGAGAGCGTTTTCTATCAACTCGCTCGCATCCTCCGGCCGGACCGTTACGCGACTGTGATCGTCCGGGATGCATACCAGGATGGGCGCTACATCTTTACCGGCGCGGATCTGGCCATGCGCGCGACACGCGCCGGCTTCACCGTGAAGGGCGACGTGATCTGGTACCAGGCCGGGACGCGGTTGAGGCCCTACGGCTACCCCCGCTCTTATGTCCCGAATATCGCCCATCAGCACGTCCTCGTTCTGCGGCGGGAGCCGCGTCGCTCGAAGGCTGGTCGATGATGGCAACGGCCGCCGTGTCGACCTGGGGCCCGACCACCGGCTCGACCGGCGCTTCGGCTGGCGCCTCGACGGCGGGTTCGGTCACCGCCTCGACGAAGCGCTCGGCCGCGGGCTTGGCTGCCGGCTTGGGACCCACGACGGCGAAGCCGGCTCGTTCCAGATAGTCGCGGGCCAGCGCGGCGACCGACGGCCCGACGGCGGATCCGGGCTCGACTGCTCGGGCCGGCTCGACCGGTGCTTCGACGACCGGCACTGCCTCGAACCCGACCGACTCGACTTCTTCGTCCGAGTGCTGGCTATCGCTCCGGGCTCGCATGTAGGACTCCAGGAAGCCGTCGACTTTCTCGTCCGGGGCCGGGGCAGTCGCCTGCGTCGGGACATCGACCGTCTCGCAGACAGGCTCAACCGCCGTCTCCACCGCCGTCTCGACTGCCTCCTCGTCCTCGGACGCGGATTCCGAGACCGGGGCGGCCAAGGTCATCCGGTGGATCCAGCCCATGCGCCCGTCGGGGCACCCGACTCGCCAGTAGACGCCGTGCCGCTCCAGGAGATGAACTTCGTCGCCGCGATCGAGAACGCCGATCTCGGAGGCACGGACCTCATCAGGGCAGTTCAACAATCGAACCAGGCGATACCGGATCTGACGGCGCTCGTAGCTCTCCGGCGACCCGACGCCCGCCGTGGCGAACGACATGGTCGGGGCCTCGGCGACCGCGCGAAGCGGATCGGCCCGGCGGACCTGTTGCAGAGACGGTCGGCGCCAGCGCGGCAGCTGCGATTCGTCGACGGCCGGCAGCCCCCGCGCGCCGCCCGTGTCCACCCCGGTGGCCGCGGCGCCGGCGAGGAGCGGATCGGGCGCGGAATCGTCTCCATCCCGGCGGCGCCTACCGAAGATCACAGGACCTCCGCCAGAGAGGGCACGAGCAGCGCGAGCGGAGACGCCAGAAACCAGCTGGCGTGGAACCCTCGATCGCGCTCTCTGGACAAACTCTTCTACCTCCGCGGGCACACAAGCCCGTCCTAGCCTGGACAATGGGACGGCCGGGGGGACCGGGCAATGGTACGGGCGTCATGGCACCCAGGACCACGTCCAGGGGCGACGCCAGCGGACCCGTCAGGCCGCCTTACGCCATTGGAACGGGGCGGTCCGCCGGACTGCACCAGACAGCACCAGACCTTCCCCTTTCTCCGCTCACGGCCCCGATGGGCCCAACAGAGACCAGTTCCATCGGGAGGTGCGCCGACGCACCGGACGCCTGACTCGGTGACTTCCGGCTACTGGTATCAGATTCTGCCCTACCTGGCCGGCCTGCCATCCGGGACTTCGCGATCCGAGCGCATCTCCAAAGGGGCCCTGAGCGCGCCTCGAACGACACCGGCGGGCGCAGATCTGGTCTTTCGGCCCCCTGCCCGTCCAACAGGCTCGGGACTTACGGCCCGCAGCGGGCGCACATTGGCCCTACTCGCCGACGCTCCCCATCGCTGAAGCTCCGACGAGATCGTGGACATTCCTTTGCGAGCCACTCCCCAGGCAGGGGGCGCCGACGTTGGGACCCTGCAGGCCCACTCCATCCACTAGACGAAGGCGGCAGCATGAGCACGAGCTACTCCCCCCGCGACATCGACGTAGTCTTGCGCGACGGTTCGTCGGTTCGCATACGGGCAGCGAAGCCGACCGACGAGGCGGCCATTCTGGCATTCGTGCGGGGTCTCTCCGACGAGTCCCGCTGGCTCCGCTTCCGATCCAAGACGAGCGATCTTGAAGCCACGGCCAGGCGCTGGGCCGGCGTTGAAGGCTGCGAGGACTGCTGCGTCCTGGGCGTGCACGGCCAGGAGATCGTGGCTCAGGCGAGCTACGACCGCACCGCGGACGACAGAGCCGACGTGGGCTTCACCGTCGCGGACAGCTATCAGGGCCGCGGCCTTGGGACACTTCTGCTCAAGCGCCTCGCCGAGGCGGCGAACCAAGACGGAGTGGCCGTCTTCGAGGCCGACGTGATGGCCGAGAACAACAAGATGCTTGACGTCTTCCGCGAGAGCGGCTTCGGCATCACCATGAAATCCGAGCCAGGCAAGATCCGCATCCAATTCCCCACGTCGATGACGCCCGAGGCGCAGGCCCGCTTCGAGGCCCGCGATCAGATCGCCTCGATGAACGCGGTCCGAGGCATGCTAGCGCCTCGTTCAGTGGCGGTTATCGGCGCCGGCCGCAAGCGCGGCTCCATCGGCGGCGAGGTCTTCCACAACCTGATGGACGGCGGGTTCAACGGCCCGGTCTACCCGGTCAACCCCGGCGCCGACGTCGTGCAGTCGGTTCACGCCTACAAGTCGATCCTGGACATTCCGGGCCCAGTCGACCTCGCCGTGATCGTCGTCCCTGCCAAGCTGGTCATGGCCGCCGCCCGCGAGTGCGCCCAGAAGGGCGTCCACGGCATGGTCGTGATCACCGCCGGCTTTGCCGAGGCCGGCCCCGCCGGCCGCGACATGCAGCGCGAGCTGATGGGCATCGCCCGCGAGAGCGGCATGCGCGTCATCGGCCCCAACTGCATGGGTGTGATCAACACCCATGACGACGTTCGCATGAACGCCACCTTCTCGCCCAACGCGCCGATGCAGGGGAACGTCGGCTTCCTGTCGCAGTCGGGCGCTCTCGGCCTGGCCGTCATCGAGTACGCCAATAGCCTCTCGCTCGGGCTCTCGACCTTCATCTCGATTGGCAACAAGGCGGACCTCTCGGGCAACGATTTCATCCAGTATTGGGCCGACGATCCGGCCACCGACGTGATCGCCCTCTACCTCGAGTCGCTCGGCAACCCGCGGAAGTTCGCCCGGATCACGCGTCGGGTGGGCCGGCAAAAACCGATCCTCGCGGTCAAGAGCGGCCGCTCCTCGGCCGGTGCACGCGCCACCTCCTCGCACACCGGCGCCCTCCTGGGCGCTTCGGACGTGACCGTGGACGCCCTGTTCAAGCAGGCCGGCGTCATTCGCACGGACACCCTGGGCGAGTTCTTCGACGTCGCCACGCTGCTGGCCAACCAGCCGCGGCCCAATGGCAACCGCGTCGCCATCCTGACGAACGGCGGCGGCCCAGGCATCCTTTGCGCCGACGCCTGCGAGGCGGACGGCCTGGTCGTGCCGCAGGTCCCGGACGCGATCAAGGCCAGGCTGGCCGAGTTCCTCCCGCCTGAGGCCGGCTTCAACAACCCGGTCGACATGATCGCGGCGGCCCCGCCGGAGTCGTTCCGCAAGGCTCTCAAGATCCTGGCCGAGTGGGACGGCATCGATGCCATCATCATCCTGTACGTCCCGGTCCTGGTGACGACCCCCGAGGGCATCGCCGCCGGCATCCGCGAGGCCGCTCTCGACCTGCCGCGCGAGATCCCGCTCCTGTCGGTCTTCCTTTCGAGCGATGGCACGCCGGCCTCCCTCAAGACCAATGGCCTCTCGCTTCCCTCCTACCCCTTCCCGGAGGACGCCGCCCGCGCTCTAGCCCACGCCGTTCGCTACGGCATCTGGGCCCAGACCCCGGAAGGCGTCGTGCCGCGCTACGCCGATATCCACGAATCCGAAGGCAAGGCCCTGATCGCGGACGTCCTGGCGTCGCTGCAGAAGGCGGGCGACGAGAAGTCCCGCTGGCTGCTGCCGGACGAAGTGGCGAAGCTGCTCGGCTGCTATGGCGTCCCGATGGCGACGTGGCGCCTGGCGACCACTCCGGAAGAGGCCGGCGCGGCGGCGGCCGAGATCGGCGGCAAGGTGGCGCTCAAGGGCGTCGCCCCCAAGCTGATCCACAAGACTGAGGCCAAGGCCGTCGTCCTCAACCTGGAGGGCGCGGCCCAGGTAAAGCAGCAGGCGGTCGAGATGGCCGCTCGCATCGCCGCCCAGGGCACGACGGTCGAGAAGTTCTTCGTCCAGCAGATGGTCCCGTCCGGCGGCGTCGAGATGCTCGTGGGCGTCGTCCACGACAAGCTCTTCGGCCCGGTCGTGGCCTGCGGCGCGGGCGGCGTTGCCGTCGAGGTCCTCAAGGACGTCAAGGTCCGGATCACGCCGCTGACCGATCGCGACGCCCACGAGATGGTCACGACACTGCGCACGTTCCCGCTCCTCGACGGCTTCCGCGGCGCACCTAAGTGCGACGTGGCCGGCCTCGAGGATTTGCTGCTGCGAGTCGCCGCGATGGTCGAGCATCATCCGGAGATCGCGGAGATGGACTGCAACCCGGTGATCGTTCGCCCCGAGGGCGCGGTCATCGTCGACGCCCGCATCCGCATCGAGTCCAGCCAGGAGTAGCCGGCCACGCCGGCGAACGCCGACGCGAATCCAAAGGGAGGCTGCCAGAGCTGGCGGCCTCCCTTCTTGTTGGCGACCGGCGAATTGGTAGCGAGCGTCAGCCTCTGTCGACCAGCCTCCGACCGTCGACCCAGCCGCGCCACCCGTTGACGGCTCGGACCTGCGCCCAGGCGCCCGCACGCGACTCAACCACCAGCTCGAGCCGTTCGGGCAGGTTGAGCATGGCCGGACGCGACGGGTCCGGCGCATTCCACGCGGCCATGCCGCCCGGGGGCACGAGGTGGGTCGGGGCCCAGATCGGCGGCGCGGGCGGCGCCGAAGCGATCGGCGCCGCGGCGGGTTGGGGTTGGGGCTGAGCTACTGCCTGGGCCGCTGCCTGTGGTGCGGCTGTCGCGACCGGCTCGGGCGCCGGGCCCGCCGGGAGCGGTGGCTCCGTAGCGGGGGCCATCGACGGGGCGGCCATCGTGGCGGGGGTCATCGACGGGGCCGCATACGGGGCGGGATAGGGAGCCGACATCATCGGGGCCGCATACGGACCCGCAGCCATGGGAGCCGCGGGCGCAACGGGGATGAACTGCACGGCAACAAGCTGCGCCCGAATTACCCGGATCTTCAGTCGCTGGGCATCGAGCGCCGGATCGGTCAGCGTGTCGCTTCGGCTCCGGATCATCGCGTATTCGACCTGGGCCGCCTGCAGCCGTCCGGTGAGCCGCGATCCCTGCGGTCCGCGAATGCGTCCCGCCGCGGAACGGGCCTTGCGCCTTGACCACAGGCTGCCGAGGTATGCGATCTCCGGTTCGGTGATGACTTCCGGGTCGGGCTCGCCGGCGACGATCGCCCGGAAGTTCTTCTCTTCGCTCCTGGTCGCAAACAGGACCATCAGAATCAGCAGCAACAGGAAGGGCAAGCCCTTGATCAGACCGTACTCGACCCATTGAAACGTGCTCGGCTTGTCAACGCCGGGGGCTACGTCCAGAACTGACATCATCCACGGCGAGTCCCAGACGAAATGCGCGCCAGCGCCCGCCACGACGAGCGCCCCAAAGACGAGCAGGCGCCTGGAAAAGGCCTCCTGCCGCCGCGTCACGAAGTATGCAAAGCCCATGCCGGTCAGGCCGGCGAAGAGCACGTGGCTGTAGAGACCGCCAGCGACTACACGGATGAGGAAGGTGTCGATCACGGGCCCGGTCTGATCCGCACCCCCGAACGCCGCCGTCGCATTGATGAAGTAGGAGACGTCCTCGACCACGGTAAAACCGATGCCGATCATGGCGCCATACACGAACCCGTCCATGACGCCGTCGAACTCGGTCGGGACGATCAGGAAGAGGATGATGACGCCGGTCAGCTTGAGTATTTCTTCTGTGACCGGAGCGACCACCGCGGCGCCCCAATCGGCCGTGAAGTCGGCGGGAGCGACCTTGCCCAGGACTGAGAGCCAGGCGTCGTTGGCGTAGCCGGCCAGGCTCACGGCGATGACGCCGCCCCAGACGAGCGCGGCCGCGAGCATCAGCTTCGGCTCACGCTCGAAGAGGTCGAGCCCGTATACGATCAGAACGACGGGCACCGCATACAGCAGGACCAGGCCCCAGGAAAGGGTCAGGGCGGTGGGCAGCTGGCTGAACGTCGACTGCTCGTCGACGAAGAGATAGCCGCCGATGCCCAGCAGCGCGAGGAAAAGCCAGAAGGCGGGCTGGCGTGGCTGGATCAGCGAGCCCTGGACACCCCAGCGCGGGGCGGGTGCAGCCTGACTGGGAGAGGTCGGTGCGACGTAGGAGCTCATTGACCCACCTCCAGGCTGGCAATCATGGCCTTCAGGTCATCTACAACGCCTGAGAGATCGCCTTGAGAAGTGGCCACCACGAACTCGACCACCTCATTGCCGTCGAGCACGCAGATGAGCTCGCCATCGAACGTACCCGATCCCGAGGAGCCCGACACGATCGCCTCGAAGCCCGCCATCGCCGTGACGTGCCCGGACATGGTTCCGTCCTGCTCGTCACCGAATGAGATCTGCGCAGTGTCCGAGGTGAGCGACTGCTCCGCGTCCAAGAGGGCCGCGCCGGCCGTTCCGGAGTACGGCATCGCGGCGATGGTGAGCTGCACGTTGGCCTTCTGAAGCTCGACTCCGCCGCCGCTGTCACTCGTGTCTACACGGTTCCAACCGGGCGCGGCGGTAATCGTCACGGAGTCGCCCACGTTCACGGTTCCGGCGCTTGGCGCGGCGATTACCTTGTCCAGACCGATGCCGCCCAGCACCACGCCGGCGATGACGGCCGCGACGACGACGGTGGGCAGCCATTTCTGGCGGTCGAACAGCGGCTTGCGAGCGACCGTGGGAGCGAGGCCCGCCGGAGTCCAGGCAGGCTGGCCGTAGCCGGGCTGGCCGAACTGCTGGGGGGCGGGTGCGGGCTGGCCCCATGGGGGCGGCCCGGCGGGACCGGGCTGGCCGTAGCCGGGCTGGCCGAACTGCTGGGG
>PMIQ01000115.1 GCA_003157175.1 Chloroflexota bacterium
CGACTCGCCTCGCCGGCGGACCCGTGCGAGGGTCGGGCCGCCTGCCGGCTCCCCCAAGTCATTCATGGAACCCAGGATAGATTGTTCGGGCTTCGCGTCAAGTCGCGAAGCGGCACGGTTCGGCCCCACAGCCGCGCCCTACTGCGCAATCGTTGGCCACACCTTGACAGGCGATGTGCCTGCCGAGTTGACCCAGTTGGGCGGCCGAACGCCTCAGTCTGCAAGTAGCTACGACATAACCCGGCGGGTTATTGCGCGCTCCAGGGAACGGGGGTCAGCTGCCCGGTGGGAGTCTTCAAGTCGGAATAGGCTCCTCGCGACGGCGCCATGCGGATGCTGGGACCCGACCAACAGGCAGGTGTAGAAGATGGCGAATCGATCGACTGCCAGCTCAATCGACGACTACATCGCAGGGTTCCCGCCCGAGACTCAAACGGGTCTGAAGGAGCTGCGGGCACTCATCAAGGCCTCCGCGCCCGGCGCGACGGAGACGATCAGCTACGCGATGCCCGCTTTCGACCTGAACGGACAGCACCTCGTGTTCTTCGCCGGATACGCGAAGCACATCGGCTTCTATCCGATCCCGACCGGCATCGAGGCGTTCGAGGACGAGCTCAAGGCCTACAAGCTCGGGAAGGGNNCCGACGGACCTGATCCGGCGGATCGTCGAGTTCAGGGTCGAAGAGAACGAGGGCCGGCCGCGCAAGTAGCGACGGCACAACCCGAGCGGCTGCTGCGGCCTGGCGGGCACGGTGTCCCGTTCCCGCCAGGCCTGATAAGGGCTGTGGCTAGACCGGGACTGCTGCCGGAACGGCCGTGCCGGAGACTGTCTCGACCGCCGGCTGGTCCACGAGGAGCTCGGTGAACAGCGCGTGGTCATTGACCATGGCCTGACGTAGATCCTCGGTGCTTGCGTGACCCTCCGCGTGGCGGAGCCCGATCTCATGGGCGGTCCGGTATTGGCCGAGGGTTGTCGGATGATCGACCGACACGTCGGCGAAGCGCTGCTCGAAATCGCCTTCCGGGTACCCTCGGGCGTCCATGACCCGTCCAACAAGCGCGTCGGCGTCTCGAAGGGCGGCTGATGGATCGTCGACGAAGTTGCCCTGGGCGGCTCGCCACTCGTCGCTGAAGCGCACGCCTTCGTCGGCGGCGATGGGCCGGATGGTGAGCTGCGAAACGCGCTTCTGACGGGCCGTCAGCTCCTTTTCCGCGCTTCGGCTGTCGCCCTTTTCGGTAACGGTGCGATCGTACTCGGACCCGAACTGATCACGGAGCTGCTGGCTCCTCTGGTTCGTGTGGCTCCGCTGGCGCGTTGAGTACAACCAGGCGGCCACGATCAGGATCGCGACGATCACAACCGCCGCGACGATAAATGCTGCAGTGGACATTGGGATCTCCTCGTCCGACTTACGCCCGAATCTGCTCGATTGGGTGCGACGTCTGGAGGCGGTACCAGTCTGGCAGCCCGACACGCCGTATCGCCCACGCTAGGCCGTAGCTGCCGCCGGCGCGAGGATGAAAACTCGACCGCGACTGGGCGCCCCGGGGTTGGAAGTTGGGTAGGCGCGCCGAAGCTCGGCCTCGAGGCTGTCGAGCAGCTCACGAGTGCCCTGCTCGCGCTGGCTCACGAAGTCGGCCCCGCCCCGCCACTCCCTCCCGAGCAGCCAGACCGTCGAACCTAGACGACCGCCAAAGGCCGCTCGATGGCGGCGTCCGTGCGCAGGCGCCGGTCGACGAGGACGCGGATGACGTAGTCGATCTCCAGGCCGGCTCCGTCGAACGAGGGCGCGGATCCGGCCGGCACGAGCAGGCTGGCCTGGGCCGCGCCGCTGCTCAGCGAGGCGGGATCGATCGCGGCCGAGGCGATGATCCCTTCGGCTCCGTTCGGGCAGTTCGTGCGGCGATGGATCTCGATGCGAGCACCCTGTCCGGACGGTGCCGAGGGCCACGAGACGCTCACGCCAACCGGCTGGCCGGCGGGCGCCGGCAGGGGCGAGGTCACGTTGATCGTGGCGTCGCCCACAGGCACGCCGGCCATCAGGCTCGTCCCGCCCTGCTTTCCGACCCCGGCTCGGAGAAGGTCCGGATTCTGGGCAAGGGGCAGGTACAAAGCAGCCCAATGGTCGGAGCCCATAGCGATGTCCCAGCGGACTTCGAGCGCCCAGGCGATGATCGACTCACCGAGATGCGCGGTGGGCGGGCCCAGCGGCGGCGCCGGAACCGCGAAGGTCGACTCCCAGGTCGCGCCCGGCTGGAGGCTGGTCGGGATCGGCGGCTCCAGGAACGCATCCGCGCTGAATAGCTTGCCCGCCGTTTCGACCCATCGCTCGGTGTAGATGAGGTTGCCCTTGGAGTCCCGATGGTCCACCTCGCGGCGGACCTCGTCCAGCCGCAGGCCGACGAGCCGGAGGTACGCCTTTCGGGCGTTCACCGCCTTAGTGGCGGTCAGCCGAATGTGGCCGGTGATGCCATCGCCGACTCTGGCCGGCTGGTCCAGGGCGAACTCGCCCACGACCGCTCCGTCGCTCGGGTTGAGCAGCTCCTCGGGGCTGACGGAATGGAGAGGATGGCTGCCCTCTCCGCCGGCGAGTCGGGGCCCGTTGATGGCGTCGAACGGAGACGGGGCCGATCCTGTGTGACCGCCGAAGAAACCCATTGCGGCGCCCTCCACGGCGTGACAGGTTGGAGCCTGAACGTCCGAGACGAGGAACACAGACTAGCATCGGGGCGCTCGGCCGGAAGCTCGAAGACGCCAGGGCGGTCACCTGCGCCGGCGTCGCCGCTGAGGGCCCGCCACTCGGGGAGCGGGCTACCCTCGGACCGATCGGCCCATCCAGTGGACCGGCAGCCGGCGGCAGGCCCTGCCCCCGCGAGCCTGATGGATGATCGCAAGCCGTTTGGGAATTGGGCCGCCAGCCATCCAGCCAAGAGTCGGTTCGGCGGCGCCAGAGGCCCTTTTCAGCAAAGTCCCGGGATTCCGCGGTCATCCTCATACTTGTTTTAGTTGGCGCGCGTTCGCCCGGCGACCTGCCCGGGACGTGATCGCCGAGCTCGCGGAGCCGCCACCCGGATGGCACCCGGGGGCGAACACCCGCATCACAGGGGCTCGTCTGCTTGGACGCAACACAAGAATCGAACCTGCCCGACTCGCGGCTCTACTCCGGCGCCGAGAGGGCCCGGTACGCTCTTCCCTATCGGGCGTTGCCGCGTGCCCGCCGTCTGAGAAGGGACTGGCCGCTGGCCATCGTGCTGGCTGCCGTCGCCTTCGACGCAACGTTCAGCATCGCCGCCACGCACGCGCACACGCCGGCCGGAGTCACCGAAACGGCGGCGATTCGGGACATGGTGGCCGCCGTTCCATTCTTGGCGGCTGTGCTGGCGGCGCTCGCGATCCTGCGGCCGTGGCCCGCGTTCCTGGCG
This sequence comes from Chloroflexota bacterium, assembly GCA_003157175.1. Taxonomy (GTDB): domain Bacteria; phylum Chloroflexota; class Limnocylindria; order Limnocylindrales; family CSP1-4; genus Fen-1039. Next base: position 3,424 of record PMIQ01000115.1, read on the forward strand.
ATCCTGCTGCTGACGCCGCTGTGGGATGCCGCCCAGATCTCCTGGTATACGGACGACTTCCAGGTCATCATGCAGACGGTCTTCGTTGTGGCACTGGGAGTCGGCTGCCTCGTGTCGCGGGGTCGCCGGCGCACTGCAGAGCGAGGGGCCGTGGCGCGGGAGTCCGGGTCCGACCATTCGGCCAGGCCAGGTCTGCTGCGCAGGTTGGCGCCGTCGCTCACGGCTCCTGGCGTAGTGGGCCTGGCCGTGGTCGCGTTCCTGGCGCTTGCGCTGGCATCGACCTACGTCTCGCCGAACGTGATCCAGAGCAGGTTGGTGCTCGCCCACGGGATCGTCGAGCCGGTCGCCATGGGCCTGATCCTGCTGGCACTCCGGCCCAACCGGACCGATCTGGCGCTGGTCGCCATCGCCCTGGGTGTCTCGGCCGCGATTGGCTCCTTGTTCAACATCCTCCAGACCGTGCCCGTGGCGACGTCCCTCTCGATGCTGCAGGCACACCGAACCAGCTTCTCGCTGCTCACCTACGGCAACGTCGGTCTGCTTGGCCAGCTGCTGGCGATGGCGGTGCCGCTGTTGATCGGAGTGCTGCTGGCCGGACGCTCGCTGCGCCTGAACGCCTCGACGCTGTTTCTTCTTGTCGTGGCGCTGGCCGCCTGTTTCGCGGGCTTGTTCCTCACCTTCTCGAAGAGCGCCTGGCTGGCGACCTCGATCGCGACCACGCTGCTCGTGGTGCTGGCCGCCCGGAGCTGGCGCAGCCGCGCCGCGATCGTGCTGGCCGCCGGCCTCCTGTCGACCGTCGTGGTCCCCTGGCCGGCTTTGGTTCTGCAGGTCACGCCAACCCTGGACGCTGCCTATCGCACGGCCATGGTCCGGATCATCGGCGAGAGCCGGTTCGATTCGTGGAATCCCGCCACCGTCGCCGGTCAGGGGTCCGTCATGTTCCGAGTCCGGGCGGTCGAAGCCGGGCTTCACATGGCCGTGGACCATCCGTTGCTCGGCGTCGGTTTGAATCAGTACCGCCGCTATTACGCGGCCGGATACGCCATCGCGCCGATCGATACGCGCATCGACCATGCCCACTCAATCTGGCCCGAGCTTGCCGCCGAGATCGGATTCCCGGCGATGGCACTCGTCGCCCTGATCTATGCGGCGGCGTTGCTCGCCCTCTGGCACGTGTACCGCAATCCTCCCGACAGCGCCACCCGCCTGCTCGCCGCCACCTTCATGGCCGCCATCGTCTCCTGGATCGTGGTGGCCACGGCGTTCGGCAGCGACATCTATCGATCGGTCCGGAACATGTCCTCTGAGCTGGTCATGATGGCGGTGGTCGTGGCCGCGGCCTTCGCCCTGGCCCGTTACTCCCGCGACGCGATGGCTCGTCGAGGCGAGCCCAGGCGCTAGCGGCCCGAACGCCCGCTCCCCGAACGCCCGCTCCCCGAACGCCAGCGCGACTATCGCAGCGTCTTCTCGGCGTAACGTTCCAGCCGCTCCAGCGCCGTCGGGACGTTCGTCCGGCCGTACCCGACGCGGAAGTGATTGCCCGTGTCGGCGAAGAGCGTACCCGGCAGGATCAGGACGCCGGTCTCTCGAACCAGCCCCTCCGCAAACGAGTCGATCGGCCGGTCCCCAATCAGGCGCGGAAAGCCGATGCTCCCGCCGCGCGGCCGGGCCCACTCGAAGATGCCGTCCCAGCGCCCGAAGAAGTCGTCGAGAAGCCGCATGTTGGCCTCGACGATGGCCCGGTTGCGCGCCAGGACTCGGTCCCGGGCGCGCAGCGCGATCAGGGCCAGCACCTCGGAGGGCGCCGCGTTGCAGATCGTGGTGTAGTCCTTGAACGCGGCGAGCCGGGCCAGCAACTCGCGGTCGCGCGTGGCGATCCAGCCGATCCGAAGCCCGGCCAGCCCGAACGACTTCGACATGACGCCGATGCTCACGCCCGTCTCGAGCGCGTCGGCTCCGGCCGGCAATCGGTCGGCCGGATCGAATTCCAGGAAGCGGTAGACCTCGTCGACGACCAGGCGGGCGCCCGATTCGGCCGCCAGCTCGACCAGACGATCGAAGGTCGCCCGGTCGCTCAGCGAGCCGGTCGGGTTGTGCGGCTCGTTGACGAGGATCAGCCGGGTGTTCGGCCGAATGGCGGCTCGTACCTGCGAGACATCCAGCCGCCAGCCGTCGGCCTCGCGCAGCTCCACGCGCGAGACTTCCGCGCCGGCGGCGCGAGCCACTTCCGCGAGCGACTGGTACGCCGGCCGGACGATCACGGCGTGGTCGCCGGACCCTAGCAGTACGTTGTGAAGGGCAAAGATCGCTTCTTCGGCGCCCGAGAAGACAAGCACGTCGTCGGCTGAGACTCGCTCGTAGAGCGCCGCGATCTCGGCTCGGAGGGCCGGGTCGCCCCCGGATTCGGTGTAGCCGAGTCGCAGTTCGTGCCACCGCCGCCGGCCATCCTCGTCCGCCAGCTCGAGCAGGTTGTGGAGCGGCCAACCCTCGACGTCGGACGCGCACAAGAGCAGCTCTGCGGTGAACTCCCAGCGCGCGAAGAAACGCTCCAAGGCGAAGTCGTGCAGGCGCATCTGATCCTCCCGCCGCGAGCCGTCCCAGGTTGTGCGCCGCTCCGCGGGAGCGTGACGCGCGCGCCGCGACAGCGATTCCAATGATCCTACGGTACCGAATCGCGGGTCGATGCGGGCGATGGTCGCCGGCATGACTCGCTTCGCCGCGAGCGCCGCTGCGCCTGATCGCGGAGGAGATCGAAACGGCCGATGAGCTGACTGCCCTGAGGCGGCTGAAGGTGCAGTATGGGCAGGGCTTCTACCTGGCCAGGCCGGCGGAGGCTTGAGCCGGGGCATTGGAGTCGACCCTCGCTGGTCGCGGAAGAGTCGGATGGCCCTTGCCGCTCGACAGGGCGCGCCCGGACGATCGGGGCCCCGGCGCCTCCACGGAGGCGACCGCGCCACCGACCGCATGGAGGCGAGCGCATGACGACTTCGACACCTGGGCCCTCCACGATTCCCGCCCCGACCATGGGCCGCGCCGGCCGCACCGCCGTCGGCCTGCTCATCTGGCTGGGCCTCGGAGCCCTCGCCGGCGGCGTCGCGCTGGTCGCCAAACCGGACGGCAGCGTCATGCACATGCCCTTGAGCTGGCTCGCCGGGAGCCCGTTCTCGGACTTCTTCGTACCCGGCCTGATCCTCGGCGGGCTCTTCGGCCTTGGGTCGTTCGCGGTCGCGGTCATGGGCCTGCGCCGGTGGCGAGTCGCGCCGTTCCTGGCTTTCGCCATCGGCTGCGCCCAGATGATATGGATCGTCGTCGAGCTGGCGATCATCCAGGGCATCTCGATCCTGCACCCCCTGTACTTCCTTACCGGCCTGGGGATCGCGGCGGCCGCGGTGCCATGGGGTTGGCCCACCTTCCAGGGTTGGCGCGCCGCGCGTCGATGAGGCATGCGCGCCGCCGAGCGCGAGTCCGGCGCGACTGCCTCGCAACTTCCTGACGCCGAAGCGGATGCTGCCGGCCAGCCGGGCCTGACCTGACCCGCCGGCACGCGGCGGGGTAGCCCGAAACGGAAGCACCGCCTCGGTGAATGCGAGGCGGTGCTCAAGATGTGTCTCAGATCGACGCTGTGGCCGTTTCGCTCCGTTGGGGCGCCTGCGCGCCGGCCACATCGTCGCCAGGCTATGGAGTGACTGTCAGCGTCCCTTCTGCGATCGTGCTGACGCCTGACGTGAGCGTGACCGTATACGTTCCAGGGTCGACGAAGATGGTGCCGAAATCCGAAGTGTCGGCGACGCAGTCGAGCCCCTGCGTATCGGCGGTCGGCAACGCTGAGGGCGCGAGGAAGACCGTCCCGTCCTTGGTGATGGCGAGGTCGACGACGCCGGAGCCCTGCTGGGAGCTGAAGTGGTACGTCGCGTAGACGTGCGTGCCGGCCGCGACGGTGGTCACCTGATGATCGACCACGCAGTCGATGGTCTGACCGGCGACGGGCTGGTCGGTCGAGAAGACCACTTTGCCGGCATCCTGGTGGTTCCTGATGTAGCTGTAGGCGAACAGCCCGGCGCCTGCGAGCACGACGACCACGACTATGGCGGCGATGATCAGCGGCAGGCGCGAGCGCGACCTGGGAGCCGGCGGAGCGGCCCACATTCCGGGCTCGCCGTAGGGGCCCGGCNNGGGGCGGGCTGGCCGTAAGGGGCGGGCTGGCCGGGCGGGGCCCAGGAAGGCGGTGCGTCCGGAGCGGGGGGTGGCGGGGGCGGAGGCGTCTGATCGTATCCGGAGGGGTCCATCCGATCCTCTCTAGTCTTCGAAGCCTGGTGAGATGAGGGAACCGCTGGCAAGGAATGCAACTGGAGCATACGCGCCGCCCTTGCGCCCGTACCGGTCGTTTCGCAGCCTCCTCCGGATCCTGCGCGCGGGTCGCGCAACGACGGCCGGCGGGACTGCGCTATCCGGCACAACGGTGCTACGGTCCGATCCGACGCAGCGCCGAACGCCAGGTCGGACGGCGAGCGCTTCGTCGGCAAAGGAGCCCCGGCTATGCGACCCTTCTTCGGCTACCACATGCCCAGCTTCACCTTCGCGGGCACGCCGGACTCGAAGCTGTTCGACCGTGTCGTCGAGCTGGCCCAGTCCGCGGAGGCGGCCGGGTTCGACCTCGTGACCGTCATGGACCACTTCTACCAGATCGGCGCCGTGGCCTCGGAGGAGGAGCCGATGCTCGAGGCGTACACGGCTCTCGGCGGAATCGCGGCACGGACGGAACGGGTCATGCTCGGGACGATGGTCACGGGTGTGACCTATCGGAACCCGGCCATGCTGGCGAAGACGGTCACCACGCTCGACATCGTGTCCAAGGGTCGGGCGATGCTTGGCATCGGCGCCGCCTGGAACGAGACGGAGCACGCCGGCTACGGCATCGACTTCCCGCCCATCGGCGAGCGCGAGGACCGCCTGGAGGAGGCGCTGACGATCTGCAAGGCGATGTTCACGCAGGAGCGCCCGAGCTTCGA
>PMIQ01000006.1:0-5811 GCA_003157175.1 Chloroflexota bacterium
CCACCCGGCAACCGCCCGAAACGCGACGACACGATGCAGCTCGCGCTCGAACCCGAATACGTGCTCCTCTTCGATACCGAGTCCAAGCAAGCGATCCATGCGCCGAGCGGCGGCTCTGCCACGGCTCACGCTGCGGCCGCCCTCGTCTAGAGCGGCATCCAAGGAGGCCAACGACAGTGGCGAATGCCCAGATCCTCGAACGCCTGCTCGAGGGCGGCGTCGTCCCCATTCTCCGCCTCAAGGAACCGGGGCCGGCGATTGATCTCGTCGAAGCGCTCCTCTCCGGCGGCATCAACACGTTCGAGATCGCCCTCGGCACGCCGAACGCGCTGGAATTGATCCGGGAGGTTCGAACGACTTTCGCCGAGCGGGTGGTTCTCGGCGCCGGCACCGTCCTCGACCCAGAGACCGCGCGCCTCGCCGTAACCGCCGGTGCGCAGTTCATCGTTGCACCGAGCCTCAACCTCGACCTCATTCGCTTCGCCAAGCGGTATTCGATAGTCGTCGTCCCGGGTGCGCTGACGCCGACCGAGATACTCACGGCCTGGGAGGCTGGGGCGGACATGGTCAAGGTGTTCCCGGTCCGCGCACTTGGGCCCAGCTACATAAAGGATGTCCTGGCACCGCTGCCGCAGGTACGACTCGTGCCCGTCGGCGGCGTGACAGTCGAGGACGCCGCGGACTACATTCGAGCAGGTGCAGTCGCCGTGGGGCTTGGTGGCGAGTTGCTGAGCAAGCAACTCATCGACGAGCGCCGTTACGATGAGCTCCAAGAACGCGCCCGCCGCGTCGTTGCGGCTATTCGTGAAGCTCGAGTGGGTGGAACCAGTCCCGTTCCAGCGGGAGTGAGCGCGCCGCCCGTCACGCCTCTCTAGTCAACAAGACTGCTGGGAGTTGCCAAGTGCCTCAGACCGTTCGAACATTTCGCCTCCCCCTCGAGGACATGGAGGCGGAGGGAGGCGATAGCGCGTTCTCTGCTCTCCTCCGCGTCGAAGGGGATGAGGTTAGGCGCGACGTCTTCACGATGGTTAAGCCCGAGGAGTCGGCCTCTGGCCGGATCACGGCCGGGTATACCACCGTCTTCCCGCACTGCGGGACGCGCGGGCACGAGCACGGCGACCGGGAAGAGGTCTATTTCTTCACGCGTGGCCGAGGGGTGATGGTCGTCAACGGCAAGGAGACAGAGGTCGCGGCCGGCGATACCTTCTACCTCGAGCCTGGCCCGTTCCACATCACGCGCAACACGACCGATCTGCCGCTGGAATACTTCTGGATCACGATACGCGTCTAGCGCGGCCAGCTGTGCGACGAGAGGAAGACGAGCAGAAGCATGAGCCGTGAGTACCTGATCGGGATCGACATCGGAACAGCGAGCATTCGCGTTGCCCTGCTCGATCTCGATGGGCACGTCCTGGCGATCGCGTCGACACCGCAGGCGATGGACGTGCCGCGCCCGGGTTGGGCGGAGCAGGACGCCAGGTTGTGGTGGTCGGCAACAGCTTCTGGAATTCGCCAGGTCCTCGACCGAGCGAAGGTGCGGCCTGCGGAGGTTATTGCGGTTGGGGCGGACGCACAAATGCACGCCACGATTCCGCTCGACGCGGCTGGCCAGCCGATCCCGCCGCGGGTCCCGATATGGTGCGACAAGCGCGCCACCCAGCTTGTGCGTGCGTTCGAGGGGCAGCCGTTCGCGCACGAGGCAAGTCGTATTGCCGCGGACCCTCCGCTTGCCGCCTGGGTCGGGTTCAAGATGGCCTGGTTCAAGGAGCATGAGCCGGCGCTGTACGAGCGCACCTGGAAGTTCGCCACGGGCGCCGCTTTCGTCAACTACATGCTTAGCGGCGAGCTGGCGATGGACTGGAGCGAGGCTTCGGGCTCTTTCCTGTTTGATGCCACCACGCTCGCCTGGTCGGACCAGCTCGCCGGATGGCTCGGAGTGTCATTGGACAAGATGCCACCGGTGGTCGAGTCGACGTGCGTGATCGGGGAGGTGACCGAGGCGGCCGCGAGCGCGACCGGCCTGACTGTCGGAACCCCGGTCGTTGCCGGGGCCGGCGACATGCAATGCATGCTCCTCGCAGCCGGTATGGCGGAGGAGGGGACGGCGGTTGACATCACGGGAACGGCGTCGGACTTCTGCGTCTTCTCGCGCGAACCGATCGTCGAGCCGCCTACGATGAACCTTCACCACGCTATCGCCGGATGGATTCCGTTTGGGATCGCCGAGTCCGGCGGCGGTGCTCTCCAGTGGTTCCGCGATCAGNNAGGCGGTACCACCGGGAGCCGATGGGCTGCTCTTCCTGCCGTACCTGATGGGCGAGCGCCTTCTCGGCTCGCCCCTGTCGAGAGCCGCATTCGTCGGCCTTACGCCTTCGTCGGGAACCGGGCTGATGGCACGCGCGATCATGGAGGGCGTCTGCTTCGAACTGAAGCGAACGCTCGAGATCGCTGAGGGCACCGGAACGAACGTCCGCTCGATCTTCACGACCGGCGGCGGGGCTCGCAGCTCTCTTTGGTCGCAGATCAAGGCCGACATCTACGAGAGACCGGTGCAGACCGTCGTGGCTTCCGAGGGGGGAGTTGTTGGATCTGCCCTGCTTGCGGCCGCCGGCGTCGGGGCAATCCCAAGCGTCTCGGCAGGAGTGGAACGCTGGGTGGTTCGCGACCGGACCTTCCAGCCGGAACCGGCGCGATTTCCTCGATACGAGAGACTGTACGAGGTGTTCAAACAGATTCATGATCGGCTTCAGGAGCCGTTCGAGCGGCTGGCGCTGATACCATGACCGAGGAACGCCTTGCGCCTTCGCCGACGGCCCGCCCAGGCTCGGACGGTCCGCTACACTCGTCTGTATCAGCTGACGGCGGCGGCACGGCGAGCCTCGGAAGACCGGCAGCAGGCTACGAGCCTGAGACGAGCCCGGCCCGGATGACACGCATGCCCCCGGTTCTGCCGTACGCAGCCCGGGCCGGACGGCCGAAGTACGGGCAGCTCATGGACGCGCTTCGTGCGCGCATCCGAGCTGGCGTCTATCAGATCGGCGATCTGATCCCGGCGGAGTCGCGCCTGGAAGCCGAATTCGGTGTCAGCCGAATCACCGTGCGTCGAGCGGTCGACGAGCTCGCGCGTGAAGGGATCCTTATCAAGGAGCAGGGCCGCGGCACCTACGTTTCTCGCGCCCTGGAGATCACTCAGGGGCTGAATACGCTCTCCACCGTCACCGACACGCTTCTACAGATGGGCCTGACACCGGAGAACGTCGAGATAACGCTCGAAATGGAGGAGGCCAGCGAGTCGCTGGCGGCCGCGCTCCAGATCGAGCCCGGGGCTCCGGTCTGGCACCTATTCCGGTTGCGCAGTGCCCACAGCGCCCCCATTTGCCTGACCGACAACTACATCCTGCCCGATCACGTACCCGGATTCTCGAGTGAGCTCTTGCGGGCTTCGCTCTACGAGACCTACGAGCAGGTCTACGGCCTCACGCTCGCGCGAGGCGAGGAGATCGTGACGGCCGGGGCGGCCACGCCCGAAGAGGCGGCGAAACTCGATCTCCGGCCGGGCGCTCCGCTCCTCATCGTCGCCAGGACCACTTACCTGGACAACAACCAGCCGATCGAGAGGGCCGTCGTTCGTTCTCGGCCCGACCGGTACCAATATGCGGTCACGCTCACTGGACGCCCGCGGAACCGAGGGGTGGGGACGTGAGGCGACAAACACGCGACCGGTGAAATCGGGAGGCGACCATGTCGATAGGGACGAGACCACTGGGTTCAACCGGACTGGCGATCACCGAGGTCGGTTTCGGGGCCTGGGCGATTGGTGGCGGCGAGTGGACCTACGGTTGGGGCTCGCAGGACGATGCCAGCTCGATCCGCGCGCTATTGCATGCAGCGGAACTCGGCGTGAACTGGATCGATACCGCCCCGGTGTACGGATATGGACGCTCAGAGGAGGTTGTCGGCCGCGCGCTGCGGCAGATGCCGCCCGGGGATCGTCCGCTCATCTTTTCGAAGTGCGGCATGCTATGGGACGAGGCAGACCGCTTCAGGGACCCATTACGGACCCTGGAGCCGGCATCGATCCGCCGCGAGTGTGAGGACTCACTGCGGCGGCTTGGCCTGGATACGATCGACCTCTGGCAGTTCCACTGGCCGGACCTAACTGGCGTACCGGTCGAGGACTCTTGGGCCGAGGCGGTCCGCCTGCGCGACGAGGGGAAAGTCCGGCACATCGGCGTCTGCAACTTCGATGTCGCCCTCCTCGAGCGCTGCGAGCCGATTGCCCACGTCGAGACAGTCCAGTCGCCGTTCTCAATGATTCGACGTGAGACAGGCGGGGAGCTTCGGCAGTGGAGCCTCGGCCACGGGAGCGGCCTCCTGTGCTACAGCCCGATGCAATCGGGCGTCCTCACCGGCGGGTTCACACGGGAGCGGGCCGCCGCACTGCCCCGCGACGACCACCGCGCCGCGAATCCCGAGTACCACGAGCCCCAGCTGGCGCGGAATCTGGAGTACGTCGAGCGGATTCGGCCAATCGCGGATCGACTGAACATCTCAGTCGGCGCGCTTGCGATCGCCTGGGTACTGCAGTGGCCCGGTATCTCGGCCGCCATCGTGGGTGCCCGCTCACCCGAGCAGATAGACGGCTGGGTCGGGGCGCCGGACGTCAGGCTCAGCGCTCAAGATCTCGAGGACATCACGCGGGCTATCGAACGGACGGGCGTTGGCGCTGGCCCGATCGACGTTCTCGCAACCGTCGGCTGAAATCCAATCAAGTAGGCCCGNNTGCCTTCGAAGAAGGGGAGTACTGGAAGGGAGCTATGCCGGCCGGTTTCAAGGTGGACCGGAAGGGCAACCACTACCTCTCCGTGCCGCGCTGGACGCCCGGGATTCCTGCCACCGTGAACAGGGTCGTGATCGTCAACGGCAGCCCGATGCTTGAGCCGTTTCCATCGTGGGAGATGAACCGAACGGACGACGTCAAGGCCCTCCAATCGGTGCTTGGATGGGAGATCGATGAGCTCAACCGGGCCTGGTTCCTCGATCAGGGGCACCTCCAGGACGCGCCCTGCGTCGATGGCGCCCAGAAGCTGGTCTGCTGGGACCTGGATTCCAATACCCTCGTCAAGTCGATCCCAATCCCGAACGAGATTGCCGACTACACGGCGTCCTTCCTCAACGACGTCGTCGTCGACAACGCCAACGGATTCGCGTACATCGCCGACTCGGGCATCTACACCGATCCGCTGCAGGGCGGTCTGATCGTGTATGACATGAAGAACGACCAGCTGCGCCGAGTCCTCCATCAACACGTCAGCACCCAGGACGTCCCAGGCTACTGGTTCGAAATCGACGGACAGAAGATCTGGCCGGATGTTCCGATGCGCACAGGTGCCGACGGCATCACCCTATCTGCGGATCGCCAAACCCTCTACTGGTGCGCGCTCACCGCGCGGCACCTGTATTCAATCGATACGGCGTTGTTGCGCGACTTCGACGTCGATGACACGAGGATCGCGGCCGCGGTCGTCGATCACGGGGACAAGGGCACCAACACCGACGGAATGGGGGCCGACAACCAAGGACTCATCTACTACACGATGCTCGAGGGAAAAGGCATCGGCGTGTTCGATCCGGCAAGAGGCACATTCCGGTCGCTCATCACGGACGAGCGCATGGTCTGGGTGGACGGGATGACCTTCGACAACCAGGGCTATCTGCTGTTCGACAGCAATCGGCTGCATCAGTTGCTAAGGGGCCAACTCGACTGGGACAACCCCGAGAACTTGGTGGTGTGGAAGGCATATCTAGGGC
>PMIQ01000006.1:5817-5951 GCA_003157175.1 Chloroflexota bacterium
CAAGACCCGGACGAGATCGTCGATGCAGTCGCCGGTGTGCTGAGGGCGACGATGGCCGAGGCTGCCCAATTCGGCGGTATCGCCGCCGTCAGCTTCTCGTCGCAGATGTACAGCGTGCTGGCCACCACCCCGGC
>PMIQ01000156.1 GCA_003157175.1 Chloroflexota bacterium
GGGCGGAGCGGCGCGGCGGGCGGAGCGGCGCGGCGCGGCCAGCCGGCGGTGCGGCGCACGGGGCGCGCCGTCTTTCGCGGCAGGCGGGCATGGCCGCACGCCCGGACGGTGGCTCGGGTATCCTGCCCAACGTTCCGCCCGGCGTCACCGGCGACCACGCAAACCCAAGCATTCGAGGGCCTCGTGCTCGCAGTCCTGGACACATCCATCATTCCGTTTCTTCAGCACCTGTACGCGACGGTCGGCTACCTGGGCGTGTTCTTCGCCATGGTCATCGAGTCGACGCTGCTGCCAATTCCGTCCGAACTGATCCTGCCGCTGGCCGGCTGGGCGGTCGTCGACCCGACCCAGATCGAGCCGTTGACGCACGGCCACTGGAACTTCTGGGTCGTCGTAGTGGTCGGCGTCGCCGCCAACACGACCGGCTCGCTGTTCGGCTATTTGCTGGGCGCGAAGCTCGGCCGGCCGTTCCTCGACCGCTGGGGTCGGTTCCTGCTCATCCGCAAGCACGAGGTCGACCAGGCCGAAGGCTTCTTCGCCCGCTGGGGTTCGCCGACCGCCTTCTTCAGCCGCCTGCTGCCGGGCGTCCGAAGCGTCATCAGCTTCATCGCCGGCGTCTCGCACATGCCCATCGGTCGATTCCTCGCCTATTCGACCCTGGGCGCGATTCCGTGGACGATCGCGCTCGTCTACGCCGGCACCGTCCTGGGCTCGAACTGGACCGAGATCCGCGACACGCTGCGGCCGTTCGACACGCTCATCCTGGTCGCGTGCGTCGTGGCCGTGGTCGCCTTCGTGTGGTGGCGCCTCGGCCATCCCGGCTGGCGCCACGCGGAGCAGGAATCCTAGAAGGGCTCGCCACGGGCCGAGAGCGACCGGGTTTCGGCCGTGGTCCGTCGCATATCGAGGGCCCCGGCGTGCGCCATCGACCCAATCCGTGGCAGACTGGGGGCGGCGTCCGGGGAAGACCGGGTTGTCGGCCATAGACGGCACGGAGCAGGTCCCCATGCTGAACGAACCGATTAGCTGTCTCGCGGCGTGAGCGGCGTTCGAGGCCGCGACTCATCGGCAGGGTCCGTCCGAGACCGGGCGGCGCAGGCGCAGTCGGCCCCAACCGATCCGCTGACCGGTGCTCGCCACGCTCGCTGGCTTCCCGGTTGGCTGCGCGCCATCTTCTTCCTACCGGCCGCGCCGCGACCGATGGCCCATCCGGACCAGCACCACGTGGCCGAGTCGGCCAGACACATGGCGCGCCCTCCGCACAAGTCGTCGTTTGACTGGCTGGGCGCCGCGGGCGCGGCGAATCTGGCAGGTCCTTCGGGCGGCGCAGGCGTCGGGGGCGCGGCGTGGGCGACGGGCGGCGCAGGCGTCGGGGGCGTCGGGGGCGCGGCCGGCTCCACGGGCGCGGCGGGATCGCCCGTCTCGGCGACGCTGGCTCGAATTGGGCGACGATTCCTCCCCAGGGAGCCGAGGCGGCGAGAGGTGACTGCCGTGCTGACGTTGCTGGTAGTTGCGTCGCTGTTCTCCGTCACCGGCCAGATAGCGGGCGCCGGGTCGATGTCGCCTTCGCCGAGCGGCGGCATGGTTGCCGGCGACATCACGGCCGATGCGAGCCCGACGCCGACCATCACGCCCGAACCGGACGGCACGGCCTCGCCCGACCCGACGGCGTCGCCGACGGCAACTCCCGCTCCGAAGCCCAAGCCCAAGGCGCCCGCCCGAAAGGCGACGCCAAAGCCGGTGGTCGTTCGGTCCTTCGTGGCCCTCGGAGACTCGCTGACCGCGTGGCCCGACACGCCATGGCCGACGCGGCTCGATGCGGAAGACCCGGCTCTCCGGCTGATCCACAACGCCGGCGTGCCCGGTAACACGACCGCGCAGATGCGGGCCCGGCTCACCAAAGACGTGTACGACTACAAACCCAACGTCCTGTTCGTGCTTGGCGGAACGAATGATCTGGGATTCGGCATCAGCGGCAGCGTCACGATCGCCAATCTGCGAGCGATCATCGTTGGAGCTAAGGCACACGGGATCACGGTCATCATGCTGCTCGTCCCGCCCGACTCGTACACCTCGATGGCGGCCCGAGTCGATTCGCTCGACACGGCGATCATCAACCTTGCCAACTCTCAGCGGGTCACGTACGTCGACATCCACGCACCGCTCACCAACGCCAACGGCGTCTACTACCCCAAGTACACCTCGGACGGCCTGCACTTCACCAACCTTGGGGCGCAAACGGTGGCGGACACGATTCGAACCCGACTCAGGCGGCTCGGCCTGTAGGTCGGCCAGTTACCGGGCAGGTGCCTCCGGGACGGGCACCTCGGCAGCGAGCGGCGGCGCCACGATTTCTGGAGGCTGGGCGGCCCGACTTCGAGCTTCTGGCAGAACTGCCATGGCGATCATCACTACGGCTGCGGCGCCGACGCAGGCCGTGACGGCATACAGACCGCGAATCGTGATCATTCCGGCGATCAGCCCGCCCACACCGGAGCCGACGATCGCGGCCAGGCTGCCGGTCATGGCGCTGAAGAGACCCTGGGCGGTGGCCGCCGTCCCCTTCGGCGCCTGGATAGAGACAAAGGTCACTGCCCCGATCAACATCATGGCAAAGCCGGCCCCCTGCACGAGCGCGCAGGCCAGGAGCATCGTCGGGTCCGTGAAGGTCACGTTGGCGATCAGGCGCAGGACGACGATCGCAGCCCCAGCCACGATCAGCCGCTCAACCCCGAACCGTCGGGCCAGCCACGGGAACAGGAACATCGCCGGCACCTCCATCAGCGCGGCGATTGCCCATGTCCAGCCCACCATGCTGCTCGGCGCGCCCAGGCTCCGGAGGTAGATCGAGAAGAAGGAGTTCTGGGCGGAGAGCGCCACCCAGCCGACCGTTGAGCCGATCAGGAACAGAGCGATCGGCCGGTGACGCAGCACCGTTCCCGGCGCCTTGCGAATGCTCGGCGCGCGGACGGAGTCGGGCCGGGGAGGCAGGGCGATCGAGGAGACGCCGGCCAGCACGAGGGCCGGGATCATGACCAGGAACAGCGCGGCGGCGCCGCCGCGATCGACCAGAAACCCGACGATCGGCGCCCAGACCATGAAGCTGGCCGAGCCACAGGCCCGTATCCAGCCATAGCGGGTCCGGTTCGCGCCGACCATCGACAGGACGCGGACGTCCATCATCGGGCTCATGCCGGCCATGCCGACCGCCCAGGTGGCGGCCGCCACGACCAGGAGGGGCGTCGGGCCCGCGAATGCGAGACCTACGGCGCCCGTTGTGCCGATCGTCGCCGCGAACGGGATCAGCAACCTCGAGCCCGGGACGTGGTCGTGGATGGCACCCCAGACCGGCGCCGCGGCCAGCGCCATGGCCGAAGTGAAGGCCAGCAGCAGCCCGATCTCCGCGAGCGGGATGCCCAGGCTCTGGTAGTACTGCTGCAGGAATGGCGAGTAGGCTCCGACGGCGGCGTACAGCATGATGTAGGCCGTCGCTGCGCGAAACACCTGAGTCAGATCCTCCATGCGGCCGATCGTGGCCGTCCCAAAGCCCAGTCTCGCACTCGATGCCTGATCGCGCAGGGCACCGCCGGGGTGCCATGGCGGCGACGGCGCGGGCGGCTATCGCGGACTCGCGGGCCGCGGCGCGGGCGGCGTCCCCGATCGGCCTAGCCCCAGGGCGCCTCGCCCGGGGATCGGAGGTGGCCCACGTCGTTGGCGAGGATCAGCTGGGCGCCGTCGGGCGGATCACCCCGCCCGTAGCGCAGGACGGTCAGATTGACACGATCCTGGAGGAAGCGGCGACGGTAGTCGCGGACCGGAATCCCCAGCGCGACGCACAGCAGGATGCGGTTGAAGGTCCCGTGGGCGACGACGAGCGCGCGACGCTCATCCTCGGCTTCGGCCTGGGCTTCGGACACGATCAACCGCGAGCCGCCGGGATCGGGCGAATGCCGGCCATTTCGGGTACCGGACACGAGGGCCGCGCGGGCGCCGGCAACGCCGGTCGCGTCGGGCGCGTCGTCCGCCGCCGATTCCTCGGCCTCGATCAGGTCCACCAGGAAGTTGAGCGCCCGGGCCGCCACATCGTCGCCCGATTCGCCGCCGGGGGAGTGCGTCGCCGCCGGATCGTGCTCCCAGCGAGCCCGCAGCTCCGGATCGTGGGCGTCGACCTCCGCGTAAGTCAGGCCCTCCCACCGTCCGTAGTCGAGNNGTCTCGAGCGCCCGCAGCATCGGGCTCGAAACGATGCGATCGATTCGAACGCCCGAAAGCCGGAGCGCCAGCGCTTCGGCCTCATCGCGCCCCGTGGGCAGCAGCGGCACGTCCAGCTGCCCGCCGAGCATTACGTCGCCTGCCGCGGCCTGGCCGTGTCGGGTGAGAATCAGGGTGAGCACGAGCAGAGTCTATGGGATGCTGGCGCCAACGACGCCGTTGACATGTCGGTAACCTTGCCTGTGTGAGCAACTTCTTCCAGGTGGTAGTTGACCGTGATGCGAGCGAGCCGCAAGCGGTGTTTCTCGCCGACCGAGTTCTCGAGTGGCTGAAGGTCGAACAGATCGTGGAGGCCACGCCGACCGCGTGCGTCCTCGGGCTCGACGATATGGGTTATGCGCCCGGCTGTCAGATGGAGAACTGGCTGGATCCACGCGACGACGGTCAGGACACTCGGCGGATGAAAGTCAATGGTCTCGAACTGATTACCAAGAAGACGGTCTTCTGGTCCGTCAGCACGGACTACAAAGCCGAATGCCCCCACGGTCACGCCCACACGCCGCCCGAAGGCTGGCTTGCCCTGGCAGGGGAGTGGTTCGACGCAACTGGCCCAGCCTTGATGGAATGCCCGACGTGCCATGACTCTTTCTCCGTCACCGAATGGACGTTTGGTCATAGCTTCGCCTTCGGCTACCTGGGTTTTCAGTTCTGGAACTGGCCCCCGTACCTCAGCCAGAGGTTGGTCGACGAGGTTGCGCGGCTCGTGGCCCCCCACCGAGTTGCGTTGGTCTACTCGAAGCTCTGAATCTGCCCGACCCGTCGGGGCCGACGATGAGGCGAAGCGAATTCGTTTGCGCAGCGCTCAGCCACCGCTTTAGCGCGGAGCAAACGAAGGCGGTTCGGCTCGGCGGCGTTGGAGGCGGGCTAGAACAGCCCGACGATGTTGCCGTCGGCGTCGATGTCGATCGATTCGCCGGCCGGATGCGAGGGCAGTCCGGGCATGGTGCGCATCTCGCCGAGAAGCGGCGTGACGAAGCCCGCCCCGGCCGAGAGACGGACCTCGCGGATGGGGACGCGGAAGCCGGTAGGTCGGCCCTTGAGTCCCGGGTCGTGGCTGAGCGAGAGATGCGTCTTGGCCATGCAGACCGGCAGGTTGCCGAAACCCAGCTCCTCGTACAGCTTGAGGGCCTTGGTGGCGGCCGGCAGCTCGTCCACGCCGCGGGCGCCGTAGATGCGGACCGCGACCGCCTCGATCTTTTCGCGCAGTGGCAGGTCGTCCGGGTATAGCAGCCGGAAGTCCGGCGCCCCTTCCTCCGCAGCCGACCAGACCGCCCGCGCCAGGTCTTCAGCCCCGGCGCCGCCCTCGGCGAAGTGGCGGCTCACCACCACGTCGCGTGCGCCGGCGGCCAGAGCCACCTCCCTGATCGCGGTCACTTCCGCTTCCGTATCGCCGGGGAAGTGGTTGATCGCCACGACGACCGGCACGTTGAAGACACGCACGTTCTCGATCTGGGCGGCGAGGTTGGCCGAGCCCTTGCGGACCGCCGCCACGTTTTCCACCCCGAGCGCCGGGTCCAGCGGCCTGCCCGCCACGATCCGGCCGACGCCGCCGTGCATCTTGAGGGCGCGGACGGTGGCTACCATCACTGCCGCGTCCGGCCGCAGCCCGCTCTGGCGGCAC
>PMIQ01000124.1 GCA_003157175.1 Chloroflexota bacterium
TCTAATCGAGACTACGTGGCAGCCCTCGATCTGGGCACGACCAGTAGCCGCTGCATCGTTTTCGACCGGACCGGATCGCCTGTTGGCTTCGCGCAGCGCGACCTTCGTCAGATCCTGCCTCAGCCAGGTTGGGTGGAACACGATCCGCTCGAGCTCCGGGCGCGCGTCGAAGAGATCGCCACGGGCGCGCTGACCGCGGCCGGCATCTCGCCGTCCCAGCTCGCCGCGGTTGGGATAACGAACCAGCGGGAGACGACGATCGTTTGGGACCGCGCGACCGGCAAGCCCGTCTACAACGCCATCGTCTGGCAGGACACGAGAACGGCGGGCATCTGCGACGAGCTCGCGCGCGAGGGCGGACAGGACCGGCTGCGGGCGAAGACGGGACTGCCGCTCGCGACCTACTTCTCGGGCCCGAAGATCCGCTGGATCCTCGACAACGTGCCCGGCGTCAGGGCTCGCGCCGAAGCCGGCGAGATCCTCTGCGGCACGGTCGACACCTGGTGCATCTGGAACCTGACAGGCGGCCCGCACGGCGGACTCCACGTCACGGACGTGACCAACGCCAGCCGCACCCTTCTGTTCGACCTCGAGACGCTCGAATGGGACGACGAGCTTCTGAGCCTTATGCGAGTCCCGCGGGCGATGCTCCCCGACGTCCGCTCGTCGAGCGAGGTGTACGGAACGGCCGTCAACTGCCTGCCCGGCGTGCCGATCGCGGGCGACCTTGGAGATCAGCAGGCCGCGCTCTTCGGCCACGCCGGGTTTCGCGCGGGAGATGCCAAGAACACTTACGGGACAGGCTGCTTCGCGTTGCTGAACACCGGAGCCACGCCGGTCCATTCGAGCCACGGNNATCGCCGGGGCGCTCGTCCAATGGCTTCGTGACAACCTCGGCGTCATCTCGACGTCGGATGAGGTCGAAACCCTTGCCCGAACCGTGCCCGACAACGGTGGCGTCTACTTCGTACCGGCGTTCAGCGGCCTCTTCGCCCCGCATTGGAGGAGCGACGCACGCGGCATCATCGCCGGCCTGACCCGCTATGCGACCAAAGGCCACCTCGCCCGCGCGGCGCTCGAGGCCACGGCCTGGCAAACGCGAGAGGTGCTGGACGCGATGACGGCCGACTCCGGCACGCCGCTGGCCGAGCTGCGAGTCGATGGCGGCATGGTCCGCAACGACCTGCTCATGCAGATCCAGGCCGACGTTCTCGGCCTGCCCGTGGTCCGGCCCCGGGTGACGGAAACGACCGCTCTGGGTGCCGCCTACGCGGCCGGGCTCGCGGTGGGCTACTGGTCGTCGATGGACGAGCTGAGGGGCCAGTGGGTCGAGGACCGCCGCTGGCTGCCGCAGATCGATGACCGGCGGCGTGAGCATGAGTACGCGAACTGGAAGCGCGCCGTCGCCCGGACCCTCGATTGGGTCGTGCCGGGCGAAGCGGACGCCGAGTAGGCCGCGGTCGAGGCGCTCGGCCCGGCCGTGCCCGTGCCTTTGGCCTGGCCGCTGCCGTGCCCGTGGCCGCGCGCTCGCGCGCGCCCGGGACCGACAGGCTAGGCTAACGACCGACCGACCGACCCTCGACCGAAAGGTGCCATGACGCCGACCGCGCCCCACTCGGCCCGCGAAAACCGTAGCCCGCGACGAGTTCTCGTCTTGGGCGCGGGAGCCGTCGGGTCGTTCCTCGGGACGCTGCTGGGAAGCGTCGGCTACGAGGTCACCCTCGTCCGCATCTTCGAGCCACCGTCGGAGAAGCCGGTCACGCTGGTTCGGCCGGACGGCACGCGCCAGGCCATCCCGACTCATCGCGTCACCAAGACCGAGAATTCCTCGCGTCCGGACCTGATCCTGGTGGCGGTAAAGATGCCGGTCCTGCGCGAAGTCCTGGCGCCGACTCTGGCGTGGCCGGACGCCCCGACGCTCACCGTGGAGAACGGCATCGGCGCGGAGGGGACCGCGGCAGAGGTCCGGACCTCGGCGCCGCAGATCGCCGCCTCGCTGACAGCCCCGATCCGCCTCGCCTCGGAGGACGAGGTCCTCTGGCTCGGGCGCGGCGGGATCGCGCTGGCCGCGGCCGATCCTGCGGCAGAACCTTTCGTTGCGCCGCTGCTGGCCGACTTCGCGCGAGCGGGCCTGCGCACCGCCGCGCTGCCCGACGTGAAGGCGATGAAATGGTCGAAGCTGCTCGCCAACCTGATCGCCAACGCGACGGGCGCCGTCCTCGACATGGATCCGGACGCGATCTACGCCGACCGGCGGCTCTTCGAGGTCGAGCGGCGGCAGCTCCTCGAAACGTTGGCGGTGATGACGGCGCTCGGGGTCCGGCCGGTGAGGCTGCCCGGCGCGGCGGTGCCGTGGCTGGCTCGCGCCATTCGGCTGCCGGCCTGGCTCGGTCGCCCGATCCTGCGACGAATCGTCGGCGGAGCGCGCGGCGGCAAGCTGCCATCTCTACGGCTCCACGTCCAGATGGCCGGCGCGGGCCCGTCGACCGAGCAGACTGAAGTCGCATGGATGAACGGCGCGGTCGCCCGCTTCGGCCGGGGGCTCGGCGTAGCGACTCCGGTGAACGCCCGTCTCACCGAGCTGGTGGATGACGTGGCCGCGCATCCCGACCGACGCGCCTTGCTGCGCCACAACCCGGAGCGGTTCCTGGCCGAGCTGGCTGCGCAAGCCGCGCAAGCCGCGCCCGCCACTCCGGCCTCGCCCGCGGCCGGCTGACCGGGCCGTCCACCGGCCGCGATTCGCCGCCCTATACTTCCCGGCCATGCAGACCATCGACCTCGTCCGGGTCGGCGTCGCCCTGATCGCCGGGTACCTGCTGGGCGGCATCCCCTTTGGGATCATCGTTCCGCGCCTGATCGGCGGGCCCGATCCGCGAACGGTCGGCAGCGGCCGTACCGGCGGCGCCAACGTGTCGCGCGCAGTCGGCTTCCGCTGGGCTGCCGTCTCGGGGCTGCTCGACGTGGCCAAGGGTGCGGTCGCCGTGCTGCTCGTCGTCGCCATCGGCGGCGACCAGGTGGCGCAGGTCGCGGCTGCTCTGGCCGCGATCGTCGGTCATAGCCGCTCGCCGTTCATCGGCTTCCATGGCGGCCGCGGCGTGGCGCCGGCCACGGGCGGCGCCCTGATCATCGCGCCCCCCATCCTGGCGGTGATCTTCCCCGTCTTCGTGATCGTGATCGCGGTCACGCGCATCTCGTCGCTGGGATCGCTGGCCGCCACCCTGATCGGCGGCATCGTCATGGTGATCGCGACCGCGGTCGTGCCCCTCGCGCCGATCTACTACGTCTACGGCGTCGGCGTGCCGGGGCTCATCTGGCTCTTCCACGCCGACAACATCGGGCGACTGCTCTCCGGCCAGGAACGTCGAGTCGGCCGCGCCGGCAAACCCGGACCGACCGCCGACGGATCGGTCTGACGCAACTGCGGCTCGGCCCGAAGAGGGCCGCCGATTCCTTCCCGCACCACCTGGCGCACCGTGGTCCCATACTGCGGATTGGGGACTGAGTACCTCCCCGTTCGGCGTATCTTTATCGGGGATCCACGCCCGACCACTCCTGCAGGAGACTCAACCCAATGACCCAGGAACCAGCAGGGGACGCCATGGGAACGGGCATCGACTTTGTAGGCTTCGCCGAGGATTGCCGGGTCGAAGGACGCGTAGACCTCGAGGACTCGCGCCTGGCCGATCTGCTCAATCGACGCAAGACCATCACCCTTCACGACGTCACGCTTGTGAGCACGCTGGACGGTCACACCCAGGAATTCGACGAGCTCGAGATCTCCCGCGACGAGCTCGACATCGTCGTGGCCAGCGGGCCTCGCGGCGACCCGGAGCGACGTCTGGCGACCAAGCCCAACGGCGTCACCGTGAAGCTCGGCCCCTACTGCGCCGAAGGATTCATGCACGCTCCGCCGACGGCGAACCCGGTCCGCAGCTTCGACCGCAAGCCCGCCATGGTGGCGATCACGGACGCGGTGCTCGAGTACGACTTCTGCAGCGAACCCGTTTCGCAGTGGTTCCGCACGTTGCTGGTGAACCGCGAGCTGGCGATCTCGCTGCGGACGCTGACGAGCCCCGGCGGAGTGTCCGGCGCGGGTTAGCGGCTGATCGGTCTAGCCCGAACCCTCCGACGTCTCGCTGAGCCGCGCGACTATCCGCGCCCAGTCAGCTCCGCCGCCAAAGTCCTCACCGTCTCCGCGTCCGTGGCTGCCAGCGCCCGCGCCGCCAGCTCGCGCAGCTCCGCCGACATGACGCCCGCCAGTGCGGCGCGGACCCCGTCCAGCGAGGCCGCTTCCGCGGACAGTTCGTCCACGCCCAGACCCACCAGGACCAGCGCCCCGGCCGGGTCGCCGGCCAGCTCGCCGCACGCCGCCACCGGTATCCCGGCCCCGTCCGCGCCTGCGACGACACTCTTGATCGTCCGCAGAACCGCCGGGTGGAGCGCGTCCTGGAGCCGCGCCAGCGAGGGGTTGCCGCGGTCGGCGGCCAGCACATACTGCGTCAGATCGTTCGTGCCGATGCTGAAGAAGTCGGCCAGGCGCGCCAGCTCCGGGGCCAGCATCGCCGCCGAAGGCACCTCGATCATGAGCCCGGTTGCCATGCGATCCGGACACGGGTCGCCGGCCGCAACTACCGCGGCACGGGCCTCGTCTCGCAACTCGAGGAGGAGCCGTGCGTCGGCGATGGTCGAGACCATCGCGGCCATGACGTAGGGCGTGACCCCGGCCAGGCCGGCCGCTCGCCAGATCGCCCGGAGCTGGGTCAGCAGCAGCTCCCGCGAACCGTGCGCCAGTCGAATCGCCCGGACACCGAGGAACGGGTTGGGTTCGTCGGGCAGGCCCAGATACGGGATCTGCTTGTCGCCGCCGATGTCGGCCAGGCGAATGACGACCGGTCGATCGGGCCCGAAGGCCTCCATCGCGCCACGATAGGCGGCCATCTGCTCGGCCTCGGTCGGGGCCGACTGGCGGCGCAGGAACAGGAACTCGGTCCGGAAGAGACCGACGCCCTCCGCCCCGGCCGCGATCGCCCGAGCGGCATCTTCGGGGCTGCGAATGTTGGCCAGGAGCGAGACCCGCTGCCCGTCTCGGGTCGCGGCCGGTCGACCTCGCAGGGCGGCGGCGCGCCGGTCGCGCTCCGCGCGCACGATCCGGAGGCCGGCCAACCGCTCGAGATCGGCCGCGCCGGGATCGATCAGAACCTCGCCCGTCTCGCCGTCGATGGCGAGGACCGTGCCGGCGACGGGCGCCGCGGGCAACCCAACCGACGCGGGCAACCCGGGCACCGCGGGAGTCGCGTCGAGCAGCCCCGCCGCAGCCACGACCACCGGAATGCCCAGGCTGCGGGCCAGGATCGCGACGTGCGCCGTGGGCGAGCCGCCGGCGAGGACGACGCCGAGGAGCAGCCCCGGCGGCACCTCCGCCACGAGCGACGGCGCGAGGTCGGCCGCGACCGCGATCGACGGAAGCGCGGGCATGCCAGCTCCGGCCCCGACCAGGATTCGCGCGATTCGCGCCCCCACGTCGCGAACGTCCGCGGCCCGCGCGGCCAGCAGCTCGTCGTCCAGATCGGCCAGGATCCGCGCCGATGCCTCGGCCGAGGCCACGATCGCCGCGGCGGGGTCCAATCCGCCGGCGGCCAGCCGGACCGCCTCGTTCAGCAGTGCCGGATCGACGGCCATCAGCGCCTGTGCATCGAGAATCTCGGACTCGCCGACTCGGTCCAGTTCGCACAGCCGGGCCGCCAATGCGGCGAGCGCCGACGCTGCGGCAGCGGCGGCGGAGCGAATGCGAGCCTCCGGGTCGGCGGCGCCCGGTGAACCCGCGCCGGCCAGGCCTTCGGCGTCTGCCACCCCTTCGGCGTCCGGACGCCAGATCGGCCCAACCGCGATGCCGGGCGCGCCCGGCATTCCGACCACCCTCGTCGGCGCCCCGGCTTCCCCGGGCCGCTCGCCTAATCCACCCCTTAGCAGCTCGCTCAAGACCTCGATCGCCTCCGCCTCGTCGTCGCCTTCGGCCCAGATTCGGACCCGGTGGCCCCTTTCGACCCCGGCCGCCAGCACGCCGACCAGGCTCTTGGCGTCGGCCGTCGGTCCGGCCAGAGTGGCGTTCTCCAGGCCGATCCGCGACCGGAACCCNNTCCGAATCTCGATTTCGACCGACTTCAACCCGATCTCCCGGCGTTCGACGAGGCGCCACGGCACCGTTCGGGGCGCTCCGTTATCGTAACCGCCGCGCCCCCGAACTCTGCCAACCTGGCATCATGGGTGTTCACCGGGGGCTTAGGCGGGAGAATCTCCTCTGTCGATGGATCGCGGCTTATCAGGCGCCGACATTTCGGACATCCCGTCCATCGCCGGGCTCGCGGCCTTGCAGGACCTGGACGTCCTTCTAGAGGGGTTCCCGGACCTCCGAATCAAGCGTTCGCTTTGCCGTCAGGTCATGGATGCGCGCCGCAAGCTTCTCGGACCGGAGCACCCGGCGACGCTCGAGGCCGAAGCCCGCGTCGCGGCGATCGGGCTCGAGCTCGACGACTACTCGCCCGCCCGTGACCAGTACACCATCCTGCTGGAGCGCTGCGAGCGCGTCTTCGGGCCGCGCCACCTGGACACTCTCTCCGCCGCGCACGGTCTGGCCGTAGCCCTCTCCTACCTCGACAGGCCCGAGGAGGCCCGCCCGATCTACGAGCGCGTGGTCGCGGGCCGCCGCAACTCGCTCGGTCCCGAGGACCCGGCCACGCTCAGCGCCCTGCACAACCTGGGCCTGACGCAGCGGGCCGTGGCCGACGACCTCTCGGCGCGCGGAACCTTCGAGGCACTCCTGGAAGTGCAGCGCAACACGCTGGGCCCGGACAGCCTGGCGGTTATCCGCACGATGGCGAACCTGGGCAGTGTCCTCATCTCGATCGAGGATTACCCGCGCGCCAGCCAGGTGCTCGCCGAGCGCGTCGATCGGAGCCGCCGCATCCTGGGGCCGACCCACCCCGACACTCTCGAGGCGATGCTCAGCCAGGCGCGGGCTCTGGTGGGAGCGGGCGAAGGCGCCAAGGGCCGCGCCCTGTCGGAGAAGACGCTCGCCGCCACGATCGCCACCCTGGGGGCGGACCACCCGGCGACACTCGCCGCACGCGGCCAGCACGGCCGGCTGCTTCTCCGCGTCGGCGACGCGGCTGCGGCCGCACGGACCTACGAAGACCTGTACCGCCGGCTCAAGCGCAAGGTCGGCCCCGAGGAGACCGCCACGCTCGACGCCCTGGCCGGCCTGGCCGACTCACTGGGCCGGTGCGGTGAGCACGCCAAGGCGCGCAAGCTCGACGAGCAGCTGCTGGAAGCGCGGCACAGGGTCCTGGGCGAAGACCACGTGGCCACGCAGTGGGTTCTGGGCGACCTGGCCTGGAACCTGGAGCAACTCGGCGATCTGGGCAACTCCGCGAAACGGTACCGCGAACTGGCCGAGGGGCGCCTGGTGACCCTCGGCGCTGAGGCGCCCGACACGGTCTGGGCCCTGACGGGCCTGGCGCGCGTCCTGGCGGGCGCGGAATCGCACGCCGCCGCCCTCGAGGCCTACCGCGTCCTGTACGAAGCGCAGGTCGGGATCGTGGGTCCGGAGGGGGACGAAGCCCTGACGGCCCTGGAGGCCTATACCTGGGAGCTGGGCAAGGTCGGCGAGCTCGAGAAGGCCCGCGCCCGATGGCAGGAGCTGGCCAACGCATACGAACGAAACAAGGGACCCAAGCACGAGCGAACGCTCGAGTGCCTGCTCCTGCTCGCCGAAACGCACGAGAAGCTGGAAGAGCACCACGCCGCCCAGGCCGTCTACGAGCGCATCGCCGGGCCGTACGGTCCGATCCACGCCGAGAGCCGCGACAAGGCCGGCCCAGACGATCCTCGAACGCTTCACCTGGGTCATAACCTGGGCCTGGTGATGGAGAGGCTCGGCCAGCTCGACGCGGCCCGGGCGATGTACCAGACGGTCCTGGACGCCTACATTCGCGACCTCGGTGCTCGGGACCGGAAGGTGGCCGACATGCACGCTCACATCGGCGACACGCTGCTCAAACAGGGCGATCCGGAGGGAGCGCGGGCTCGATATGCCGACGCGCTCGCGCTGCTGCGCAAGTTCCCCGGCCCGGACGACTCGGACACACTCGAGGTTCTGGGCCACGACGCCGACGCCATGGCGGCGCTGGGGCGCAAGGTCGCGGCCCGAAACCAGGCCCGCAACGTGGCCGAGGCCCTGCGCCGGACGCTGGGCGCCGACAACGGGCTCACGAAGCGGGCCGACGCGCACGTTGCGCAGATGACCCCGCGCCGCCGCTCGCACTGAGACACATCTCTCGTCGTCGAACGCGGGAGACCCGTCCGACAGGGTAGGATTCGCCGGACGCCTTTCCCGTCCCGATTGTCTCCTCGATCGAGCGCCACAGCGCCGTTACTCCAGGTCCAGCGCTAGCCAGCGGGCGGAGCGGCGGCGAAACGACACCTGAGTCCGCGCCGAGCTGAGGCGCCGGGACAGCCGCGAGACGGCCGATCTCGGGTGCCGCTGTTGCTCCAGGAAGAGTGTGGGCCCGACTCCGGCATTTGGCCTCGTCCTGCCATCGGTGAAGCGCCGCGGCGCCAACCCGTCGAGCCCCGGAATGGACCGCCGCGGCCTTTGAAGCGGAGATCTTCGGTGACCCCGGCGCGTTCCTGTAACCAATTCGACAGCCTCGCCGAAGGAAGCTGCGGATGAACGCTGGCGGCGAGCGAGCTTGCTCGGCGATGACTCCCGTGGCGTCACGGGCAGAAGCGACTCGACGAGACACGAGAGGCATGAATGCATGAAGCTGAGATTGGCATCGATCGCACTGATCCTCGTGGGGGTCGGGGCCGTCGCCTGGACCGTGGTCGGCCCTGTCTTCGGCGGGTCGTCAGGCTCTGCCTTGACCACCTCGACGGTCACGACCGGGACGGTTAGCGCGACGTCCGTGGCCACCGGGACGATCTCGGCCAGCACGGTCTACGGGCTCACCTTCGGCGTTGCGCCCGCTATCGCGACTTCGGTCGCCACCACGTCNNGTGACGGTCGGGCAAACGGTCAAGAAGGGGGACACCCTGGCCACCGCGGACGCCACGGCCGCGCAGCTGCAGCTGGCATCCGTCCAGGCGACACTGGCATCGGCGCAATCCAAGCTGACCACGGACTCGGCCGGGCCCACTGCCCTGACCAAGGCCCAGGCTGCCAATCAGCTCAACCAGGCGAAGAACAGCTATAGCCAGGCCGTCGCGAACAGGAAGATCACCGGCCAGCAGAACTCCCTGACCCTGAGCCAGTCCGAGGCGGCCGTCACGGCGGCACAGACGGCATACAACGGCGATGCCTCTGCCCAGAACCTGGCCGCTTTGCAACAAGCCCAGTCCAACCTGACCACGACGAAGCTCAAGGTCAGCCAGTCCAACCAGCAGTCCGCTCAGCAGGTCACCAACGCCTCCCTCAGCCTCAAGGCGGCCCAGCTGCAGTACCAGGGCAACACCGCCCCAGCCGCCAGCGCCACCGTCACGGCCGACCAGGCCCAGGTGGCCGCGGCTCAGGCAACGGTCAACGCCGCCCAGCTGGCCGTGACCGACGCCACGCTGGTAGCCCCGGCCGACGGCCTCATCACCGCCGTCAACGTTCTCCCGGGCGTCAGCGCCCCGAGCGGCTACGCCGTCGAGGAGTCCGTCGGGCCGATGGTGGCCACGGCCAGCTTCGCCGAGTCCGCAATAACCGGCCTCAAGGTCGGGCAGACGGCCACGGTGTCGGTCACCGGTCCCGGTGCCCTGGTACCTGGAACGCTGACCCAGATCGTGCCGGCGGCGACGTCCTCTTCGAGTGGCGGCACCGGCAGCAGTAGCGGCAGCAGCGTGGCGACCTACGCGGTCACGATCACGCTGACCGACCCGCCGGCCACCGTCCTGGCCGGCATGAGCGCCACGGTGACCGTCACGACTGCCTCGGTCGACAACGCCGTGCGCGTTCCGGCCACGGCCCTGTCGGGCTCCGCGTCGGCCGGCTACACCGTCCAGCTTGTGAACGCCGACGGAACCACTACCAGCGTGGCGGTCGAGGTCGGCGTCGTCACCACTTCCATGGTCCAGATCACGAGCGGCCTCAGCGACGGCCAGACGGTCGTGACCGGCACGTCCTCCGCCCGAAGCGGAACGACGACGAGCAGCAGCGTCAATATCAACTCGTTGACCGGCGGCGGCCCCGGCGGCGG
>PMIQ01000046.1 GCA_003157175.1 Chloroflexota bacterium
AGCGCCTGGTGGCGAAGTTCAAGGCCGACTTCGGGGACAGCCTCTGATCGGCTCGACAGACCCACTTCGGGCCGCCTTCGGCGATCTGCTATAGCTCGTTCTGCTCCCGAGCGGGAGTAACTCAGCTGGCAGCCAAGAAGGTGTAGCCACGGCGGGCTATGCGGCTAGAAGCGCCTCGACGAACAAGTCCAAACCCTCAATCACGATGGTTGGTGGAGTGTGTCCGGTTCCCTCCGGGCGCGCCACTCTTTCCAGTGGGTTGCCCAAGCTCGATCCTTGCCGAGGCGTCAAACGCCCCGTTCCCTGAGTGGCGTCGCCCGCGACAGTCGATGTGTCAGATGCCCGGCCCGTCGGCCAGCAGCGTCAGATGCTCGCCTCGACAAACTGCTTAATCTCAGGTGCCCACGGCTTGGCGCTGGTTCTATCGGCCCGGCGCTAGTTCTGTGAGATTCATCGCGCCACAGGTGCCAGTCGGGCCCGCCTGCGGGACGCCTCTTCGCCATCATCTGCGGCGAGCGGCGTCCACGCACACACCCTTGAGAGGGACGGTCCGAACTCCCCGTCTATTGGCTCGCGTCCCTGCTCCGCCTGGTCGGGCATCTGAGGAGTAGATCAGAAGCCTCCCTGAAGTCTGGATGGACGAGCCCGGCGAGGTCGCGGCCGCGGGCGAAAATCGCCATCTCGAGCGCGTCGAGGGCGAGTCGGTTCGCAGGCTCGCCGACGATCCCGGGCCGCGACGATTCGGGCAATGACCGCGGCATCCAGGTGACAACAACTCGGGCGATCACCAGTGGTCTGTGGAACGTTGCGCGTTCACGCTGCGACTCGATCGTCATGACCGGCGTAGAAGGACCATGTAGGGCCAGCGCCCGGCCGAGGGTGGTGGAATACGCGTATGGGTAATCAACCGAGCGTAAACAGCTCCGCCGAGCTCAGGGCTTCCTGCGGGCCACTTCCGCCCGATACCAGCACGCGGCCGTCGCGGAGCAACGCAGCGGCGCACAGCCCGCGAGGCTGGTTCATAGAGGCTGTGGACAGGAAACGGCCGGACGCCGGATCGTAGATCTCGGCGCCAGTCAGGAGTTTCGACCCAGTATCCCCTAAGGGTTCGTCCGCTTCTCGGGCACCGCCGGCGAAGAGGACGCGTCCGTCGGCGAGCCGGGCGACACAGCCGAAGTCTCTTTCGGTAGCCATCGAACCGGTCGCTGAGAACGTGGCTGACTTGGGATCGAACAGCTCTGCGGACGAGCTGCCGTGACCGGTGACCAGGACCTTCCCGTCGTCCAAGAGCTGCGAGTCGGGAAGATCCCGGGCTGTCAACATCGACCCCACAACCCTGAATGTGCCTGAGCTGGGGTCATACAGCTCGGCCGACGCAAGCACGCCGCCGGGGTGGTCGCCTCCGAGCACTAGCACCCGACCGTCGTCCAGAAGGCGGATCCGCTGCCGTCCCGAATGACCAAGTGGCGACTCGGAGCCAGGAAAGAGGCGCGGAGAGTGGTGGCGGGCTGAGTCAGCGGAGCCTTGAGGCCAGTACCAGCGGTGATACCATACGTCCATGGACAAGACGACCATCTACCTGCCCACAGAACTTCGGTCGGCCGTCAAGCGGGCAGCCCGACGACGGGGCATCTCGGAGGCGGAAGTGATCCGGGATTCGATCCGCAACGCGGTCGGCGCTGAGCGGCCGCGGCCTCATGGCAGCCTGTTCGCCAGCGGTGCGCCGATCGCCCGCCAGGCCGACGACTACCTGCCCGGGTTCGGCGAGCGGTGATCGTCGATACGAGCGCGCTCCTTGCGTACTTCGATACCGATGAGCCGGATCATGCGGCGGTCACGACCATCGTGGAAACCGCGACCGAGCCTTTGGTTGTCTCGCCATACGTCGTAGCCGAGCTCGACTACCTGGTCGCGTCGCGGCTCGGCGTCTCGGCCGAGCTGGCAGTGCTCCGGGAGCTTGCGAGCGGCGCCTGGGATCTGGCCGCGTTCGGCACCGAGGACCTGGCAGGGGCACACGCGGTCGTCGAGCGCTACGCCGACCAGTCGATCGGCCTTGCCGACGCGTCGATCGTCATCCTCGCCGCCCGCTATCAGACGCGAACCGTCGTAACCCTCGATCGCAGGCACTTCGGGGTCGTTCGGCCGATCGACGGCGGCAGCTTCACGATCTTGCCGTAGCGCGGGTCACGAACGCGGTCGGCGAGCTGGATTGACTCTCGCATCGACTAGGTCGGCTGGGTCTGACTCCTCTCGACCTGACTGCCCGAGCTACGTCCAGGCGTATAATTCGGCCTCTCGTCGCGGGCATTTGAAGAGAGTCGATGCCGACCAGGGCATCGGACTCTTCTGGGTTTACGCGATGGGATCAAGAGTCTCTCCGGGGCGGGATCCAGACTCACCCCGGAATCGACGACGGCGTTGTCTCACGGGCCCGTCGTCCACGCACGAATCGACTCTCGCAGCTCGCCCCGACGGGAAGCGGACTTCGGATCAGATGGTCGGGGGTTCGAATCCCTCCGGGCTGTCGACGCCGGGTGAAAACTGAGCACTTTCCGCCGGTTGAAATCTGAGCACCCCTGACCAGGTTTTGCTGGCACCCTCGCACGAGGAAGAGTTCGTGTCCGAGGAGGAAGGAGTGCATCAGGTGGAGGACTGGGCCGAAGTGCGTAGGACGACCTCGTGGGCGACGCCCATGGAGGTAAGAATATGCGGCGAGCATCTGACGCCCTCGATCCATGGGCATCTGATACCCCCACACCAAATAGACGGGCATCTGATGCTCGCGCCCGTCGAGATGGAATCTGACTCGAATCGCGGTTCGCGGAGCGTCGACGGACCTCGAGATCGGGCGGGCGGTCGAATTGTTCTGCGACGCGAAAGCCGCCGAAGGGCTGTCGCCCCGAACGGTGCGCTGGTATAGCGACATCCTTCGCCGGGCAGTCTCACGCTTCGGCCCCCAGGCTGTCCTCGATGAGATCGGCGCGCCGACCTGGCGCGCCTGGCTTGTCGAGCTTCGCGCCACCCTCGCCCCGGTGAGCGTTGCCGGTTACGTCCGCGCCTGCATGTGTTCGGCAACTGGCTCGCGGCCGAAGAGCTCGCGGAGGCCGTGGCCATCCGCCGCCTCGCGAAGCCCCGGGTACCGCGCAAGCTCATCGAGCCGTTGAACGACGATGAGCTCCGCGAGCTTCTCGCACGAGCGGGCACCCGTGATCAGGCGATTCTCCTGCTCCTCCTCGATACCGGCCTGCGTGTCTCCGAGGCGGCGGGCATCCGATTTAGAGACCTGCGGCCCGATCTCGGCTCGAGCCAGGGAGTCGACATGGTCGATGACTTGGCCCCTAGATGTCGGACCTGTTCAGGGGCGGAATCCTTTACGACTTCGCGCTCTTCGAAGGTTTCGACTTGCCAGAACTGTTGAGGGCGACTGCCTCGCGAACGAGCGCCTTGAAGGCGGACCCGTCAACTTCTTCCCCTTCATGGATGTCGATCGCGCGGCGTGCGTTGCCTTCGAGACTCGAGTTGAACAGACCGGCCGGATCCTCCAGGGACGCGCCCTTGGAGAAGGTCAGCTTCACGACATCTTTGTAGGACTCGCCGGTGCAGATCATGCCGTCGTGCGACCAAACCGGGNNGAGCTCCGATGCCGACTGGCCTTGACTCGCGTCCGACTCTTTCATGCTCTCATGCTAGCGCGTTCCAGAGGCAATGCCGGCAGGCCACCGGCCAGAGCTGGCACGAGCACGAGGCCTCAACCGGCAGTTGCATGAGACCAGCGGCCTGCGCCGATGAGCGCGCACGAGAGCACGAACCCGAAAGACGGTCCGGCCCGTCGGGAGCACCAACGGCGAGGGGAGCTGGCACGCCGCTAGAGTGGCGAGGGACAGGGGTCTCCAGGACGAGGCGCCCCGACCAGTGCTCCCAGTCGCAAACCGCGCGGACTGACGAGATGCACCGGCCCGAAACGCCGGTTGGCTTGGGCGATGGGCTCTGCCAGGTCGGAGTCGTCCGAGATCACGATGGCCTCGTCATAAAGGCGATCGAACCCGTCGAGCAACAGGAAGGTTGCGATGTTGACGTCCGAGCCCTTTTCCTCAGTCTTGAGGACCTCGACGGTCTGCGGACCGCGGGGCGGAGGGTTGAGCATGGGCATCGCTGTCGGATGCGTGGTGAAATGTCGTCGGTACGCCGACCCAGAAAGCGCGATTCGTCATCGGTGGGAAGAAGCCCCGTAGGGCCAAGCCATAGGCGGCCGCCGCGGGCAGACATTGCCGGAACCTTCCGGCGGCCGCCATCATCTTTAGCCGTGATCGCCCGAATCGGCGACGGTTCGGGCAACCACGGGAGAGTTGGATGGCCGCGGCGGAGGACGCACTCTTGATCGAACAGGCGCCGGTCGTTCCGGATGACGACGCCTTCGCTCGGCGGAGCGACGCGTATCTGGGTCGCGCGCTCAGCCTGGCCTGCTACATCCTGGGCGATGAGTGCGAAGCGGAGGACGTAACCCAGGAGGCAATGGCCCGGGCCTGGAAGGCGCGCCGATCGCTCCGTCGGGTCGAATCCTTCGATGCCTGGATTGACCGGATCGTGGTCAACACATGCCGGGAGAGGCTCCGCCATCGGCGAGGCCTCCGTGAGGTCGAGCTATCCCCTGACGCCGAGTCCGAGGCGCGCGACGGCTTCGGGATCCTGCTGGCCCGCGATTCGATCGGCCGGGCGCTGGTGGCGCTCACCGCCGACCAGCGCACCGTCGTCGTCCTGCGCTACTGGCGGGACCTGAGCCTCGAGCAGATCGCGGATCGCCTGGGGTGGCCGCTGGGCACCGTCAAGTCCCGACTCCACTACGCGCTCGCCGCTCTTCGCGAGCGGCTCGAGCGCAACGACCGGGAGGTGAAGCGATGAACGGCCGAAACGTCGAACAGGACCTCGGCGAGTTCTTCCGGCGGTTGGATACTCCCGAGCCATCCGAGCGGTTGCGGGCGGCGGTTGCCGCTGCACGGCTCCAGGCGCCGGCCAGTCGGATGGGGCGCACCACGCGTCGAACTGCGCTATCGCTCGTCGGGCTGGCCGCAACAGTCGTGCTCGCGGCCGGGCTGGTGCTCGGCATCGGTCTCAGGGGGCAGCCCAGTGCGACCGGCGCCCCGGGCACGTTCGTCGCGACGGGCTCGCTGACCACGGACCGCGAGATGAGCGTTACCTCAACGTTGCTCGCTGACGGTCGCGTCCTGATCATCGGCGGCGACCACGGCCAGCTCGCCAACGGCCAGCAGCCGCCCACCACGGCCGAGATCTACGACCCCAGGACGGGCACCTTCAGCCGGACCGGCTCTCCGATCGGAACGCGCTGGGACTACACCGCGACTCTCCTGCCCGACGGCCGGGTTCTCGTCGCGGGAGGCTCGACGGAGAAGAACGGACTGGCCGACAGCTCGCCATCGGCCGAGTTGTACGATCCGACGACCGGCCAGTTCGCCGCAACAGGGCCGATGGTCGCTGATCGGTCCGATCACACCGCGACGCTCCTGCCCGACGGCCGGGTTCTCATCGCCGGCGGCACGTCAGCGGATGGGATCGCTGCCGTGGCCGAGCTGTACGACCCCAAGACCGGCTCCTTCAGCCCGACCGGGTCGATGACGTTCCCGCCGGGCTACGGCGAGACCGCCACGCTTCTTGCAGACGGCCGGGTCCTGATCGCCGGGGGCTTGGGCTTTGGCGATCCCGCGTCGGCCCAGGTGTACGACCCTGCGACGGGCACGTTCAGCCCGGCCGGGTCGATGACGACCGGCCGCTCGTCCCACACGGCGACCCTGCTCCAGGACGGCCTGGTCCTGATCTCGGGGGGCACGTCCAACAACGGCATGGCTGCTTTCGACTCGGCGGAGCTGTACAACCCGAAGACCGGCAAGTTCAGCTCCACCGGCTGGCTGATCGGGCCGCGCGGGAACGCCTTTGCTACGCTGCTGCGCGACGGTCGCGTCCTGATAGTCGGCGGCGACGACCCGACGACGCCGGAAGTGTCCCTTGCCTCGGCCGAGCTGTACGACCCATCCACGGGCGCGTTCAACCTGACCGGGTCGATCCCCAACCCGCCAGGCTACGCGCTGACGGCCACGCTGCTCTCCGACGGCCGTGTGCTCGTCACGGGCGGCAGGTTGGCCTTCTTGTACACGCCGTAGCGGCGGCCTAGGAACGAAGAGGGGCCGTGGGAGATCTCGCGGCCCCGTCGAAGGTTCTCCTTGCTCGCGGCAGGCGAACGAGGTGCAGGAACCATCCAACCAGGACTACGGAGGCAGCCGCAGACACGACTGGCGCGTCCGGGTGCTCTGCGGCGAACGCCATGGCTGCCGCGACCAGTTCG
This sequence comes from Chloroflexota bacterium, assembly GCA_003157175.1. Classification (GTDB taxonomy): domain Bacteria; phylum Chloroflexota; class Limnocylindria; order Limnocylindrales; family CSP1-4; genus Fen-1039. The sequence goes on from PMIQ01000046.1 coordinate 6,356, forward strand.
TGCTGCCTCGGACAGCTATGGCTGGTACAGCTCGGCCGAAGCGAGATAGGCCGACGTGTCGTTCCCACCGCCGGCGATGAGGACGCGGCCGTCGGCCAGCAGCGTGGCGGTATAGCCATTGCGGGCCGTGGCCATCGAGCCGGTCGGGCTGAACTTGCCGGTGGCCGGGTCATATAGCTCGGCCGAGGCCAGCCACATTGAGCCGTTGGTGCCTCCGGCGACGAGAACGCGGCCGCCGGCGATCAGCATGGCGGTGTGGTCCAGATGTGCGGTGCTCATCGAGCCGGTCGCGGTGAACTTGCCCGTCGCCGGGTCGTACAACTCGGCCGAGGCCAGGGCGCCGGAGGAGCTCAGATTGTCCCCTCCGGCGATAAGGACCCGGCTGTCGGCGAGCAGGGTGGCGGTATGGAGGTCGCGGCCGGTCGTCATCGAGCCCGTCGCGCTGAAGGTGCCACTCTGGGGATCGTACAGCTCGGCCGAGGCCCCATACCCCGAGCCGTTCCCGCCTCCGGCGATCAGGACGCGGCCACTGGTCAGCAGGGTCGCGGTGTCCTTGAACCGAGCGGTCGTCATCGAGCCCGTCGCGCTGAAGGTGCCGCTCTTGGGATCGTAGAGCTCGGCCGAGTCAAGGGGGTTCATGTTCGCGCCTAACCCTCCGGCGATGAGCACGCGACCGTCGGAGAGCAGGGTCGCGGTGTGCACCTGGCGGGCGGTGGTCATCGAGCCGGTCGCGCTGAACGTCCCAGTCTTGGGGTCGTAGAGCTCGGCTGAGGCGAGTACCCCAAAGCTATTCAAACCTCCGGCGATCAGAACGCGGCCGTCGGAGAGAAGCGTGGCGGTGTAGCTTTGGCGAGCGGTGGCCATCGCGCCAGTCGGGCTGAACTTGCGGGTGGCCGGGTCATATAGCTCGGCTGAGGCAAGCGCCCCCGGGACGCCAACTCCTCCGGCGATGAGGACGTGGCCGTCGGCGAGTAGCGTAGCGGTGTGGTAGATGCGAGCGCCCGTCATCGAGCCGGTCGCGCTGAAGCCTGTAGGTCCGTGGGCCGGCATCGCCGTAGCCGTGACGGCGGTCTCGCCGGGTTGCGCGGCAGCCGTGGGCGCGGCCGACTGCGCGGCAGCCGTGGGCGCGACGGGTTGCCCGCTGGCGTTCGATGCGGCGCTCGGCCATTGGGAGCCCCCGCCGCAACCGGCCAGCAATGCCGCGATGGCGAGGCTCGCAAGAACGTGACAACCCGCACTGCGTCTGGTCATCTCTATTCCTCCCTCGGGATGCTTCGACGTGGGCCGGTTTCGCCAGTAGCCAGGCGTGGTCCCGGCGGGCCTATGTGGGCAACGTGTCCAAGCCTCCTGCGCTTGGCGCACATTCTCGCACCCCAGCAACGCTCCCGACGCCAGGTCTGAGCTGGCCGACCTAGGGGTTCTCGCCGCTGAGCGGAGCGGGGGCAGCGGGAGGCACGGCGCAGTGGAGGTCCCTTCAGCCGGCTTTCGTTGAGGGTCTCCTCGCCGATTCGTCCGACACGAACCTGCGATAGCGACCAGGGCACCCCGGCCGTGAGCTTTCGCCCGGCCCACTACTCATGCGCCCCCTCGGCGTTGTGGGGGTGCACCGGTCGCGTGTCCGGTGGGACCTTTGGCCTCCTCGGCTGGCATCCCTACGCCGGTAAGATGCAGAACAGTACGTCCGCTGTTGGTTGGAGACTTCGATCGGGCGATCAATAGAGAAGGAAGGGGTAGCGGTGAGGGTGTTCGTGGGGCCTTGGCTCCAGCCGCGCCGCGTGGCGGCTGAGTCTTTGTTCAAGACCCAACGCAGGCGGTCGCCTGGAGCCATCGGCAGGCTTTCTGGTCTCGCCGCGGCGACTGTCCTCGCGATCGGGCTCACAGTCATCCCGGCAGGGTCGTTGGTTAGCCCGGCGACGGCGGCTAATCCGACGAACTCAGCGACGCACGGGCTCGGTCTGCTGCCCACGCCCGGGCTCACCAAGGGCATCTCGGCGGCCGCTGCCCACCTCGCACAGACGACGGCGCTTCCAGCCAGCGTGGACTTGAGCGCGTGGGCTCCGCCCGTAGGCGACCAAGGTCAGGTCGGGTCGTGCGGCTCGTGGGCCACCGGCTATTACTACCGATACTGGCTGAGGAACCACGCGACGGGGGAGACGGCCACGTTCGCCCCGATGTATCTCTACAGCCAGATTGCCGATGGCAACGCCATGGCAGGATCGTCCTATTCCAACAACTTCGCCATCATGGAATCGCAAGGCATCGACCATGAGGTCGATTACCCACAGGGGGACTACGACTACACCGATCAGCCAACGTCGGCAGAGGTCACGGCTGCTGCGCCGTACAAGATCACCTCGTACACCAACCTCTTTTTCGGGACCAACAGTGGCAATCAGGCCGCTGTCGAGGCCTCAATCGCAGCAGGGATACCAGTGCTTCTCGGTATCCCCGTGTATGACAATTTCTACCACGACTTCGGCCAGTCCTTCGTCGACGTACCGTCAAAGGGCATGAAGGACTGGGGAAACCACGCCGTCTTCGCGCCGAAGTACGACGCCGCCGGCGTGTGGATCGAGAACTCGTGGGGGACCAGTTGGGGACAGGGAGGGTGGGCAGAGCTTTCCTGGGCCTTCGTGGACGACTATGCCTACGAGGCCTGGAATATGACTGCCGACCCGGGCACCATGGTCGTGTCTGCCATCCCCAGCCCCTATGTCGCCGGAGCTGCCCACAGCGCGACGGTCACCGTGAAGGACGCCTCCGGCAACACCGCGGTCGGCTATCGAGGCACCGTGCGCTTCACGAGTACCGATCCAGCAGCGGTTCTCCCCGCCGCCTACACCTTCACCGCCACCGACGC
>PMIQ01000170.1 GCA_003157175.1 Chloroflexota bacterium
CGCCTGCATGGCATCGCCGCCTCGCCCGGCGTAGCCATCGGCCCGATCTGGCGCTACCGGCCGCCGCAGATGGAAACGGCCTCGGGGGCGGCTGGGTCGACAGCCTTGCCCGGACAATCAGCTGCCGCAGCACTCGATGCCGTGCCACGACTCCGGTCGGCTAGCGAAGAGTCTGCCCGACAGCTGGGGGCGCTGGCGGCCCGCATCCGAGAGCTCGGCCGGACGAATGAGGCCGAGATCTTCGAGGCACAAGCGCTCATCGCCACTGACGCCGCCCTGATCGACGAGGCCGTTCGGCGCATCAGAGCGGGCGAGGGACCGGTCGCGGCAGTCCAGGCCGCAGCCGAGGCTACGGCGACGGTCCTGGCCGCCCTCGACGACGAGCTCATCGCGGCTCGGGCGGCGGACGTGCGCGACGTCGGCGCGCGGATCGCGCGCATCCTGACCGGCGATGTGCTGGAACTGCCCGTCGTCCCGTCTATCGCTGTTGCGGAAGACCTTCCGCCGTCGGTGACTGCGGAGATCCCGCTCGGGCTGCTGACTGGCATCGCACTCTCCGCCGGTTCGCGCACGTCCCATGCCGTAATCCTGGCCCGCAGTCTGTCGATCCCGGCCGTCGTCGGAGTTGCCGGCCTGCTGGAGGCCGTGGACTCGTGCCTGGGCCGGCTCAAGGGCAAGCCGCTGCGAATGGCTCTGGACGGCGAGGCCGGTAACGTGATCCTCGGCCCACGCCCCTCGCAGGAGATCCATCTGCACATGCGGCAGGCGGCGCTCACGGCCAAACGAGACGAGGCCGCAGCCCTGCGCGACCGTCCCTGCGCGCTGGCCGACGGGGAACGCGTCACACTCGTCGCCAATATCGGCTCGCCCGAGGACTGCCCCCGAGCGCTGGCGGCTCGGGCCGAGGGGGTGGGCCTGATGCGTACCGAGTTTCTATTCATGGGCCGCCAGACCGCTCCGACGGAACAGGAGCAGGTCGAGGCCTATCGGCAGGTACTGTCGGCCTTCGGGCCGGACAGGCCGGTGGTGATCCGGCTGGCCGACATCGGCGGCGACAAGGGAATCCCGTACCTCAACCTGCCCCCCGAGGCCAACCCGTTCCTGGGGATACGGGCCATTCGCCTGGCCTACGCCTCGCGCGAGCTGCTGCTCACCCAGCTCCGGGCGATATGGAGAGCCGGCGCGCTGGCCGGCGTGGTTCCTCACGTCATGGCGCCGATGGTTGCCACGGTGGGCGATGTGGAGCTGTTCCTCTCACTCCGCGACGAGGCCCGGGACGCGGTCCTGGCCGACCGTCTGCCCTGCGCCGAGCGGATCGTCTCAGGCATCATGGTCGAGATTCCGTCGGCGGCCATCCTTGCGGCCGAGCTCGCCTCGCGGGTCGANNGCTCTAGCACAGCTCCAGGACGCTCTCCATCCGGCCGTTCTGCGGCTCATCGCAAGCGTCGTGGCCGGCGCGGACGCTGCCGGCATCCCGGTCGCAGTTTGTGGTGAGCTGGCCGGAGACGAGGCTGGAGCTGTCGTCCTAGTCGCTCTGGGCGTGGACGAGTTGTCGGCCGACGCAGGCTGTCTTGACGCTGTCCGTGGAGCACTCGCCAGAGTAACCCGGACGGAGCTCGACGAACTCGCCCGGGTGGCCTTGAGCGCGCTGGAGGCCGAGACGGTGCGGGGGTTCGCGACTGAGCTCGCTGGCGGGGTCCGCCGCAAGCACGTCAAGAAGTCCGGCTACCACAGGGCCGGGACGCCCTGAAGGGTCGGGGGCATCGTGAAGCGAGGGACGCATGACTCAAGTTCGGTCGCGTAATCCCCTGAGACCGGAAGGCGCCCCAGGACGTCCAATCTGCGTTTCGCAGCCTAGTTCTGAGGCCAGGGGGTAGGGCCCATGAGCGAAGAACTTCGCGACGCCGTATCTGAAGAGGCTATCTAACGGTCGGGCGCGTTGGGGCAGCGGACCTGACGGTCTGACCCACCAGGATGCCGCCTATCACGGCAACAAGGCCTACGGCCATCAGCAGCGGCACGGTCTCCCCGAAGATGAATACGGAGGCTACGAAACTAAAGACGATCTGCGCCGAGCCGATGGTATTGACCGTTGCCACCGAGCTGTATCGGACGGCTTGCGCTATTCCCGCCAGCGCCAGGATATTGGCGCAGCCGGCTACGAGCACAACGACCACATCGTATAGATGCAGGCCTGTGTACAGTCCGGCCGGATCCACAAACGTGCGGACGATGGTCACGATCAGGAGCGGCACGAGACCGCCTGCGGCAGCACACGCCAGCACCGGGTAGAGAGCGGCCCGATGGCGCTGGACGAGTCGAACGAAGACATTCGCGGTTGCGTAGCACACGCCAGCTGCGATCGCCAGCAGCAGGCCCTCGTACCAGAGCTGGCCAGGAGTGCTTAACTGGCCGATGGCGATGATGGTCAGCCCCCCGGCGATGATCACGGCTCCCATGATCTGCTCCCGCCTGGGTCGTTCGCGCAAGATGAGCGCCCCAAGGATGACGCCGGCCCAGACGCTGCCGGCCTGCACCGCGTTGACGCTGATGGCGAGGCCGCCATCGACTAGGGCGCGGAAGAAGAACACGTTGCCGATGACGTAGCTGACGGCCCCCCCAAACACGAGGCCGCCGATNNGCCCAGGTACCGCGGATCGCCCGGCCGCAGCTCGTGGAAGCCAGCACGCGCCAGCATGAACCACGCCAGCGCGGCAACGGGCAGAAGCCGAAGGAGTGAACCTAGCCACGCGTCGATTTGCGGCGCCGCAGCCCTGATCATCACATTGACTGCCGCGTAGGCAAGGGCGCTGGTCCAGGCCCATCGCTCTCCCAGGCCGAAATGCAGCCGGCGGCGCTCTACAGGGCTGTGCATGGGACCAGTCGGAGTGGTGCCATCGAGACACGCTGAGGGATACGGCCTACCGGCATGACAGATGGGTGAAGGTGCAGTGAAGGAAGACTCATGACTCTCAGCAGGTGGACGATCCCATGCGGAATCTCGGCATATTCGTCAACGACCCGGGTTTTAGGCCCGGGTCGTTGACGAGGCGGCGTCGCCGTCACGATGTCCCTATGGGGCGAGAGTGGGCGCCGGTGCGCATGGACCGTAAGGCTGGAAGATAGCCGACCCACAAGAGCCGGTCACATACTGCGGGGCCGGGCCGAAGAACGGGAAGGACCCCACTAGCGCAATGATCAGGAAGGTAACGAGTAGCAGGATCGGGCTCACGCGCCGGCGCAACAGGTACCAGCACGTAAGAACAACGGCGAGCGGCAGAAGCCCGGGCATGATCTTGTCGAGGATGCCCGTCTGAAGGTTGATGGACGTTCCAGTGACGGTGATAGTGGGCGCGAGGAACAGGGTAACGAAGGAAGCCGCCAGCGCGCCGAGGACGATGTTGCCCAGTACGGTCGCACCCGTGACGATCTTGTCCATGAGGCCACTGCGGAGTACGTCCGTCACGAACGTTCGGCCCCGATAGTAGCCCTGGGTGAATAGGATGTACGACACCGCAAGGATGATCACCGACTCGAGAATGATGTAGAGGACCGCGCCAAGCGGGTTGCCGGTGGCTCCAAGAGCCGCCTGGCCACCCGTAACCGTGACGCCAGCGATCCCGATGCCGAGGGCAAGCAGGATCGGCGTAATGGTCCCCTGGTCGAGCGTGTCGCCAATACCGGCGAGCGGGCCCATCAAGCCAGTCTTGACCGAGTTGATGGCATCGTCGTCGATGTCAGCGCCGTTCGCCCGCTCTTCTTCCATGGCGATCACGATGCCCGGGATCACCGCGCCCCACTGGGGCTCGGTATTGAAGAAGACGAGGTGCCGCTTGAGGGCAGCCTTGATGTCCTCGGGCGTGTGGTACAGACGCCGGATAGCCGGAGTCATCGCCTGAGCGAACCCAGTCGCCTGCAAACGTTCGTAGTTGTAGCCCGACTGGATGAAGAATGTCCAATACAGCCAGGAGTGAATCACGTCGCCACGTGTGATGCGGAATTGCTTCTCACCGACGGGTGCAGCTGCTACTGGACTGCCAGCCGGTGCGCCGGCGACAGCAGCCTGCGGCGTCTCGACTCGCGCGAAACCAGTCGTGAACGTTACATGCAGGAACGCTAGAGCCAACCCAACGACCGCAAGGATCACGATCGAGAGCGCCTGGCCGGTCGCAACCATGATGAAGTATCCGATGAAGAAGTAAGGCATGACCGCGCCGCGGAAGATGAAGCGCATGTTCATTGCAATGCCGATGGCGGCGAACACGCCTCCAGCCACGGCCAACCCGTTGAGAACCCAGCTCGGGAGGTCGTTCAGGACGTTTACGACCGCCTGGGTTCCGCTGTATGCCGCGATCGCGACCGGGAAGAAGCAAATGACGAACAACAGGAGCTGGCTCGGCCATACGTTCATCCAGCCGACGCCGGAGATATCCCCCTTCTCGGCGCGATCATCCGCCCAGTGGGCGAATACGGAAGCAACGGTCATCCGGACGTTCCAGATGACCGTGCCGAGCAGACCGATCGGCACCGCGAGTGCCAGGGCCTGCCCATAGCTTAGGTTAGCCGCGAGGGCGAGCGTCGTGCCCAGCCAGCCGGCCAGTGCTGGGTCACCAGGCAGCGAGCCACCGGCGCTGATGAAGCCGAGATACGCGATGTTGATGGCTGCGCCGATGAGAGTGCCCTTCGCCGGATCACCCAGGATAATCCCGACGAAGAACCCCGCCACCAAGGGTCGGTACAGGGTGAAATAGCCGAGGCCGCCCAGCCACGGACTGTTGGCCAGGTAGTAGCCCAAGCCGATCAGAATTGATGCCAAGAGGCCGACTTTGATTTCCGACGTCGTGCTCGAGTCGGCCAGAACCGACGCCGGGCAGAGCATCAGCAGGAGTCCGAGACCTCCAAGCGCTCCTCCCGCCAGAACGCCACGTCTCAACCACGTTCTCATAGGTGTTCCTCCGCGCGTACCTACACCCAAACTCCCAAGTCTGTGCTCGCCGAGTGCTCTCATCCTCACCGCCTGTCTAGGACCACGGTCGTCACCGTTTGTCGACGGACGCAAACGGGACGCCGTGGTCGTCGGCCACTATCCGCAGTTCAACCTTCGTGCCCATTTCCTCCAGCGTGCGCATGGCGGCCATCTCTTCGTCCGTCGCTGAGATGTTCTTGTAGAGCGGGTGTCGCCCAGGGCCCGCCCCGAGACCGCCGACATTCAACATGTCGAACTGCACGCCCAACTCGCGCAGCCGGAGCGCGGTGAGAGGGGTCCGCATCAACAGGAACACGGAGGTCGGGGAAGAAGCCAGCTCGGTAACCCTCGCTAAGCCGTCAGTGAGTCCATACACCTCGACCGGGGTTCCCTGTGGAGCCGCGAGCGTCAGGACGTCGCGCAGGAATTCGTTCTGGGCGGTCTTGTCGTCAACGATCACGATCCGATCCGCGCCGACGGCCCTCAGCCAGACGGCTACTACTTGACCGTGAATCAGCCGATCATCGACACGCACCAGCTTTAGCGGCACTCCACTTCTCCTTACCGGGATCGCCGGGTTACGCGAGGGCGCTCAACACGCCGCTACACATTGGATTGCTCAAGACGAGGCATGACGTTCACGATGCTGGCTCGGCCAGCGGCCTCCAGCCTGGCGATCGAATCGACGTCGAGCGACTCCATGCCTGTCGCAGCCTCGAGGAGCATGCCCAAATTCGTGCCGCTGACGCAGACGGGCGAAAGTGCCGGTCCGCGGCTCTCGAGGCAGATCAGACTCGCGACGTTGTGCGGCGTGCCGCCCAACAAATCCGTCAGGATGAGGACTGGTCGGCCGTCGTCGCCCATCGCCGATCGCAGGGCGTCGCCGTAGGCTTCGGGCGACTGCTCGGGCTGCAGATCAACGGCCACGGCGTCAGCCACTGGCCCGCAGATCATTGCAGCGCTGCCGAGCATCGCATGAGCGAGGCCACCATGGGATGCCACCACGATACGGAAGGCGCGCGTCGTAGCAATCGCTCCGTTCTGCTCCCGCTGACTCTCCCACTGCGCTGCAATTATTTGCGCATGCGTTTTGCAAGGAGCAACGGAGTTGTATCCTATTGAGACAGCCCTTGTCAAGGATCATTCGGAAGCACACAGGGGGACCTGGTGGAGACGCATGCCGTGGGCAACAAGGACAGACCGCGTCGGAGCCGAGGTAGTTCGCCCGACCGCTCGATCATGCGGCTCGCGGCCGAGCTGTACTACATCCGCGAGTTGAGTCAGGCAGACATCTCTCGCCTTCTCTCCTTGTCGATATCCACGGTCTCGCGAATGCTTACTCAGGCGCGCGCTGAAGGCATCGTCCAGATCACGGTCGAACGCGACCCGAATGAACTGGTCCCGCTCGCGAGAGTACTGTCCGATGCGCTCTCGGTGCAAGTTAGCCTGACGCCAGGACGACCCGGTTCGCCGGCTGTCGCTGGCAGAGTTTGTGCTGTTGCCGCCGCCGCTGCCATTGCCGACGAGTTGCCCACCGCCGGGGTCCTCGGTATGGCTGGTGGTTACACGATCGCGGCGTTGGCCGGAGCCCTGCCCAAGACGGACCGGCCAGGACTAACCATCGTGCCGATCGCGGGTGGCATGCATGCCGGAGTCCCTCCACTGCTCGACGTGAACGCTATTACCGACCGAATCGCCGAGCGCCTGGGCGCCTCGACGATACGACTCCTCGCGCCGGGTCTCCTCGACTCACTGAAGACGAAGGAAGCTTTGCTTGACGACAGCGTCATCAAAGTGACCACGGAGTTGTGGAGCCGACTAGACTGCGCGCTCGTCGGGGTCAGCGGTACGCCCGGCGTCAACCTCGGCTACCCGACGGTGATGGATCAGCTCGAGCCTGACATCCGGCGCCGGCTCATCGCCAAAGGTGTCGTCGGTGACATCGCAGGGCACCTCTTCACGATCGACGGAGGTCTGGTCGAGGACGAATGGGCATCCAGACTCCTGTGTATCAGTTTCGAGATGTTGCGCAAGAGCGGGAAGATCGTCGTGGTGGCGGCTGGGTCTCATAAGGCGGAGAGCATCATCGGGTGCGCCCGAACTGGAGCGATCAGCCACCTCTACACGGACGAACCGACCGCGAGAGCGATTATGGAGTCGCTCGGCGCTCGGCAGCCGCACCGCCC
>PMIQ01000216.1 GCA_003157175.1 Chloroflexota bacterium
CTGCACGCCGACCGGTGCGGCGCTCCTGGCGACCCTGGTCGGTGAGTGGGGCCCTGTGCCGCGGATGCGCATCGACGCCGTCGGCGTCGGCGCCGGCTCCGCGGATCCGCCCCAGCGGGCCAACGTCCTGCGGGTCGTCCTTGGGGTCGCGCTCGCAGCGGTCGCCGCTCCGTGGCGCAAGGACGACCTCTTCGAGCTCGAGGCCGTCGTCGACGACCTCGATCCGCGGCTCTGGCCCGCCGTCCTCGACGCGCTCGTCGTGGCAGGCGCGGTGGACGCCTGGCTGACGCCGGTCGTCATGCGCAAGGGCCGCCCGGGGAACGTCGTGACCGCGCTCGTCGCCGGGGAAGCGGTCGACGCTGCCACTCGGGCCCTCTTCGTCCAATCGACGACGCTGGGTGTGCGCCTGCGGCCGGTGGCCCGCCGGGCTCTGCCCCGCGACGAGGTCGTCGTCATGGTTGAGGGCTGCGAGGTCCGCGTGAAGCGCGGCCTGCTCGACGGCGAGCCGGTGACGGTTCAGGCGGAATACGCTGACGCCGCGGCCGCGGCGGAACGCCTGGGCCTTCCAGTGCGGGCCGTTCTCGAGCGCGCCGTGGCGCTGGCCCGCGGTGGCGCGGTCCCGAGAGCCGGGGCCCCGTCGCCTCATGGAGGAGAGCCGTCATGAGCATGTCAGGACGCTTGACCGGCAGGTCGCCGCGGGGATCGAGGATAGCCGACCTGCGGGCGACGACCGTCAGCGTGCCGCTGGAAGCGCCGCTGCGCCACGCCGCGGGCGCCCACTGGGGCCGCTTCGTGCGCACCATCGTCGAGCTCGAGACCGAGAGCGGCGTCGTCGGGCTCGGCGAGATGGGCGGCGGAGGCCAGAGCGCGCAGNNTACGACAACCGAACGCAGATCCACGCGGCCCTCGAGTTCGCCTGCCTCGACGCGATGGGCCGAATGCTCGACCTGCCGGTCTACGACCTCCTGGGCGGCAAGATGCGCGACGCCGTGCCGTTCGCCAGCTATCTCTTCTTCCGGTATCCCGACCCGGCCACGGGTACCGGCGAGGTCCGGACGATCGAGCAGCTCGTCGAGCACGCTCTCGACCTCAAGACGCGCTTCGGCTTCGGGTCGCACAAACTCAAAGCGGGCGTCTTCCCGCCGGACTACGAGCTCCGCTGCTTCCTCGCCCTGGCCGAGGCGTTCCCGAACGACGCCCTCAGAATCGACCCGAACGCCTCGTACAGCGTGCGGGACGCCATTCGCGTCGGCCATGCCATAAAGGACCTCCGCAACGACTACTACGAGGATCCCACGTGGGGGATGAACGGCCTGCGCCAGGTCCGCCAGGCCGTCGGTCTGCCGATTGCGACCAACACCGTCGTCACGAACCTCGAGCAGCTCGCGGCCAACGTCCGCGACCCGGCGGTGGACGTCATCCTGCTCGACACGACATTCTGGGGCGGGATCCGCCCCGTGCTCAAGGCGGCCGCCGTGTGCGAGACGTTCCAGCTCGGGATCGGCGTCCACTCGTCGGGCGAGCTCGGCATCCAGCTGGCGACGATGCTCCACTTCGGGGCGGTGCTGCCGACGATGCAGTTCGCAGCCGACGCCCACTACCACCAGCTCACCGACGACGTCATCGAGGGCGGCAAGCTCGAATATCGCGACGGCGCGATTGCCGTGCCGGACGGGCCGGGCCTCGGCGTCCGCCTGAACCCGGAACGGGTCGCGCGCTACAAGCGGCTGTACGACGAGCTCGGCGGCTACCCGTACGATCGCGATCCCGGCCGCCCCGGCTGGTACGCGCGCGTCCCCAACGAGGAGTGGGCGGACCCGGACGACGCGTCTATCCCGTCGCTCGTCTACCGAGGAGAGGACGAACGCCGATGACCGCGTTCCAGAGCTCCGGGAGCGTGCCGGCCGGCGTCCTCGATCGACTCCGCGCCGCCGGCGTCATCCCCGTGGTGGAGATCGAGGACGACGAACGTGCCGTCGCCCTGGCTCAGGCGCTCGAAGCCGGTGGCCTGCCGATCGTCGAGGTGACTTTCAGGACGGAGGCGGCCGCCAACGCCCTCCGCCTGATCGCGCGCGCCGCGCCGCGAGTCTTCCTCATCGCCGGCACCGTCACGTCGACTCGCCAGGCCGACATCGCGCTCGACGCCGGTGTGAAGATGCTCGTCGCGCCGGGCCTCAACCGCGCCCTCGTGGAGCACGCGCGGCGGATCGGACTCCCGATGATGCCGGGCGTCTTGACCCCGAGCGAGGTCGAGGCGGCGCTCTCGCTCGGGCTCGCGGCCGTGAAGCTCTTCCCCATCGAGCCGATCGGCGGCCTTCGCTACCTGCGTGCGCTCGCCGCCCCGTACCCGGCGATGACCTGGGCTCCAACCGGGGGCATCACGGCCGAGACTCTGCCCGGCTATCTAGCCTTCGAGCCGGTCCTCGCCTGCGGTGGCAGCTGGCTGGCGCCCCGCGCCGACATCGCGGCGGGACGGTTCGAGGAGATTTCGGCGCGGGCGGCCGCCGTGGTCGAGATCGTGCGGCGGGTCAGAGCGGGCGCAGGAGGTGTGCGGTGAGCGTCCTCGAGATCGCGCCCGCCGACGGGGCGCGCTGGGACTGCGTCGCGCTGGGCGAGGTGATGCTGCGGCTCGACCCCGGGGAAGACCGCATCAGTCGCGCTCGGACGTTCCGGGCCTGGGAGGGTGGCGGCGAGTACAACGTCGCCCGCGGCCTGAGCCGC
>PMIQ01000164.1:0-2886 GCA_003157175.1 Chloroflexota bacterium
ACGTGCTCAGCTCGAGGCCGCCTCATTCGCGAGGCGTGAAGCCGCGAGCGTCACGTGGTGCGTCAGGAGGGCATCGTCGTACGACGAGCGGATCCGGTTTGGCTTGCCCTGAACCGCGTCGATGAACGCGCGGTTCTGGAGTTGATAGGGCGTCTCGAACTGCGACGGCGGCGCAATCGTGGTGGTCTCCTTGCCCAGCCGCACCACGAGCCGCGGTTCGAGTATCTCCAATGTGAGGCCGAGGCCGTCGGAGACGATGTCGAGCCCGACACGGTGCGGGCCGGCGAGCAGAGACGTGGTCGAGAACGAGCCGATGGCGCCCGACGCGAAGCGCACGGCGGTCTCGGTGACGTCGAGGATGTCGCTCTCGGGGTAGGCCGGCCGCGGGACTCGGCGGCCGGCGGCGGCCGTGGGCTCCATCTCGCCCGCCAGGTATCGCGCCAGATCGAAGATGTGCGTCGCCTGCTCGAGTATCTGACCGCCCGATTGGTCTTTTCGAATCCACCACTTCGCGCCGGGCGTCTCGCCCAGCCAGGAGCCGACGACGAGCTGGGGCGGGCGGCCTTCGAGCAGCTCGCGGGCCCGATCGACGACCTCCAGGTAGCGCCACTGGTAGCCGACACACGACACGACGCCCTTGTCGTGGATCGACTTCGCGATCCGTGCCGGCTGGTCTTCGTCGACGCCGAGCGGCTTCTCGGCGAACAGGGCGATGCCGCGATCCACGACGGCCAGCGCCGGCTCGCAGGCCGCGTAAGGTGGCAGGCAGACGAAGACCGCATCGAGCTCCGCCGCGTCGAGCATCGACCGATAGTCCGGATAGACGCGCGCTCCGGCGGCTTCGGCCAGCGGCCCCGCCGAATCCGGATTGCGTGAGGCGATCCCGACCACCTCGACGTCGTCGAAGCCCGAGAGGACGCCCAGGTGCACTTTCACGATCCAGCCGGCCCCGATTATCCCGACCCGTGTGGCGGCCATCTCGTACCTCCGACGCTCATCGAACTCAGTCAAGCTGTGGGCTAGTGTCTCACCGCTGGGATCCTTGGCGCGGGCGCGCACAGCGCTTGCAATGCCTGGCTGGTTTTTGCGTAGAATTGCGTCATGTCGAAACGACTTGCAGAAGTAGCTCGGAAAGTAGGCGTCAGCGAGGCCACGGTCAGCCGCGTCCTCAACGAGAAGCCCGGAGTCTCCGAACCGACACGGCAGGCGGTCCTCACCGCCCTTGACGTGCTGGGCTACGAACGACCCACGAAGCTGCGTGGCGAGCGCGCCAGGCTCGTGGGGCTGGTGCTGCCGGAGTTGCAGAACCCGATCTTCCCTGCGTTCGCCGAGGTCGTCGGCGCGGCGCTCGCGCAGCGAGGCTTCACNNCCGCACGAGCACTACGCCCGTCTGGCACAGAGGCGCCTGCCCACGGTGCTCGTCAATGCCGCCATAAAGGGTCTGGGCTTCCCTTGCGTCTCGTGCGACGACTCGGTCGCGATAGAGCAGGCCATGGGCCATCTGCTGTCGCTCGGCCACACTCGCATCGGGATCCTCATCGGTCCGCAGGACCACGTCCCGTCGCAGCGCAAGCTCGCGGCCGCTCGAGTGGTAGCCGAAAGAGCGGGAATCACGCTTGGCCCAGACCAGATAGCGCACTCGCACTACTCGCTCGAAGGCGCCCAGGCGTCCGCTGTGCGGCTGCTGGAAGCGGGTGTCACCGGGATCGTGTGCGCCAGCGACCCGATGGCGCTGGGTGCCATTCGCGCCGCCCGGCGGGCCGGCCTGAGCGTGCCCCGGGACGTCTCGGTCGTAGGGTTCGACGACTCGGCCTTGATGAATTCGATCGACCCGCCGCTAACCACGGTGCGTCAGCCGATCGAGCCGATGTGCCGAATGATCATCGAGCTTCTCGTCGGCCAGATCGCCGGATCCGGAATGGCTGCCGACGAACTGCTCTTCGAGCCCGAGCTGGTCGTGCGGGGCTCCACGGCTCCTCCAGCCGCGCCGACAACGCCGCGCTGAGGGGTTCCGCCGCCGTGTCCAGGCGGCGCGTCGTGCCCGGTCGCAATCTCGATACCGGCAGGTGGTGCGGGGCTGCTCGCGGCCCTCGCCCGACCGCTTTGCCCGGCCGCCCTGCCCGATCCCCCAACTCATTGTCCGGCCTTCCGGCGTGCCCCGACGGACGCCAGTCTCTGCTAATCGTTCACTAGTTGCGGCCGAACTGCGCACAACAAAAAGGGGTGTTGTAAAGATCTTGCGTTACTTCGTCCAATAGTGTACTTTGCGCCCAGCGGAATCCAGGTGCCCTCGAGTGAGACACCGGCCGCCCGACCGGAGCAGAGTCGAAGTGACAGACGGGGTCCTCGCAGCCGCAGAATCACGACGCCGTACGGCGGGCCCGCAGGAGGGATCTGGGTCCGCCGACGCCGACGCGCAGTGGTGGCGCCGGGCGGTCATCTACCAGGTGTACATCCGGAGCTTCGCGGACGGCAACGGTGACGGCATCGGCGACCTGGCCGGTGTACGGTCGCGGCTTCGGTATCTTTTGGAGCTCGGCGTGGACGCCATCTGGTTCACGCCCTGGTACCTGTCGCCGCTTGCCGACGGTGGATACGATGTCGCCGACTATCGAGCCATTGACCCGGCCTTCGGGTCGCTCGCCGAGGCGGAACGGCTGATCGCGGAAGCCCGGGACTTGGGCATCCGGACCATCGTCGACATCGTCCCCAACCACGTTTCGGACCAGCATCCCTGGTTCCAGGCAGCTCTCGCCTCGGCCCCCGGATCGCCGGAACGGGCTCGGTTCTGGTTCCGCCCCGGCCGTGGCCGGGACGGCGACGAGATGCCGAATGAGTGGGTGTCCAACTTCTCGGGCCCCACCTGGACGCGCACGCAGAACCCGG
>PMIQ01000164.1:2901-15645 GCA_003157175.1 Chloroflexota bacterium
ACCGATCGCGACGAGTTGCACGACATCTACCGCGGCTGGCGTGGAGTGGCCGACTCGTACTCGGACAATCGGATTCTGGTAGGGGAGATCTGGCTTCCAGATATCGAGCGCTTCGCCAAGTACCTCCGCCCGGACGAACTCCACACGGCCTTCAACTTCGATTTCCTGGCTCGGCCGTGGGATGCGGCGAGCCTGAAGGAATCGATCGACAGCACGCTGGCCGCTCACGCTCCAGTGGGCGCCCCGGCCACCTGGGTGCTCTCGAACCACGACGTCACGCGACCGGTGACGAGGTACGGCCAGGAGGACTCCTCGTTTGCCTTCGCCACGAAACGACACGGCACTCCGACCGACCTCGAGCTAGGTCGCAAACGAGCGAGAGCGGCTGCACTGCTGTGCGCCGCCCTGCCGGGCTCTCTGTACATCTACCAGGGCGAAGAGCTCGGCCTCGACGAGGTCCAGGATCTACCCGCGCACCAGCTGCAGGACCCGATGTACCTGCGCTCCGGCGGCGCCGACCCCGGCCGCGACGGCTGCCGCGTTCCCTTGCCGTGGTCCGGGACGCGCCCTCCCTTCGGCTTCAGCCCTGCCGGCGCCACGGCCGAGCCCTGGCTGCGGCAGCCGGGACGGTGGACGGAGCTGACCGTCGAAGCGGAGCAGAAGGACCCGCGCTCGATGCTCAGCCTGTATCGATCGATGCTGGGGATCCGGCGGGAAAACACGGATCTTGTCGAGGGTAACTTGCGCTGGCTGGCTTCGGCGGACGACGTCCTCAGCTTCGCCAGGGGCGAGCGATTCGTGTGCGTCACGAACTTCTCCAGCCATCCGATCGAGCTGCCCAGCGGTTGCTCGCTGCTCCTCGCCAGCGCAGATCTGACGGAAGGCCGCCTGCCGTCGGACGCCAGCGCATGGCTTCGTTTCGACCAAGACCAAACCCAGGATCGCACCATCCGGTGCCCGACAGAGGGAGGAAAATGAGGATGGAGTGATGGTCCAAACATCGCTATTCAGGGGGCTCGCAACTCAGGCAAAGAGCCAGTCCGTTCGACACATCGAAGTGAGTGAGGAAATGACGATCAAGCCTCAAAGCAGGTTTAGGGCGCTGGCGATGGTCGCTTTGACCACCGTCGCGGTCACTGCCTGCTCCGCGACCAACACTCCCAGTCCAAGCACCGCCGCTGCCGGTACCCAGGCCCCGGGCGCGACCGCCGCTCCGACTACCGCCGCCCACAAGCCGGTGACCATCACCGTCGGCGCGCTCCGGCCGGGCGCCACGCAGGATGCTAGCGACGCGCTGAATCTCCAGATCAGCGAGTTCGAAGCGAAGTACCCGTGGATCACCGCGGAACCCCAGGAGTACAACTGGACCGCCCCGACCTTCACTGCCGCTCTCGCGGCCGGCACACTGCCGATCGTCTTCACGATCCCCTTCACTGACGGCAAGGGCCTGATCCAGCAGCATCAGATCGTCAACATCGACGCCCGCGTCCGGGCTCTGCCGTATGTCGACAAGTTCAACAAGAGCGTTCTCGTGAACGGGCAGGACGCCGACGGCAAGATCTGGGCAGTCCCGACCCAGGCGTACGGCATGTGCCTGACCTACAACCGCACCCTGTTTACTCAGGCCGGCCTCGATCCGAACAATCCACCCACGACGTGGGACGAAGTCAAGGCCGACGCCAAGATCATCTCCGCCAAGGACCATGTCGCCGGCTTCGCCGAGATGGCCACGCAGAATACCGGTGGCTGGCAGCTGGCCACGATGACCTACTCGCTCGGTGGGCGCATGGAGACCGTCGGCTCCGACGGCAAAGTCACCGCCACCGTCGACAACTCCGCCACCAAGGCAGCCCTCGCGTACCTGCATTCCCTCCGCTGGGACGACAACTCGATGGGCTCAACGTTCGACTACAACTGGGGCTCCATCAACCAGGCCTTCACCGCCGGCCAGATCGGCATGTTCACAGGCGGTTCTGACCTCTACACCACCATGGTCCAGAACGACAACCTCAATTCGGCCGACTACGGGATCACCGTAATTCCGCTGGCCAGCGACCCGAATGCCGGAGTCCTCGGCGGCGGCACCCTGGCGGCCGTAAACGTCGTCACTACCGAAGACCAGCGTGACGCTGCGGTCGATTGGATCGACTTCTACTACATGAACAAGCTGCTGACCCAGGAAGGCGCCGTGGCCGACGCCCAGGCGCTCAAGGACAACAAGCAGCCGGTCGGTGTGCCCGCCCTGCCGATCTTCGACAAGGCGACCTACGATCAGTCACAGGTCTGGATCAAGGACTACATCAACGTCCCAACGGACCAGATGACCAACTTCACCAGCAAGATCTTCAACGAGCAGCTCGTCAACGAGCCTGCCGTCAACACCCAGGATCTCTACGCGGCTCTCGACCCGGTCGTGCAAGCAGTGCTGACAGACAAGAATGCCGACATCGACGCGCTCCTCCTCGCGGCGAACAAGCAGATCCAGTCTGTGATTGCCAAGGGCTAGCCGAAGACCATCGGTGGGAGCCCGATTGCATCCCGGGCTCCCACCGAACGTTCGTTTTGACCACACTCTCGGCGCGGCTCGCTGCCGTAGCTGAGGCGCAGAAAGGCAGACATTCAGGCAATGGGCTCACCGGCTGCACCGCCAGTAGCAGCGAGAGGCGCGCGCAGGCGCCGTGGTCCGCTGACCTGGGTCAGCAGAGACGGCCTGAGCACCTTTGTCTTCCTGCTGCCGTTGCTTCTGATCTTCGGTGTCTTCTCGTGGTTCCCGATCCTGCGGTCGTTCGTGATGAGCGTCCAGGAAACGAACCTCGTCTCGACCCCCACCTTCGTCGGCCTCGACAACTTCGCCAACGTGCTGGCCGACCCGCTGTTCGGTAAGGCCGTGGCCAACACGGCGTACTTCGCCCTTCTGGCGCTGATCTTCGGCTATCCGATCCCGCTGGTGCTGGCCGTGATCATGAGTGAGACGCGGCGGTTCAAGGGCTTGTACAGCGCTCTGGCATATCTGCCGGTGGTCATTCCGCCGGTCGTGTCGGTGCTCCTGTGGAGGTTCTTCTACGACGCCAGCTCCAACGGAGTCTTCAACACGATCCTCAGCTGGGTGGGCCTCGGGCCCTTCCCGTGGCTTCAGGACGCGGGCACCGCGATGCCTTCGATAGTGCTCGAGGCGACCTGGGCCGCCGCCGGAGGAACGGTGATCATCTACCTCGCCGCCCTCCTCAGCGTCCCGAGGGAGCTCTACGACGCCGCCGAAGTCGACGGCGCCTCCATCTGGCAGAAGATCTGGCACGTGACCCTGCCGCAGTTGCGGGGGATCCTGTTCATCACCCTGATCCTCCAGCTGATCGCCACGGCCCAGCTCTTCACCGAGCCCTTCCTCTTCACCGGAGGCGGCCCGGCCAATTCGACCATGACCGTGCTGCTCCTCATCTACCACTACGCCTTCCAGAACAGCCTCGGTGGCGACTACGGCATGGCCGCCGCGCTCAGCATCATGCTGGCCGTCTTTCTTGGAGTGTTCACGGCGGTCTATTTCCGGCTCACCCGGTCGTGGAGCACCTCATCATGAAGTCGCGACTTCTGACCCGGCGCCGAGCGAGCGTCCAGAACAACCCTCGCGGGATCGTTTCAATCGCAGACTGGCGCCGCCCGCGGACACGTTGGGCGCTCCGTCTCATTCAGGGCGCAACCCTGATCCTCCTCCTTCTCCTTGGATTGGGGCCGATCCTGTGGCTTGCCAAGTCGGCCATCACGCCGACCCAGGACACGCTCCGAACGCCGATGGCGCTCTGGCCCCACGGCTTCGACCTGTCCTTTCTCGCCACGGCCTGGACCAGGACCCACATCGACCGCTACTTCCTCAACACCGTCTGGATCGCGGTCGGATCCTGGATCGTCCAGATAGTGGTCGCGACGACCGGCGGCTACGCGCTCTCAGTCCTCAAGCCGAGGTTCTCCCGCGTTCTGACGGGACTGGTGCTGGCCACCCTGTTCGTCCCCTCGATCGTCTTGCTCGTCCCGCTCTACCTGACCGTGGTCGACATGCCCGTGGTGCACATCAGGATGATCGACACGTACTGGGCGGTGTGGCTGCCGGCGGGTGCGAGCGCCTTCAACGTCCTGCTCGTCAAGCGCTTCTTCGACAACCTGCCTCGCGAGATCATCGAGGCCGCTCAGGTCGATGGCGCCGGTCCGTTCCGGTTGTTCTGGTCGATAATCCTTCCGATGTCACGCCCGATCATCGGCGTGGTGTCGGTCTTTGCCGTGATCGGGACGTGGAAGGACTACCTTTGGCCGCTGCTGGTGCTGCCGGACCCCAACATCCAGCCGCTCTCGGTTCGACTGCCGACGCTCCAACCCACCACTGAGCTCGATATCTTCCTTGCGGCCCTGCTGATCGCGTCGATCATTCCGATCATCATGTTCTTGATCTTCCAGCGGATGTTCCTGCAGGGCGGCGATATCAGCGGAGCGATCAAGGGCTGATCGGCAGACCCGGTTCGGCGGCCGGACCAAGGTTCCGGCCTTCTATCGTCGCGCCGCGTTCAGCCGCGCGGGGCGTCCGGGACTTCTCGAACCTTGCGGGCCAGGCGCTCGGGCGTGAACGGTTTCGGCAGGGTGCGCCAATTCTGCGCGTCCTGCCGCCGGCCCGGGGGTCCTCCGCGCGCCGCATCCGGCTCGAGGAACGAAATCGCCGGCCTCCACGACGGCTCGGACGATGGCGGCTCAGGGCAAGCCGGCCAGCTCCAGCTGTTGTGTCCGGTCCATGATCTCGAGCATCGCCCGAGCGTCGTGGTAGGGGCATTTCCAGAAGTCGACCTTGGTCAGGCCCGGGAGGGGAACGCCCTCGCGGCTGACGCGGGCGTACCACTCGCCGTCGCGGTGGTCGATCACGAAGGCGTCGATGAAGTCCCACGTCTTGATGGCGGCCGCGAGGTGCTTCTCTCGGCCCGAGATGCGGTACGCATTGAGGTACCCGACCACCGCTTCTGCCTGCGGCCACCATTCCTTGTCCGTCTCGAGGTGGCCGTCCGCCGTCCTGTCCTTGTACACGCCGCCCAGCTCGGCGTCGTAGCCGGCCGCCAGGACGGCGTCCGCCATCTTGACGGCAGCCGCCTGCGCTCGGGCCGCGAGGGCCGGGTCTCCCACCACGCCGGCCGCTTCGCAGATCAGCCAGCTCGCCTCGATGTCGTGGCCGTACGAGATGGCCCCCGACATCGACCGCCAGTGCTCATCGAAGAAGAGGATCAGATGTCCGCTCTGCGCGTCGAAGATGCGGTCCAGCACCAGCTCGAGCACTGCCCGCAGCCGCGCCCGCGGTCGCGGATCCTCGCAGACGAGAGCGAGCGTCGTGTAGGCCTCGAGCACATGAAGGTGGTTGTTCATCGAGAAGGGCGCGTTCAGGTCCACGTCGGATAGCCGGATGTCGTCGATCGGCTGCCAGTCGCGCCCGCGCGCCTCCCAGTAGCCGCCGTTCGCGGGGTCGAGCGCGCGAGCCTCGATGTCCTCGAAGAGCCGCATGGCTCGATCGAGCGCGGCGCGCACACCCGTTGCCCGGAAATACTCGGCCAGCCCATACACGCCGAAGGCCTGGCCGTAGGTCTGCTTTCGAGCCTGCAGCATTCGGCCGAGGTGGTCCACCTCCCAGTACAGGCCCGAATGCTCCGGGTCCCAGAAATGCGCGAGGAGGTATTCGAACGCCCGGTCCGCCATCTCACGATAGAGAGGCTCGGGCCAGCGCCGAAATGCGGCCGAGAAGGTCCAGAGGATGCGGGCGTTGAGCACGCCGCCCTTGCCGGCGCTCGCGTCCGGATGCCCGTCGACGGAGATGGCTCCAAAGAAGCCACCCTGCTCCCGATCGACGGCCCTGGTCGCCCAATACGGCAGGATATCCCCGCGCAACTCGCGCTCAGCGGAGGCGCGCAATGTTCCAAGTAGATCCGCCGTGGTCATGCCGGGATGGTAGCGGGTGCCGGGTTGCCGAGGCGGACGCGCGAAGCGCTACTGGTTGGCGGACGCACTACGCGTGGGGAAACCGGTAGACACGGCTTCCAGTCGATCGACCAGGCGCAGCAGGTCGGCGGCTTCGGACTTGCGGAGTTCTCCGGTCTGGAGCGCCAGNNCGGTAACCCACCTATCAGAATAGTCGGCCCAGCCGGCCACAAGTATCGCTCCTCGATTGTACGGGTCAAGATCACCCGAAAGGACCCCTGGAGGGTCCGGCGCGGGGCCCAGGGCAGCAATCTACCCCCAACTCCAGCGCACCGACCAAGCATCGGCGCCGGTGGCCGAGAATTGTCGCGCGGGCCGGCCCCGGGTTGCTGCCGCGGGCCGCGCGCGGGAATCGGCGGTACGATCCTTGCTCAAGTAGTTGAGGTATCAACGATGTCCAACACCGCGGGCCTGGGCCCGCTCAATGTCGTCGATTACAGCCCCGGCGTGTGCAACATCGGTCCGGCCGAGATCGCCCGCCGTCGGATGGCCGGCCACCTCGGACTCATCGTCAGCGTCGCCGCCTTCGTGGCGCTGGTTGCGACCGGGGCGCCGCATTGGACGAGGCTGATCATCGTGCTTCCCGCGGGCGCTTCGGCTTCAGGTTACTTGCANNGCGTGGTTCCACTTCTGCGCCGGCTTTGGGTCCCGAGGCGTCTACAACTTCGGGCCGCTGGGGACCGTGTCCGAGGTGGCCGAGCCGCAGGCCAGGGCACGCGATCTGGCCAAGTCGATCCGCATCGGCGTGGCCGCTCTGGCGATCGGCGCCGTCGTGGCGATCGTCGCGGCGCTGCTGCCGATCTAGCGCTCGAGCACCAGATCCGGGTCTAGCCGGCGGCTCGCTGCTGGTCGAGCGGGACAACCGTGTCCGCCGGCGGGCCGGAGTGGATCTCGAGGCGGTTGCGACCGAAGCGACGGCTGCGTGAGGCGGCCGCGGGGTGTCAGGCGACCTCGACCGCGGTGGGGCCCACGCATGAGTGAGCGACTTCGATCTCGATTGCCACGCGGTGAGGGTGATCGTGGCCCGACTCGCGATAGAGTCGCAGGAGGCTGTTTTCGGCGGCTCGAATCCGGGCGTTTGCCTCCCACTCAGGGAGGTCCGGCTCGGCGGCCTCTTTGGCCTCCATAGCCTCGACCAGAGCTCGCAAGACCCCCTCGATGGCGGTTGGTTCAGGCACGGAACCCTACTTCCTTCGGGGGTTGGCGCTGGGTACAACCAGAGCGGAACGCCACGATACTCCGAGGGGGGTTGCGATTCCATATACGAGGCGTTCCATTCCCGCAAGATTCCTGCAATCTGCGCCGACCATGCAGTTGCGGCCGGCGGTCCCTGAGTGGCGTCAGGTGAGACACGGCCCGTTGGATAGCGCCGCAACGAGTAGCTCAAGGCTGGCGGGCGGGTCGACGCCTTTGCGGACGCGGATGAAGCAGACGGCGGCCCCTACGGAGTGGCCTGGCCGCGGAGTGTGGGGGAGCTGCCCGGCCCGGACATCGGGGCGGCGGTTCCCGCGGTCGAGCTCGTGGTGGAGCCCGCGACCGAGCCCGGCAGCGAGGCGGCTGGAGAGCCGGCGGCCCGCGTCTCCGGCACTTCCGGCGCGACAGCAGAAAGGGCCGCAGCCGCCCTCTCGAGGAACCAACGGGCCGTGCCGCGAGCAGCGATGTTCAGGAAGGCGCGGTCCAGCACGGCGCCGAACTCGCCGCCGGGCGGGGCGTAGAACCCCTCCAGCGTGATGGCCGTCGATGTCACCTTGAGCCGGCCGGCAAACACGGGGAAGAGCGGCGCGAGCGAGGACGACTGCCAGCTGATCTCCAGCTCACAGCCATCCGCGGTGGATCGAGCCTCGCCCATGTCCACATAGGCGGCCTTCTTGAAGGTGAGCTGCGGGCTGCGGTCCCGGACCGGGAGACTCAGATCCGTCAGATAGCGCCGCGTGCCGGTCGTCGCCGAGGCCACCGGCGTCCCGAGCCAGCCGGGGTCGACCAGCGCCGCCGGCGGGCAGGCTGCCAGGTTCAGCGAGGCGTGCTGCACGAGCTTGAGGGGCGTGACGTGGCTGGGGACGCTCGTCATGATCCCCGGATCCTATAGAGCGGATCCCGCCGAGTGACCCGGTGGCCGTCACGCAGAGGCAGTACCAACGGCCCGACCGAACCTACCCATCGCGGCGGGGGCGGCTGGCGGCCGGGCGGCTGGCGGCCGCGGCTCGCGACGACGGCTCGCGGCGACGGCTCGCGGCGAGGAGGCGATCCTCGGCTTCCTCGAGAACCGTCAGCGGTCCGGGTCTAGTGCCTCGACCGCGGGGGCAACCGGGCAGCTCACCTCGTTACGCATGCCCATCAGCCACGCCAGGCAATCTCGGTGCCGGCTGGCGACCCGATACACCGCATCGGCGGCGAGGGCCGTCGGCGGCAACGCGGCCCAGGGTCGGAGCAGCCAGCCGCCGGGCAGGGCATCGAGGAGAGCCAGTGCCGCATGGCCGCCGGTCACCACCTGGCCCGTCGACTCGTTGACGACGTGGATCGCGTCGGCGAGATGCCCTTCGGACGCGAGTCCCTCCAGGATCGGGCGGCCCGAGGTCGCGGCCATGGCGAGGGGCAGGAACTCCATTCGGCCGTCGCGGTCCCAGCGGCGCAGATGCCGGATCGTTTCGCTGCACACGCTGCAACCACCGTCGTACAGGACGGTGAGCGACGCCCAGACCGGACGATCGTCGGCGGCGTTAGTTGGAGGGAGCGGCGTCTCGATGGCCACGCCGGGATGTTAGCGCGCGGATGGCCCTCGTGCGCGCAGGATCGGCCCAAATTGGAGCCGCTGGTGCGCGCGACCACGATCCTGTGACCTCGGCTGCGGTCCATTTCGCCTCCGAGCACCCAAGCGGGCGGGTCTCTACTGCCCTAGGTGTCGTTCCTTACGCAGAAACCTTGGTCCCTCGTTCGTACCATCGGAAACAGCCGATTAGCCTGCGCCACCTGCCCATATCCGACGGACGGGCGCCGGGGATCGCCGGCCGGCGAGGGCTGGCCGGTCCGCGAGCACCGCGGCGGGTAGCCGGCCGGGCGTTGGTGGCGTCTGGAGCCGGCGCTCGGGGTCGCCGCCGCGGCCAGGCCGTCGTCCCTGCGGTCGGCAGAATCGTCCGTCGCTGTATGCTCCCGGGACATGCCCGTCAATCGCCGATCCCCAACTCAACCGAGGGCCCGCGCCGCGAGCGACACCGCCGCGATGAACGCCGCCGTGCATGCCGAGCCCAGGGCCGTTGGTACGGGCGGCACCGCCGATCCGCTTTCGCGGGAGGTGAAGCTCCTCGGCGCGCTGCTGGGCCAGGTGATCGCGGAGCAGGGCGGCCCGCAGCTGCTCGAGCTGGTCGAACGGAGCCGCCTTCGCTCGATCGCTTTCCGCGAGGCAGGCGACGAGGGAGCCCACGAAGCACTCGCGACCGAGCTGGAGTCGCTTGCCATCGACGAGGCCGAGGCGCTGGCCAACGCATTCAGCCTGTATTTCCAGCTCGTCAATCTGTGCGAGGAGCGCGACCAGGTTCGTCAGCTCAATCGAGCCCAGAGGTCGGCCAGGCCCGACGAAGGCTCCCCGGATGCGGCGATCGACTGGCTCCGCGAGCGCGACTGGTCGACCGATCGGATCGAGGAGCTGCTGCGGCGGTTGCGTATCACGCCGGTACTGACCGCCCATCCCACTGAAGCCCGCCGGCGCACGATGCTGACCGCGCTGCGGCGCTGCTACCGGCTTCTCGAACAGCTCGACGATCCTCGGCTTGGCGCCGAGGACGAGGCCGAGATCAAGAGCAAGCTGCGCGAGGAGATCAGCCTGCTGTGGCGGACCTCTTCGGTGCGGAAGACCGCCCCGACCCCGATCGACGAGGTCCGGACAGCCCTGGCCTTCTTCGACGAAACGCTCTTCCGGGCCGTGCCGCGCATTTACAGGGCCTTCGATCGCGCGATGGACCGAGCCAGGATCGGAGGCCGCGGGAACCGCGCCGGTGGGCTCGCCGGCGACGCCGGACTGAGCGGGACGCGGCCGCCGCGAGCATCGGCCTTCTTGCGCTGGGGCTCGTGGATCGGGGGCGATCGCGACGGCAATCCGGCGGTCACCGCGGAGCTGACTCGCCAGGTGCCGCGCATCCATGCCGACCACGTCCTGCGCGGCTACGAGGCGGTCGCGACAAGGCTCCTCTCGACGCTCTCGGTTCAGATCTCACGCGAGGGGATCCACTCCGAGTTCGAGAATCGGCTGGCGCGCGACGCCGAGGAACTGCCCGAGACGATGCGCGATCTGGCGCGCCGCTTCCCCGACGAGCCGTATCGACGCCGCATGGGCGCGATCGCCGAACGGTTGCGGCGCACTCGCTGGTACCTCACCGAAGAAGCGGGATCGGTGGCCGGGCACTACGAGACCACTGAGCAGCTGATCGAAGAGCTGGCCGAGATCCAGGCCTGGCTGGTCGCCGACGGACTGCCGCGCGTCGCCTACGGCGAGATCCAGGACTTCCGCTGGCAGGTCGAGACGTTCGGCTTCCATCTCGCCACGCTCGAGATCCGCCAGCACTCCGAAGTCCATGCGGCGGCGCTTCACGCGCTCCTCCACAGCCGTGGCATGAACTCGCCCGATCTGGCCCGCGAGCTGGTCCCCGGCATCTCTCCGGGCGAGGTCCTGGCCACTTTCCGCGCCGTGGCCGCGATCCAGCGGCGGTTCGGCGAGGACGCCTGCCACCGCTACGTGGTCAGCTTCGCCCGAACCGCGGACGACGTCATGGCCGTCCTCCAGCTGGCCGACATGGCGGCCAGCGGAATCGTCCCGACGGTGGCCACGGCTGGCTTCGTTCGCGGCCAGGCCAACCTAGATGTCGTGCCGCTCTTCGAATCGGCGGACGCACTCGAGAGCTGCGGCGAGGTCCTTGAGCAGCTTCTGGCCAACCCGGATTACCGGCATCACCTGGAATCGCGGGGCAACCGTCAGGAAGTCATGCTCGGCTACTCCGACTCGAACAAGGAGTCGGGCTTCCTCGCGGCAGTGTGGATGCTCTACCGGGCCCAATCGCGCCTGGCCGACGTGGCTCGCCGCAACGGTATCGAGCTGACCCTCTTCCACGGTCGAGGCGGCGCCATCGGCCGCGGCGGCGGCCCCACGAACCGGGCCATCCTGGCGCAGGCCCCGCGCTCGATCGACGGCCGCTTCAAGATGACCGAGCAGGGCGAGACGGTCGCGGCTAACTACTCCAACCCCGCCCTCGCCGAGCACCACCTGGAGCTGGTTGCCAGCGCGGCGATCATCGCGTCGACTCCCGAGCACGACGACTGCGTGGCCGAGGTGGACGGCCGCGGCAAGGCGCTCATGGACGAGCTGGCCGCCCGCGCCCGCGATGCCTATCGCTCGCTGGTGTACGACGAGCCTGGGTTCCCGGAGTTCTTCCGGGCCGCGACGCCCGTGATGGAGCTTTCGGCGATGGCCCTGGGGTCGCGACCGGCGCGCCGCGGCAGCGTCGAGCCGCCGCGGCGGCTCTCCCAGCCGGCCTGGGTCATTGAGCCGACTACACCGGCGCCGGGCATCGAATCGCTGCGGGCGATTCCGTGGGTCTTCTCGTGGTCGCAGGCGCGGATCGGGCTGCCGGCCTGGTACGGCCTCGGCTCCGCTCTCAAAGCGCACCGGCGGACCCACGGCACCAGGTCCACGGAGAAACTGGCCACGCTCTATCGTGATTGGCCGTTCCTCTCGAGTGCCTTCGACAACGCCGAGCTCATCCTGTATCGGTCCGAGCCGCAGATCTCGAGCCTCTACGCCGCGCTCGCCGACACGCCGACCGGGAAGCGGCTGTGGGACCGCATCCGGGCCGAGCACGCGCTCTCGGTCGAGGAGCTGGCCAGGGTGACCGGCCACCAGGAGCTGCTCGAGACCGATCCGGCGGTCCGACGCTCGATCCGGCTGCGCCGGCCGTACATCGACCCGCTGTCGCANNCACGACCGCGTGGCCACACTCGTGCAGCTCACCGTCAACGGCGTCGCGGCCGGCCTGCAGAACACCGGCTAGGGCCGAGGGGAGACACACGATGCCCACGCCGAGACGCGCCGCTCCGAAACGCCGCGCGGACGCCGCTCCTGCGGACGCGGCCGCCGCTCCTGCCGCCGCGGCCGAAGCCACAGTCGGGTCCGCGGAAGCGG
Organism: Chloroflexota bacterium; assembly: GCA_003157175.1. Taxonomy (GTDB): domain Bacteria; phylum Chloroflexota; class Limnocylindria; order Limnocylindrales; family CSP1-4; genus Fen-1039. Next base: position 15,065 of record PMIQ01000164.1, read on the forward strand.
ATTCGTGGCGGACACCGCCGCTCCCCGCGGACGACGCCACTCTCTTCACTCTGGGTCTGGATGAGCTGGCGGCCCGGTGGTCCCGCTCCATGGAGTCCTCCGCGATCGGGGCCGAGGCCATGCGCGGTGCCGACCGACGAGCCCAGGCGATGGGAGTGACGGGCACGCGTCTCATGGAGCAGGCAGGCTGCGCCGTGGCCGCGGCCACTCGTGCCCTCGCCGTCGAGACGGAGCGCTGGGGCAAGGGGCCGATCCTCATCCTGTGCGGCCCCGGCAACAACGGCGGGGACGGTTTCGTGGCGGCACGTCACCTGGCGCGCCANNTGGCGGTGGCCCGGGACGTGGCGATCCTCGCCCAGGGGATCGAGAAGGCGGCCGTGGTCGTGGACGCGCTGCTCGGGACCGGCACCGCCGGGCCGCTTCGCGAACCGATCCGCAGCGCCGTCGAGCTGATCGCCAAAGCGCGGCGCGCCGGCATCCCGATCGTCGCCGTCGACTGTCCGACCGCCGTCGACCTGACCAGCGGCGACCTCTCGGACCCGGTCGTTCGGGCGCATCTCACCGTCACGTTCCACCGGCCC
>PMIQ01000059.1 GCA_003157175.1 Chloroflexota bacterium
CGGCCGGCGAGCCGCTCGGCATGACGCAGGCCGACGTCGTCTCCACGGGCCATGCCATCGAGTTCCGCATCCTGGCCGAGGATCCGGGCAACGACTTCCGGCCCCAGTCGGGCCAGGTGCTTGGCTACCTCGCCCCCGGCGGACCGGGCGTCCGCATGGACACGCATATCTATCCCGGCTACGAAGTGCCCTCCTACTACGATTCGCTACTGGGCAAACTCTCCGTCTGGGCGCCCGATCGGGCCGGGGCGATTGCCCGCGGCGACGCCGCGCTGCGCGAGTTGCTCGTGGACGGCCTGACCACCAACATCGACCTCCACCGGGCGATCCTCGCCAACGAGGTCTTCATCGACGGCAAGGTGACGACGAACCTGCTCGACCGCGTCGGCAGTGCCCCGTTCGTCGCCGCCGGCAACCGCTGAACCGCCAGCCCCAGGAGCACTACATGCCCGAAAGCGCCGCGAGCAACGCGCCCATCCTGACCACTCGGCAGATCGAGCAGCTGATCCCGCATCGCTGGCCGTTCCTGCTCGTCGACCGGATCGTCGAGTACGACGCGGAGGCCAAGCGGATCGTTGGACTCAAGTCCGTGACTGCGACTGAGTGGTTCTTCCAGGGCCACTTCCAGGGTCAGCCGATCATGCCCGGCGTCCTCCAGGTCGAGGCGCTGGCCCAGACCATGGGTATCTTCGTGGCCCAGCAACCTGGCTTCGGCGATCGCCTCGGGCTCTTCGCCGCGATCGACGAGTGCCGTTTCAAGCACATCGTCACGCCCGGCGATCAACTCCGCCTCGAGGTGACGATGGAACGGCTCGGCAGCAAGTTCGGCCGCGGCAAGGGCATCGCCACGGTCAACGGCGAGGTCGCCTGCGAAGCTCTCCTGAGCTTCATCATCGCCCCCGAGAGCGCGCTGCGCTGATGGTTCGAATCGCCGCCCTTTCAGACATCCACGGCAATCTGCCCGCCCTCCAGGAGGTCCGCAAGGCCGTCGACGCGGCGCGCCCCGACTACGTGGCGATCTGCGGCGACCTCGCCCTCAACGGCCCGGACCCCGCCGGGACCGTTGATCTGGTCCGCGAGCTGGAGCGGGCCGGCGCCTTCGTCATCTGCGGCAACACCGATCTGGCCGTGACCGACGGCGACTTCACCGCCGCGTTCCCGTGGTTCACCGAGGGCGCGCCCGATTCGTACCTCGTCGCGACGGAGTGGACGCGGGATCAGCTCGGCGACGAGCGAGTGGACTATCTGCGTCACCTGCCCTGGGAGCGCCGCCTGCGGATCGACGACACGCTCGTCCTGTTCTGCCACGCTTCTCCAGGATCGCTGACCGATGGGCTGCCGCCTGAACTCGATCAGGTCGTCACCATCGACCGCGTCGGCAGGACCGACGCCTCGGTAATCGTCTGCGGCCACACGCATGTGCCGGAAGTCCGCGAGATCGGCTGGCGAACGCTCGTCAACGACGGCAGCGCCGGTTACGTCTTCGACGGCGACCCAACGGCGAGCTGGGCACTCATCGAGATCGACGAAGGCAAGGTCAAGGCCGAGATCCATCGCACCGGCTACGACGTCATGGCGGCGGCGAACGCGGTCTCCGCGCGCGGCCTGCCCGGCGACGTTTACAGGGCCGCCACCATCCGCACGGGGAAGCTTGTCCGATGAGTTCCAATTCCATACCCCGGGTCGTAATCACGGGCATGGGGGCCCTCACGGCTCTGGGCCTCGACGTCGCCACCACCTGGGAAGGCCTGGTGGCCGGCCGCTCGGGCGTGGCAACCATTACGCAGTTCGATCCGTCGCGCCTGACCACCCGCATCGGTGCCGAGGTCAAGGGCTTCGATTCCTCCGCCGTCCTGGACCGCAAGGAGCAGCGGCGCAACGACCGCCACGTCCAGTTCGCGCTCGTGGCGGCTCGTCAGGCGATGGACCAGGCCGGGCTCCCGGCTCGACTGGAGGGCGAAGAGGCGGAACGGACCGGGGTCGTGATCGGGACCGGCATCGGCGGCATCCAGACCCTGGCCGACCAGATCCTGCTGATGGGCGAGCGAGGGCCCTCCCGCATGTCGCCCTTCCTGATCCCGATGGCTATTGGAAACCTGGCGGCGGGCGTCACGGCGATCGCGTTCGGCCCGCAGGGTCCGAACTTCGGCGTCGTCTCCGCCTGCGCCACCGGCGGCCACTCGATCGGCGAGGCCTGGGAGATCATCCGGCGCGGCGACGCCGATGTGATGCTGGCCGGTGGCGCGGAAGCGACGATGCACGAATCGCTGGTCGGTGGTTTTGCGGCGATGCGGGCGCTGTCCACCCGCAACGACGAGCCGGAGCGGGCTTCGCGGCCGTTCGACCGGCATCGCGACGGCTTCGTCATCGGCGAGGGCTGCGGCGTCGTCGTCCTGGAATCCCTGGACCACGCCCGCGCTCGCGGCGCCGAGCCGCTGGCCGAGATCGTGGGCTACGGCGCCACGGCCGACGCCTCGCACATCACCCTTCCCGCGCCCGGCGGAGCGGGCGCCGTTCGAGCCATCCGCCGCGCGCTGGAGAAGGCTCACCTGAGCGTGGACGACGTGGCCATGGTCAACGCCCACGCCACCTCCACCCCCGAGGGCGACCCGCGCGAGCTCGAGGCCATGCGCACCCTCTTCGGCGACCGGGCCGGCCAGGTTAGCATCACCGCCAACAAGAGCATGATCGGGCACACTCTCGGTGCCGCCGGCGCGATCGAGGCGATCGCCACGGTCATGAGCGTCCGCACCGGCATCGTGCCACCGACCATCAACCTCGAGGAGCCCGACGAAGCGGGCGCGGGGCTCGACCTGACTCCGGGCAAGGCGCGCCGGCGCGAGATAGAGGTCGCGGTTTCCAATTCCTTCGGCTTCGGCGGACAGAACAGCGCCATCGTCATCCGGCGCTGGCACGAGTAAAGGGCGCGACGATGGCTGAGCACGCGACGACGGCTGAACAAGGGAAGAAACCGGGAACGCCTGCGGATGCCGCAGCCGGTGCCGGCGCCGCGCCCGACAAGGCCGGCGCGCCCGAGCAGGCGGCAGCCGAGACTCCCGCCCTGTCAGCTGGGACCGTCTCGTTGCTGGGCCTGATCGACAAGCTGAACTCGCTGCTGGAGAAGAGTGATCTGGTCGAGCTCGAGGTACGGGCCGGCGAATCCACCATCATCCTGAGAAAGCCCGCCGCGCTGCCGCCGGCACCCGCTGCGTCTGGGGGCGCCACTCCGGCCGCTGCCTCCGATCCCGGCGGAGCGGGTTCCCGGGCGGAGCCCGCCGTCCCCGTCTCCGCGGCCAGGACCGTTCGCGCGCCCCTCACGGGCATTTTCTACGCCGCCTCCTCGCCGAGCGCGACGCCGTACGTGACGGTCGGCCAGCAGGTGGCCGTCGGCCAGATCATCGGCCTGATCGAGGCCATGAAGCTGTTCAACGAGATCAAGTCCGACGCCTCCGGCAGGGTCGTGCGCGTGGCGGCCGAGACCGGCAAGCTGGTGAAGGCGAAGCAGCCCCTGATCGAGTTGGAACCGTGACGGCCGGATCCTTGCACGGGGTCCACGTAACCGGCTGGGGGGCCTACGCGCCGAGTCAGGTCCTGACCAACGCCGACCTCGAGAAGATGGTCGAAACCGCGGACGAGTGGATCGTCAGCCGCACTGGGATCTGCGAGCGCCGCATCGCCGGACCGGGCGAGACGACCGCCAGCATGGCCGCCGTGGCCGGTCTGCGAGCCATCGCCGTGGCCGGGCTCCAGCCGAACGACATCGACCTGATCCTGGTCGGGACGCTTACGCCCGACTATCCGATGCCCTCCGCGGCGGCCCTCGTGAAGGACGCGATCGGCAACAAGCGCGCGGCGGCGATGGATCTCGCCGCAGCCTGCTCCGGCTTCGTGTACGGCTACGCCACCGCCAGCGCCTATATCGCGAGCGGCATGGCCAGGCACGTCCTGGTGATCGGCGCGGAGACGCTCAGCCGCTGCACCGACTGGACCGACCGCTCGACGTGCATCCTCTTCGGCGACGCGGCCGGCGCGGTCGTGCTCTCGGCCTCGGACGAGCCGGGCGGAACGCTGGGCATCGAGATGACGACCGAACCGGCAGGCGCCTACTACATCTGGCTGCCGGCCGGCGGCGCCGCCCGCCCGGCGNNTTCAAGATGGCCGTCCGAACCCTCGGCTCCACCACTCTGCGCGCCGTCGAGAAGGCCGGGCTCGACCTGCCCGACGTGGACCTTGTCATCCCGCATCAGGCCAACATCCGGATCATCGAGGCTCTCGCAAAGTCGCTCGACTTCCCGATGGAGCGCGTCTTCGTCAACGTCGACCGTTACGGCAACACGTCGGCCGCCTCGGTGCCGCTGGCCCTTTCGGAGGCCGTCGGCGCGGGCAGGGTGAAGCCGGGCGACCGGCTGGTGCTCGTGGCCTTCGGCGCGGGGCTCACGTCCGGCGCGATCGCGCTGCAATGGACCGCCGACCCGGCCAACTCGGCCCGGGCGAACGCGATCGGCTCCGGCGACGTCACCGTCCTGCCCGGCTACCTCGAGCCCGTCAACCCGTTCCCGCCGGCCCTGGAGTGGCTGCTCGAGCGGTCCGAACAAGGGAGTCCGAAATGATCGATCTGTCCGGCAAGTCCGCTCTCGTCACGGGCGGTGCACGTGGCATCGGCAAGGCCATCTGCCT
>PMIQ01000035.1:0-2116 GCA_003157175.1 Chloroflexota bacterium
ACCCGCTGCAGCGCTTCGAGCTCGTACGTCTCGATCAGGGCTCGCGCACGAGCAAGCTCGTCGTCGGTCACAGGCTCCCGGCCCAGGCGTTCGAGCTCCTCCTCGAAGGCCCGTTCGACCAAACCGGGATCGACGCCCGGCCGAACCGTCGCCTGACCCGCCGCTATCGAGGCGCCGCCGACGAACCCGAGCGCGAAGAAGGCGACGTCCTGCGCGATCCTCTCCTCGCGCACGAGTCGCCGGTTGAGCCGACTGCCCTTGCCGCCGGCCAGGATCTGGGCCGCGATCTCCAGGGCGTCCAAGCGCGGATCGCCGAAGCACGGCGCCCGAAAGCCGAAGTAGTGGCGCGGCAGCGGCACCCGATCTTCGACCACCTCGCGGACCTCGCCGCCGAGCGTAGGCGGCAGGCTCACATCTCCGAGCGGCGGGATCTTCGGATTGGGCGCGATCTCGCCGAAGTAGCGCTCCACCCAGGCCCGGGCCTGGGCCGGGTCCGCGTCACCGGCGATCGCCAGGACCGCATTGTTGGGAGCGTAGTACGTCCGGAAGAAGGCGGCCACGTCCTCGAGCGAGGCCGCGTCGAGATCCTCCATCGACCCGATCGTGGGGTGGTGGTATGGATGCTCCGGCGGGAAGAGGTGCTCCTGCAGCTTGTGGAACCACTGGCCGTAGGGCCTGTTGTCGTACGAGGAGCGCTTCTCGTTCTTGACGACGTCTCGCTGGTTGTCCAGGTTCTCCTGGTTCAAGGCGTCGAGCAGCGTCGCCATTCGGTCGGCTTCGAGCCAGAGAGCGAGCTCCAGCTGGTGGCTCGGCATCGTCTCGAAGTAGTTGGTTCGGTCGAGCCAGGTCGTCCCGTTCAGCGTCCCGCCCGCCGCCTGCACCAGGCCCATGTGCTCGGTCTTGGCAACGTGACGCGAGCCCTGGAACATGACGTGCTCGAACAGGTGGGCGAAGCCCGTCTTGCCCGGGACCTCGTGCTTGGATCCAACGCCGTACCAGACGTTCACCGCCACCACGGGCGCGAGATGATCCTCGGCGATGATCAGCCGCAAGCCGTTGGCCAGTCGCTCGTCGGTGAACCTGACGGTGGGTGCGGTCATTCTCTGGAGGCTCCTCGAAGAAGGTGCGGGCCCGGTACGGTAGGTGCAGCGCCGCGTAAATGCATTGTACGGGCCTCCGCGTACTGGCCGCCGCCACGGCGAGGGCCGGGGCCGGGCCGCCACCACCTCGCGGTGGGTCAGTGCCCGGCCGAAGCACGTAAACGCAGACCGGAGGGGCGAGTTTGCCCGGCGCGCATCGCGCACCGACCTTGACTTCGCCCTCCCGTCTTGTTAGCTTCCTATCTAACACATGTAAGAGGAACTACTGGAAGTGGCAGGGCTCCAGATCCACCCCCGACCGAATCGAGAGCGATCGGTAGGTCTCGTCCGGCCGGGTTTGACGATGACTCAAATGCCGACGGTCGAGCTCGATCCGCGGACGGCGTACGACTTCCTCATGAGCGGCTGCAACGACTGCGGCGAGCTCGAGGATCTCCTACCCGAGGATCGCGGCTGGCTCCAGGAGAGTCGCGCCGCCGTTCAAACCGAGGTCGGCGACACCGAGACGGCCAGGGCATGCGTCGGCTTCGTCTCCGAAGTCAGCCGGCTGCTGGTGGTGCGGCCGGAGATCAAGACCGCCCGCCATGTCGTGGCCGCGGTCGATCAGCTCTCCGACGCGGAGCTGCTCGAGTGCCTGTTCGGCGAGCTGCTCGAGAGCGCGGAAGTGGCCGGCTTCGCCCGCAAGGCTCTCAACGGCGACGCCGAAGCCTACGCCGCGCTGGGCGACCAGCTCGAGCATTGGAAGGGTCACTCGGTCATGCCCGAGACCCTGGCCGAGCTCGCGCCGGGCGCACGCCAGGTACTCCACGCGTGGCTCCCCCGCTTCGAGCAGGCGGAGGTGCGCGTCGGCCGGATGCTCGACAGAGATGTCGCCGGACGGCACGCGGACGATGCGATCACCGATCCGCTCGGCTTCGTCGAGAAGGCCACCAACGGCATTCGGATGGTACCGGAGCAGAAGACCCGCCGGATCGTGCTCGCGCCCAGCTACTTCGGCAGGCCGTACAACTCGCTGA
>PMIQ01000035.1:2141-5879 GCA_003157175.1 Chloroflexota bacterium
GATCTCAGCAAGCCGACGGTAAGCCATCACCTGGCCCAGCTCCGAAGCGCCGGCCTGGTGACTATGACCGAACAGGGCAACCTCACCTACTACACGCTTCGCCGGGACCGAGCCGAGCAGGCCGGACCGGAGCTGAGCGCCTTCCTGGCGCGCTGACCCAGCCGTTGCGAGAGCCAACCCCGAAGTGACCTCATGTTAGATAGACAACTAACTCTGGATATCCAAAACCCTAACTAGGAGGGTAGGTCGAAATGTGGTACCAACCACCCGAACAGCGTCTTGTAATGGTGCGAACGCGGCAGGCGGAGATCCGCGCCGACGCCCTCGAGGCACGCCGCTTCAGCCCGTCCGAGGGGCCGCGAAGGTCGCTTGGGCGAGTCAGCGGACTCCAGCTGCGTCTGGGCCGACTTCTGATCGTGGTCGGGCGTACCCTCCGCGAAGACGAACCGCCTTGTCCGGACCTGGCNNACCGTCGTCTTTGGCGCCGTCCTCAGCCTCTACTGGGCCGACTTCAACCTGTATGTCGGCGCGATCGGCTTGGACGGTTCGACGATGGGCGAACTGATGTCCGTCTCGATGCTGGCCGGGGTCCTCGTTGCGCTGCCCTCCGGAGCCCTCTCCGACCGCATCGGCAGGCGCGCGGTGATGGCCGGCGGCATGGCCCTGGTCGCAGTTGCCATGCTCGCCGTCCTGCCCGGGAACCTGGTCCTGCTCTTCGTGGGCGTGGCGGCGCTGGGCGCGGGCTCTCAGGCCGTGAGCGCAGTCCAGATTCCCTACATCGCCGAGCACACCCAGCCTGAGCAGCGAAACGAGTACTTCGCCACCTGGTCGGCGATCGGCAACCTGACGGCCCTCGTGGCAATGCTGGCGGGCGGCGCGATAGCCACCGTGCTGGCCTCCGATCTCAAGCTCGGCGGGGGCGCGGCGCCATACCGCGTGTTGCTAGTAGGAATCGCGCTGCTCGGCGCATTCTCGACGGTCACTCTCCTGCCGCTCGCCAGCGACCGCCCTGGGCCCGATCGCCGGCGCCAGTCACAGGGCGGCCGATTCGGCATCGCCATATCAGACCGAGCCCTGTTCGTGCGGCTGCTCCTGCCCGGCTTCATAACGTCGCTCGGAGCCGGCCAGCTGATCCCGTTCCTCAACGTCTTCATCCAGAAGAAGTTCATCCTGGACCTGCCGACGATCAATGCCATTCTGGCGGTCACCAGCCTCGGAACGACCATGGCGATCCTCGCCCAGCCGGCTCTGGCCAGGCGCTTCGGCCGGATCGGGTCGATCGTCCTGGTCCAGGCGTCCAGCCTCCCGTTCCTGCTGGTGCTGGGCTTCTCGCCGGTGCTCTGGACGGTGATCATCGCCATGGCCGTCCGCAACTCCCTGATGAACGCCGGCAGCCCGATCTTCGATGCGTTTGCCATGGAGCGTGTGTCAGCCGCCGAGCGAGCGACGCTTGCCGCGGCCATGACGCTGCTGTGGGCCCTGGGCTGGACGGTCGCCCCGCTTTACTACAGCGTCCTGCAGGCGACCCTAGGCTTCAGCACGGGATACGCGGTGGACTTCATCACGATCATCGTGCTCTACACCATCTCCACCTCACTGCTCTGGAGGTGGTTCCGCGGCGCCGACCACGCGGCTCGCCAGGTCGCGGCTGCGGTGGGCGAGGCCGAGCTCGAGCCGACTCTGGTCGAGAAGCCGGTCGCGCTGCTCGAGCACGCCTGACGCGTTCGGGCAGTGTGCGGAAGCCATTCGCCGCCCGGTGCCGGGGCGAAGTCAGTTGGGAGAGGCGGCGCTCCGGAGCTTCGCCAGCAGGTCGGCGATCTTGCGGTCCGGTCCGAGACGAACGATGTCGCCCAGGGCGGCGTCGGACAGCCGGATCGGCCCGAGCGCCAGCACCCGCTCCAGGGCCACGGTCGCCCGCTTCCGATCGCCCGCCCGAGCCGCGCTCCGCGCCTCCAACGCCGCGCTTCGGGCGCCACCGGAACGCCCGAGGATCGAGGCGGCGGCCATCGAGTCCTCGAACCGGCCGAGAGCGTGCAGGCCGACCTGCAGCTTGAGCAGGGCCGGGATTCGATCGGCCGTGTCGTCGCGCCGCAGCACGCCGAGCAGCTGCGATACTCGCTTGCTTTCCACGACCCGCGTGACAATCCCCAGCACCGCCAGTGGATCCGTCTCGGTCGCGAGGCGGGCGGCCACGGCCGGATCGTCGCGATTCGCCATCATGCCTACCACATCGGCCAGCAGCGGCGCCGGCCGGCGTTCCAGCTCGTCGAGGTCCACCGGCGCGGCTTCGCCCGAGCCGCCGGGCATCGTTTCCGCGAAGGCCTCGCCGAAGGCGCGACGCGAGTCCGCCGCCACCATCAGCAGCGGTTGCCGCCCCCGTCCGCGCCCCTCGACGCCGTGTCGGTCGCCGCCCTTTCGGTCTTCGCCCTTTCGGTCGCCGCCTGAGTCCGAGCGCGACTCCGCTCGAGGCGCCGCCCAGGCACCCTTCGAAGGCGCGGCGCTCGCAACGCGCGGCCCGCCTGGTCCGCCGGTGACGAGCTGCCACGACGTCAGATACGGCTCCGGGTTGAAGAGCCCGAAGAAGATGATGACGATGGTCAGGTAGAAGAAGCCGACGAAGATCGCGCCAATGGCTATCGCGACGCTGCACACAGCCACGATCACGAGGCCCGGCCGCTTGCCGCGCTGGCCCAGGACGATCACGAAGAGGTTGACGATGACGTTGCCGCCGTCCAGCCCGGAGATCGGCAGCAAGTTCAGCACGCCCCACCAGAGGTTGACGAAGATCAAGTCACTGGCCGTCTCCGCGAGCAAGCCGGTCGATGGGAGCCAGGGCTTCAGCACCATAAACGCGATCGCGACCGGGATCCCGACCAGCGGACCCGCCAGGCTGACCAGGATCGACTTGCGCGGCGGAAGCACGAAGCCCGAGATCGTGAGCCCGCCCATGCCCCACAGTCGAATCTCCGGGTGGATGTTGTACATGCTCAAGGCGAACGCATGCCCGAGCTCGTGGATGAGGATCGAGACGGCCACCACCACGACCCACTCGAAGATGCCGACGCCCGGCCGCGCCTGCAGGCCGATGATCAGGGTGATCAGCAGGAAGTCGACCCCGATCGTTACCGGAAAGCCGAAGAGGCGGAAGCGAAGGCCGGGTAGCGATGGCGTCACGAATGGCATCCTGGCGGCGGGACCCGAAGGCGCGCCGGATTGCGGCGCGCGCTCAGGTTAGCCGAGCCTGGGCCAGCTTGACAGAGCCAACTCCCCTATCTCGGCGCCGGCTACGCTACGGCGTAGCGGTCGGCGACCTCAACGGGGTTGCGAGCGCGGTCGGCGGGAGCGTGGCGAGGGGCGTGGCGAAGGGCGTGGCGACGACCGGAGAGCCGGAGGCGGCCGCCTTCGCGAGTGCGGCGTCGATGGCCGCCGCGAGTTCTGAGTAGGAAACCGCGCCGCCGCCAGTGCCGGCCACCGCGGTTCCGTTCACGGCGAAGGCCGGCATTCCGATCACCCACGAGGGCGCCTGCTGCGTTTCCGTCAGTATCTCGACGTCGTGCTCCTCTCTCGACGGTCACGATCGCCATCATGACTGCTATGCAGAGGGCCCCGCTGGTGAAATCGTGGGTTCTCAACGGAACCAATCACCAGGAGGCCCATGAGATGTTATACGCCGGGTTGGACCTTTCACGCCAGAAGCTCGATGTACACGTCCTCGATGAGACAGGTCAGACGGTCGAG
>PMIQ01000191.1 GCA_003157175.1 Chloroflexota bacterium
CCACGCTTGACGCGCTTCGATGCGCGAGTCGAACCCTCAGATCCCCCTTTGCGTCCATCGGACGAGCATACGCCGCGCTCCCGCGCCACGTCCGGTACGATCCGACGACCTGCCCGGCGGTCGGGCGGTTGAGGAGAGTAGATGAGCGGGGAACTCACGGCGGCGGCGCAGGGTCAAAGGAACGACGAACTCGTCGGCTGGTCGCCCCGGCAGCTGATCCGGGATGCGCTCGCGATCGCCTCATATGCACTGCCCGTCGGTCTCGTCTACGGGATTGCCGGTCCTGCTGGTGGCCGTCGCACGTGGATTCGGGGCCGTTTGATGACGTCGCCGGGCAACGAGCTCTCCCGACCTGTACCGCCGCCGCTCCCGCTCGAGCCGGCCCGCCTTCGCCGCGCCCGTCTTGCCGTCGCCTATGCGTTCCTCGTCCATGGCGTGATGTTCGGCGCCTGGGCATCGAGGATCCCGGCCGTCCAGACGCACACCGGCCTTGACACGACCCACCTGGGCTTTGCCCTGCTGGCCGCCTCGGCCGGGGCCGTCGCCGCGATGTCGTTCGCGGGCGTGCTCGCCGGACGCTTCGGCAGCAACAAGGTGACCGTGGCGATGCTCCTGGGCTACGCCGCCTGCGTCCCGGCTCTTGCTCTCGCAAACTCGTTCGTCACGCTCGTCGCGGCACTGGCCTTCGTCGGCGCGTTCCAGGGCTCTATGGACGTGGCGATGAATGCCAACGGTTTGGCCGCGGAGCAGGCGGGCACGTCGCCGATCATGTCCCGTCTGCACGGGACGTGGAGCATCGGCTCGTTTGTAGGGGCGTTCGCGACCATCGTCGCGGTGACGGCCGGGCTCTCCGTGCTGACCCAGTTCTGCCTCCTGGCGGCCTGGATGGGCGTTTCCGGGGCGTTCCTGGCGCGGACGATGCTGCCGCACCGGCAACCATCCGCAGGCTCGGCGCTGCGTCGACCGCCGCGGCGGCTGCTGGCTCTGGGCTTTCTGATCTTCTGCGGCATGCTGGCCGAGGGATCGGCCGGCGACTGGAGCGGCGTCTACATGCGCACCTCGGTCCTCGCGACCGAACAGCAGGCCGCNNCCTCGGGGCGGCAGGGCTCGGGATGGCCCTGGCCCTTCACATGGCCGTGCCGACGATCGCCGGCTTCACCATGCTCGGCCTCGGTCTGGGCGCCATCGTCCCGATCACCCTGCGAGCCGGAGGCTCGCAGCCGGGGATCCCATCGGGGTTCGGCATCGCGGCCGTCTCGACGATGGGCTATGCGGGGATGCTGACCGGGCCGCCGATCATCGGCAGCGTTGCGGGCCTGGCCGGGCTGCGCGCCGCTCTGGGCCTCGTGGTAGCCCTGCTTGTCGTTCTGGCCGTGACGGCCGGTCGCGCGGTGGGCGCGCCCGTCACGATCCCGGAGCCGGCGGTCCCGACGGAGCTGCCGTAGGGGCGAGTCGAAGGCCGCGAACAGAAAGGGCGACTCCGCTTGACTGAACCTAGACTCCGAGATCGTGCATTCCTGAGTTCAGGCGGACATCACCGAACACACCGGCCGGTTTGCCGTTCTTCGTGTTCCGATCGGCCCGGCAACCAAGCCCTCGCTTGGCTCACCGCCAGTAGCGGGTCCGCTTCAGCGCGGCGCGTCCGCCCGCCGCTCCATCCAGTAGCGCCACACGTCCAGGTCTGGCGTCGGGTAACCGTTCGACGACAGGACCGTGCAGATCTGCGTGCGATGGTCGTTGCCGTGGTGGAGAGCCTGCACCAACAGCAGGTTTGTGGCATGCGGCAGGACCGGTCTGGTCCCTCGGGCCGGCAAGGTGATGTCGAGCTCGCCGACGTGGGACAGGACGACGCGCCAGCGAACCGCCTGATCGCGCAGCTTGTCGTCGAGCTCGTCGAGCGTCCTGACGACGTCCGGGCCGGTCTTGGGCGGTGGCGGAGTGCCTTCCAGGTAGCGCAGATAGCGCGAGTCCGCTGAGATGAGGTGCGACAGCGTGGCCAGAACTTCCCCATAGACGCCCGGGGCGCTGGCCGTGAATGCCGCTTTGGGCAGCTTGCGCAGGTGCGTGATCAGCTGCTCCGTAGCCCAGGTGTGGTGTTGAAAGGCCTCGCTCAGCGGGTCCATGGTCCTCCTGCAGTGTTCTTCTGCGCTTCCGGCGCGCTACCGGCCTCGCCGGCCGCGCGCCGGTCGCTGTCCCGTGCGCTTGATCACGTTCGGGGTGACGGTGTGATCCCACGTCGGTCGCTCGACCCATTTGGCGGCCCAGCCGTCGTCTTCGTGCTCGTCCCGAATGCCCGGCAGCCAGTCCGACGCGGTCGCCGCCGCTGCCGGCTCGTCCGACTCCGTCGCTGCCACGACGCGGACCTCCGTGACGTCGAGTGCCGCAGCGTCCAACTCTCCCCCATCCGCCCCGCCACGCGCCCGACGTGCCGCCTGGCGAACTGGCTTGATCGTACGCCCAGATCGCGCCGGTGCCAACCGATCGCCTGGGGTAGCCGCGGGCCGAGCCTTCGCCGCTCGCTCGGCCGAACGAGCGACTGCCGCCGACTCGTCCTCATCGAGCACGCGCAGCCGGATCTCCTGGATCTCGTCTCGCAGGGCTGCCGCACGCTCGAACTCCAGGTCTCGGGCGGCCCGGCGCATCTCCGCCTCCATCTGCGCCACCAGCTTCTCGACCTGCTCCTTCGCCATCGCCGTGAAAGCACGCTCCTGCCCGGGTGCCGTGGCGTAGGTCCCGTGCGCCTCCGCCACCGCCCGCAGACGATCGTTAATGTCTCGGATCCCCTTCACGATCGTGACGGGCTCGATGTTGTGCTCGCGGTTGTATCGCTCCTGGATCGCGCGCCGTCGGTTTGTCTCGTCGATCGCCGCCTTCATCGAATCGGTCATGCGGTCGGCATACATCACGACCTCGCCGCCGATGTTCCGCGCCGCCCGCCCAATCATTTGCACGAGCGACCACGCACTCCGCAGGAAACCTTCCTTGTCGGCATCGAGAATCGCGACCAGCGTAACTTCGGGCAGGTCGATGCCTTCGCGCAGCAGGTTTATACCGACGATGACGTCGTACACGCCGAGTCGCAAGTCCCGCAGGATCTGAACCCGCTCAAGTGTGTCGACCTCCGAATGAAGGTACTGCACTTTCACGCCGAGGTCGTGCAGGTAGTCGGCCAGGTCCTCCGCCATTTTCTTTGTCAGCGTAGTGACAATGGCCCGTTCGTTTCGTTCCACCCGACCACGGATGAGCTCAAGAAGATCGTCAATCTGACCCTCCGTCGGCTTCACTGTGATGCGTGGATCCACAATGCCAGTTGGACGTATGAGTTGCTCAACCACCTGCTGGCTGCGCTCCAGCTCATACGGTCCAGGCGTGGCGCTCATGTATACGGCCTGGTTTACACCGGCCTCGAACTCCTCGAACGTAAGCGGCCGGTTGTCCAGCGCCGAAGGAAGCCTGAAGCCGAAGTCGACCAGGATCNNGAAGTAGTCGAGCAGCGTCCACGGGCGAGAGCCCGCTTCTCGGCCCGATAGGTGGCGGCTGTAGTTCTCGATGCCGGTGCAGTAGCCGAGCTCGCGCATCATCTCGAGATCGAAGGTCGTGCGCTGCCGCAGTCTGGCCGCCTCCAGCGCTCGACCCTGCGCCTCCAGCTCGCCGACTCGGACTTCCATCTCGTCGCCGATCGCCTTGACCGCGGCCATCAGCTTGTCGGCCGGGGTCACGAAATGACTGGCCGGATAGACGTTGACGTCCTTTCGCTCGGCCAGGAGCTCGCCGGTCAGCGGATCCAGCTCGGTGATGCGCTCCACCTCGTCGCCGAAGAACTCGACCCGCACCAGGCGATCCTCCGCGGCGGGGATCAGCTCGAGCGTGTCGCCGCGCACGCGGAACCGGGCCCGCGACAGGGCCGCGTCGTTGCGTTGGTACTGGAGATCCACGAGCTGTCGCAAGACCGCGTCGCGGCGGTATTTCCCGCCGACCCGCAACCGCAGGATCGTGGCGCCGTAGTCGATCGGGGCACCGAGGCCGTAGATGCAGCTGACGCTGGCGACGATGATCACGTCGCGCCGCTCGAACAACGCCTTGGTGGCGGCGTGCCGCAGCTTGTCGATCTCGTCGTTGCGGCTGGAGTCCTTCTCGATGTATGTGTCCGAGCGGGGCAGATACGCCTCGGGCTGGTAGTAGTCGAAGTAACTGACGTAGTACTCAACCGCGTTGTCCGGGAAGAATTCGCGGAATTCCGAGTACAGCTGGGCCGCCAGCGTCTTGTTGTGGGCCAGGACCAGCGTCGGCTTCTGGTGCTTCTCTATGACGGAGGCAATTGCGAAAGTCTTCCCGGTGCCAGTGGCTCCCAGCAGCGTCTGATGGCGCAGACCTTTGGCCAACCCTTCGCTCAATTGCTTTATCGCGGCCGGCTGATCGCCGGTCGGTTTGAAGTCGGCAACGAGCCGGAAGTCTGGCACAGGAACCTCGTCGGTGTTGGCCCCGATTATACCGCCCGAGGGTCGTTTAGCACGAATGTTCTGCCGGTCGCGACCTGCGCTGGTCGGCCCCGTCGCTGTTCGCGCGCCTTTTCGGGAACAACGGCCGCGTACTCAAGCTGCCCGTTCAGCCGCTCCGATGCGTCTAGCCTCCCGATCCTCTGATGGCCGACCGCGTCGAGCTCACGGCGCCCGGGCCCCGCCGCGTCGCGCCCTCCGTCCTACCAGACGAAGCCCGAGCCGACCGTGTCCTGCATGGCCGACACCATCTGCGATTGGGCGATGACATGGAGCGCGCCGTTGTGGTTGCCGGCGCGGGAGTTGCACGAGCGGCCGCAGGTGTCAATGTACGTGTAGGTCGGCGGCTTGGAGGCATTGTCGTAGCCGACGATCGTCACGGCGTGGCGAATGTGCGGCGTCTTCGAGCCTGCCTGCCAGTTCGGCAGCCCGTGCGTGTCCAGCTCGACCACGACCGGGACGCCGTCGCGGCCGACGTCCAACGTGACGGCCATCTGCAGGTCGCGGGCGGCGGTCGGTTCGAAGCGCATCACCGACGCGTACCAGAACGCGGACCACGCGGCCGGATCGTGCCCGGACGCCTCCCAGTTGAGGGCGACCTGAATGTTCGTTCGAGGCGCGCCGATCGTGGGGTAAAGCGGCCGGCCGTTCGCGGCGGCGTAAACGGCGATCCCCTTCGACTGCCAGCCCGGCGGCGCGACCGCCATCCCCAGATACATGATGTAGCCGCGGGCGTGGGCGGTGTAGCCGTTCAGCCGATCCGAGCCCGACCAGTAAGTGCCGATGCGCGCGCCGCTGCTCGAGCGGACGACCGTCGGGCCGGGCACCGGCCAGGCCGCACCTTCGGCCGCGTACGGATCGAGGAAGTAGCCGGCCGTTCCCGTGACGTTCGGGTGGCCGGTCAGCTGCTGCCAGTAGTAGAGGGCGACCGTGGTCGCGCCCGGCTCGCACAGATTCCAGAGATTCCGATCCGAGAAGCTGTTGCCCTTCTCGTCCTTGCCGTAGCCGAGCGGCTCGATTATCCAGCG
>PMIQ01000063.1 GCA_003157175.1 Chloroflexota bacterium
GGCGCGTCGTTGGTGCCGTCGCCCGTCATGGCCACGAGGTGGCCGGCGGCCTGCTCGGCACGGATGCGGGCGATCTTGTCCTCGGGCTTCGCCTGGGCCATGAACTCGTCCACGCCCGCCTCGGCGGCGATGGTCTTAGCCGTCAGCGGGTTGTCGCCGGTGACCATGATCGTCCGGATGCCCATGCGCCGAAGTTCGTCGAAGCGTTCCTTCAGGCCGGGCTTGACGGTGTCCTTGAGCTCGATGATGCCGAGCGGCTTGCCGTTGCGGCGGATCGCCAGGGGAGTGGCGCCGAGCGAAGAGATCTCGTCGGCGAGGGTCTGCATCTCCGGCGGCGCGGCGACGTCCAGGGCGGCCGCGATCGCGTCGACGGCGCCCTTGAGCACGACGGTTCCGTCGGCCAGGATGACGCCGCTCGTCCGCGACTCGGCGCTGAACGGGACGACCGTGGCGATCTCCGGCAGGGCGGTCTCGGTCGGAGTGGGCGTTGCCGCCGCAGCAGCCGAGCCCGTAGACGCCATCTCCGCCAGACGCTTGCGCGCCAGCTCCACGACCGATCGGCCTTCCGGCGTCTCGTCCCCGAGCGAGGTCAGCAGAGCGGCCTCGAGAGTCTCGAGCTCCGTCACGCCGGGGAAGGCCACGATCCGCGAAGCCAGCCGGTTGCCGAAGGTGATGGTGCCGGTCTTGTCGAGCAGGATCACGTCCACGTCGCCGGCCGCCTCAACGGCCCGACCGCTCATGGCCAGGACGTTGAAGCGGGCGACGCGGTCCATGCCGGCGATGCCGATGGCGGAGAGGAGACCACCGATCGTCGTCGGGATGAGGCACACCAGCAGGGCCACCAGGACGACGATCCCGAGCGGAGCGCCGGCGTACAGCCCGAACGGCCGCAGCGTCGCCGTCGCCAGCAGGAAAACGATCGTCAGTCCGGAGAGAAGGATCGAGAGGGCGATCTCGTTGGGCGTGCGTTGTCGCTTCGCGCCCTCGACCAGGGCGATCATGCGATCGAGGAAGGTCTCGCCCGGGTTGGCGGTGATCGAGATCGTGAGCGTGTCGCTGGTGACGGTGGTGCCGCCGGTGACGCTGCTCCGGATGTCCGTGCCCGGCTCCTTGAGGACGGCCGCGGACTCGCCGGTGATGACGGCCTCGTTGACGTAGGCCACGCCTTCGANNGGGGATCGTCTCGCCCTCGCGCACCACGACGACGTCACCGCAGCGGAGCGCCGAGGAGCCGACGTCGTCGAAGGTCCCGTCTTCGCGGCGGCGGTGCGCCATCGTCTCGGAGCGGGTCTTGCGCAGGGTCGCCGCCTGGGCCTTGCCGCGNNGCGATCTGGAGCTCGAAGCCGGTTCCCCGTCCCACCTCGCCGGCGGCGCCCTTGCTCAGACCGATGAAGTCTGAGACAAGGATCACGGTCACGAGGGCGGCCGTCACTTCGACGACGAACATGACCGGGTTCTTGGCGAGCTCGCGCGGGTTCATCTTGCGCACGGCGGGCCCGAGCGCCCCGCGGAGNNTGCCGCGGGCGGTGTCGACCACGGACAGAGAGAGGAACCTGCGGCGGAAGCCGCCCGCAACTTCGAAGGCCATCAGAACAGCCTCCCGGCGTTGTTGAGGAGTTGATCGACGATCGGGCCGAGGGCCAGCGCGGGGAAGAAGGTGAGCGCACCGACGATGACGATGACGCCGATCAGCAGGCCGACCCAGATCGGGCCGGTGGTTGGGAAAGTGCCAAGAGAAGGTGCGACCCGACGTTTGGCGGCCATGGAGCCGGCGATGGCCAGGATCGGCACGATCATGGCGTACCGTCCCAGCATCATGGCGAAGGCGCCCGTCACGTTGTAGAAGAGGGTGTTGCCCGATAGGCCGGCGAACGCGGAACCGTTGTTGCCGGTCTGGCTCGAGTAGGCATAGAGGATTTCGCTGAAGCCGTGGGGGCCGCCGTTGAGCGGCCCGGCTTTGCCCGCCGCCGTGGCCGTCGCGACCGCCGTGAAGAAGAGGATGCTGAAGGCCAGGAAGAGGACGACGAGCATCGCCATCTTCATCTCGTAGGCTTCGATCTTCTTGCCCAGGAACTCGGGCGTCCGGCCGACCATCAATCCGGCAATGAAGACGCCGATGATGGCGAAGACGAGGATGCCGTACAGACCGGCGCCCACGCCGCCCGGAGTGATCTCTCCGAGCTCGATGTTGAAGAGCGGCACCAGGCCGCCGACCGGCAGGAAGCTGTCGTGCATAGAGTCCACCGCCCCGGTGCTCGTGCCGGTCGTGACCGTCGCGAACAGGCCGCTGGTGTCGGGTCCGAAGCGAGTCTCCTTGCCCTCCATGTTGCCGGCCGACTGGTTGACCTCCTGGGCCACCGCCGCCGGGATCGAGGGGTTTGTGCGCTCCTCGCTCGACATCGCAACCAGCGAGCCCACGGACAGGACGACGATCATCACCGCCAGCAGGGCCCAGCCCTGGCGGACGTTGCCGGCCATGCGACCGAAGGTGTTGGTCAGGCCGAACGGAATGATCAGGATCAGCAGCATCTCAAACCAGTTCGAGATCGTCGTGGGGTTCTCGAAGGGGTGCGCCGAGTTCGCGTTGAAGAAGCCGCCGCCGTTGGTGCCCAGCTCCTTGATGGCCTCCTGCGAGGCGACGGGACCGAGCGGGATCGTTTGGGCGGCACCCTGAAGGGTATGGACGTTGATCGAGCTGGCGAAGGTCTGGATCACGCCCTGGGAGACGAGGAACAGGGCCGCGACGATCGAGATAGGCAGCAGAACGTAGAGAGTGCTGCGGGTCAGGTCGACCCAGAAGTTGCCGATGGTCGGCGACAACTTGCGGACCAGGCCGCGGGTAAGGGCGATGGCGATGGCCATGCCGGTCGCGGCCGAGACGAAGTTGCGAACGGCGAGCCCGGCCATCTGGGTCAGGTACGTCATCGTCGACTCCCCGGCGTAGTTCTGCCAGTTCGTGTTGGTATCGAAGCTGACAGCCGTGTTGTAGGCGAGGTCCGGCGCCACGGGTCCGACCGGCACGCCGCTCTGGCCCAACGGCAGCGACGCCTGGAAGCGCTGCTGAAGGTAGAGCGCAAAGATGCAAACGAACGAGAACAGGATCACCGAGACCGCGTAGGCGGTCCAGCGCTGTTCGATCGTCTCGTCGATCCGGAGGATCTTGTAGATCCCGCGCTCAACCGGCCGAATGCCCGGCGAGAGGAAGACCCGCTCGCCTTCCATGACCTTGCGCATGTAGCCGCCGAGGGGACGCGCCAGAAGGATGGCGACGGCGAACAGGCTGATGGCCTGGAGCAGGCCAGGGAGCG
>PMIQ01000119.1:0-183 GCA_003157175.1 Chloroflexota bacterium
CCACTACAAGCGGGTCAACGCCGGTCACCAGATCGATGACGTGGAGCTCCAAAAGTCGAACATCCTGCTGGTCGGGCCGACCGGCTCCGGCAAGACGCTGCTGGCCCAGACCCTCGCCAAGATCCTAGACGTGCCGTTCTGCATCGCCGACGCGACCTCGTTGACCGAGGCCGGCTACGTCGG
>PMIQ01000119.1:204-10274 GCA_003157175.1 Chloroflexota bacterium
CCGCCGCAGGGCGGCCGCAAGCACCCCCACCAGGATTTCATCCAGATCGACACGACGAACATTCTGTTCATCTGCGGCGGCGCCTTCGACGGGCTGGAGAAGCTGGTCGAGGAGCGGGTGGGGAAGCGCTCCATGGGCTTCGGTGCCGAAAACCACATGGCGGAGATCGACCGGGAGCGAATCCTCGAGCGGCTTATGCCGGAGGACCTGCTCAAGTACGGTCTCATCCCCGAGTTCGTAGGCCGGCTGCCGGTGGTGGTTACGCTCAGGTCGCTCACCGCGGAAGACCTCGTCCGCGTCCTCACGGAGCCCAAGAACGCGATCACGCGCCAGTTCCAGAAGTTCCTGTCGCTGGACAAGGTTGATCTGGTCTTCACCGAGAGCGCCCTCCAGGCAGCGGCCGAGCTGGCCATCACCCGCAAGACCGGCGCTCGCGCACTGCGATCGATCGTCGAGGAATCGCTGCTCGAGGTGATGTACGACGTGCCGGATCACGGTGAGATCCGCAAGTGCATCATCACCGAGGAGACGATCCGCGAGGGCCGCCTGCCGCTGCTGCTCACCAAGACGCAGGTGGACGAGGGCTTCGACGAGACGAACTACGAGAAGCTGCTCGAGGAGCGCGGCCAGACCGCGTAAGGCAAGGGTGGCGGAGGGGGCGCGGAGACCATGAGGGACCGTGGCAGTCGGGTCTGGATGGCTGCCGATGAGGACACACAGCCCGAGAAGAACGCGCCTTCTAGACCGCACCCCACCGACTCCAGCTCCGGGTGCGCGGGCTGCTTGTCCGTGGTGCTCGTGGCGGGCGGCTTGCTGGTCGGCGGAGCGCTCTTCGTCGGCTGGAAGCTGCTGAATACGCCGGACTACGCCGGCGTCGGACCCGGGATCGGCTTCTTCGGGTTCTTCATCTGCCTGGCTGCCGCCATCCTGGGCCTCGTCTTGGGCCTCTCATGGCTTGCCTACTTTCGCCCGAATACCGGCGCCATTGGCAAGGTTGCCGCGGTATGCGTGGGCTACATGGCCGTCATAGCTGTGCTCAGTTGGGCCCCCTGGATTCCACCCCGAACATACTTCACGCCGGAGATCGTCGGCGTGGTCGCGACGAGCGACTACACGCCCGACGGTGTCGACCACGTGAAGCTTGTCGACGGGCGCACCTTCGAGGTCGATGACCTGAGGCAGGCAGACGGACAGCTGAGCACCGCCGGCCGATACTCGCTTCCGTCCGGCGGTCAGGGGATCGACGTCGGTGGGCTTCTGCTCGCCGGTGAGCATCCCACGCCCTGGTACTCCGGAACCTATGCCCCTTACGACGAATCGGGCTCAGGTTCTTTGAGCGTGTGTTACGGGCTGGACGGGACCGGTGTCGATCGCCAGGACAGCGTCGACATGAACAACGGGCTGCGGCTGATGAAGGCACCCGACTACCCGAATGACTATGCCGTCGGCTACGGGTTCCAGGGCCGGGTCTGTCTAAACGCCCAGGGTCAGGCGACCAGGGTCCTGGGCGGCGACTGACGCGCTATTCGGGGGTCGGCGCCAGAGCCATCTCAAGGACCTCGGCGAGGTGAACGGCGCGGCGGCCGCCGGATTGAGAGATTTGCTCGCGGCAGCTGAATCCGTCGGCGACGACAAGCGCGTCGGGGGCGGCGGCGCGGACCGCCGGCAGCAGTGCCCGCTCGCCGATCTTCTGCGACAGCTCGTAGTGCTCGCCGCGCTCAAACCCGAACGCGCCGGCCATGCCACAGCAACCGGGTTCCGGCTGGGCCGGCGCCAGGCCGATCGACCATAAGGTCGCCTCTTCTGCCGCCATTCCCACGGTCGCCTTCTGATGGCAGTGCCCGTGTAAGACGGTCGGGGCGGAGAGGCGGCCGGGGAGCGCGGCGGCGAACTCGGCGGCATGGGCCTGGACGAANNAGCTCGTCGTGGAAGACGGCCTCGCACGACGGCTCGAGGACGACGACCGGCACGCCTGAGTCGAGCTCAGGCTCGAAAGCGTCGAGGATCTGGCCGAGCAGCCGGCGGGCTTGACCCAGGAAGCCGCGGTCGTAGAGCGGCCGGCCGCAACACAGGTTCGCGCGCGGCACCTCGACCGAGAAGCCGGCGGCCTGCAGCACCCGGACGGCAGCGAGCCCCTGCGAAGGCGCGAAGCCTTCGGTGAAGGTGTCGGCGAACAGGACGACGCGCCGGTCCGCGCCACGGAAGCCGCCCAGGTCCGCCACTCCGTCGGGGAGCTGGCGGCGGAAGGTTCGGTCGGCGAAATGGGGGAGTGAACGGCGGCCGTCCACTCCTGCGACCAGCTTGGCCAGGCCGGCGATCCCCGGGGCGGCGCCCACGGCGTTGGCCAGCCCCGGCGCGATGCGCGCCAGATGCGCCCACCAGTGGATCAGGCCCATCGAGTACGCGACCCGCGGCCGAAGCCGGCCGGCGTAGTGATGGGCCATGAATTCGGCTTTGTATGTGGCGATGTCCACCTGAACCGGGCAATCGTTCTTGCAGCTCTTGCAGGCGATGCACAGGTCCAGGGCCTCGAGAACGGCGTCGCTGCGCCACAGGTCCGGCAGCGCCTCGCCCTCGAGCATCTCCCACAGCAGCCGGGCCCGGCCGCGGGTGGAGTGGCGTTCTTCGTGCGTGGCCTGGTAGGTGGGGCACATCGCCCCGCCCGACTCGCGGCGGCACTTGCCCACACCGACGCAGCGCGCCACGGCCCGCGCCAGCGAGCCGCCGTCGTCGGCGAAGCCGAAGATCGTCTTTGGATCGGCCAGGGTCAGGGCCGGCCGCAGGTCCGCATCGAACGGCAGGGGATCGACTACCTTGCCCGGGTTCATGCGCCCGCGCGGATCCCAGATCGACTTGAACTCCCGGAACGCCGCCACCAGCTCCGGCCCGAACATGCGCGGCAACAGCTCCGCCCGCGCCTGGCCGTCGCCGTGCTCGCCCGATAGCGAGCCGCCGTGCCGGACCACGAGGTCGGCCGCCTGCTCGATAAAGGACCGGAAGGCTCGCAGGCCTTCGGGCGTGCGGAAGTCGAATTCAGAGCGCAGATGCAGGCAGCCGTCGCCGAAATGGCCGTAGAAGGTGCGCTCGAAGCCGAACCGGCCGATCAGCGCGTCGAGCTCGCGCAGGTACGCGCCCAGCCGCTCGGGCGGGACGGCCGAATCCTCCCAACCGGGATAGGTCGAGGGCTTGCCCGGAACGACGGCCGTGGCGCCCACGGCGGACTCTCGCAGCGTCCAGAACTCTTCCTGCTGGGCCCGGTCGACGACGACCTGAGCCGAGTCGCGTCCGCCGAAACGCCCGGCAGCCCGGCGCGCCTTAGATTCGGCTTCAGGAGCCGTCTCGCCGCCGAATTCGACCAGCAGCCAGCCGCCGCCCTCCGGCAACCCGGCGATCGCCGCCGGGTTCAGGCCTTTGCGCCGGCACGCGTCGACCAATCGATCGTCGAACCCTTCCAGGCCGATCGGTCGGGCTGTCATGATCTCGGGCGTTCGATCGGCCGCCTCGAAGATGTCGTCGAAGCCGAGCACCAGCAGCGCTCGAGCGGGCGGGCTGGCGATGAGTCGAACCGTTGCCTCGAGGATGGTGACGCAGGTGCCTTCGGTCCCGACCAGCGAACGGGCGACGTCGAAGCCGTTCTCCGGCAGCAAAGCCCCGAGCGGGAAGCCGGAGACAAGTCGCGGCAGCTTCGGGTAGCGCTCGCGGATCAGCGCCCCGTGGCGGTCCCGCAGGGAGCGGAGGGAGCGGTAGATCTCGCCCCGCAGACCCTGCTCCGCGCAGATCCGTTCCAGCTCCTCGTCCGTGGTCCGGCCTACCGTCAGGCGCAGCCCGTCGTAGGTGAGCACGTCCAGGGACTCGACGTTGTCGCTCGTCCTCCCCGCCATGATCGAGTGGGCGCCGCACGAGTCGTTGCCGAGCATCCCCCCGAGAGTGCAGCGGTCGTGGGTGGCCGGGTCGGGCCCGAAGGTCAGGTGGTGTAGCTCGGCGGCATCGCGCAGGTTGTCGAGGACGACACCGGGTTGGACGCGGGCGATGTGCCGCCCCGGGTCCAGTTCGACGATGCGGTCGAGGTGGCGCGAGACGTCCACCACGACGGCCCTGTTCGTCGTCTGGCCGGCCAGGCTCGTCCCGCCGCCGCGCATCGTGACCGGCGCGTCGTGGTCGCGGCAGACGCGGATGATCTCCATCAGATCGTCGGTATCCAGCGGCCGCACGACGCCGATCGGAAGCTGTCGGTAGTTCGACGAATCGGTCGCGTACAGGGCGCGGTCGCCCGGCGTGAACTGGACTTCGCCGCGGATGTGGGCGCGCAGATCGGCGGCGAGGGAATCGCGGCGGGACGCGGCGGCGGCTTCGTCTTTCACCGTCTGAGCATACCGGGTTGGGCATACATGGCGTCCAATGCTGGCGGTCGGTGGAACTCGCCGAACATGCCGATCATCGGGATCGCCAGGGACCACGACTACGAAGCGGTCAAGGTGTCGCTCGGCACGGTCGGCAGACTCGGGTCGTGGCCGAGACATGCCATGAACCCTGGTCGGTGATCGGTTGCAGTCCCCAATGCGAGCGAAGATGAAGCGGCGATGGAACATTTCGGCATACGATTCCGTCTTGCCGGGTCTGCTGTAGTCTGCCATCGTTGAACTCATACCCGCTGGCTTGGCGTCCGGTGTGTCTGCACGCGGACCCGGTTGCGTCGGGCGAGCCGAGAAGGGGAGTCATGGGGGTGGAGATGGTGCCCTCTGGACGGCGAAGCCGAAGGCGCTCGAGCATCCCGCATCTGGGCGCCGTTGGCGCCATTGCCGCCGTGATGGTTGTCGCCGTCGCCGCAGCCGGCCTGCTCATTAGCCAGCGTGGACACGACACCGCAACCACACCCGGCGCGACAGTGACGCGGGGCGAGGCCGCGACATGGACCCTTGGCCCCCATCCCGGCGAAGGTCAATGGACGGGCCTCGAGTGGCACGACATCACCGCTTCGGCCGGCGGCATCTTCATCGATAGGGCGCCGTGGCTGGAGGGGAGCAGGATGGACGAAGTAGTTTCCTGGCGTGGCGGCTTCGCCCTGGTCGGCGGCGACGATAGATTGTGGACCTCGAAGGATGGAATGACGTGGACCCGCGCCTCGGGGGCTCCTCAGTTCGCTGGGATCGTGGGCCTGAATGGCAGCCTCCTGGCAGGCGGTGAAGGAATCGATGGATCCGGGCCGGGTCTCTGGATATCGGGCGACGCCGTCACCTGGCAGAAGGTGCCGATTCCACACAGCTTCTACTCGGTCGGATGCGAGAAGGTCGCGTGCGCCGGGCTGGCTGTTAGCTCCAAGGGTGTGGTGGCCGTAGCGACGGCAGGCCAGCCCAACGACTCCTTGGATCCATCCATCCTCTACTTCTCCGCAGACGGCACGACCTGGAGTCGGGCGAATCTGCCGGAACGGGCGGTGGAGGTTGCCGTCCGCTCGTTCTTCGGCGGGTTCGTGGCGATCGGAATGGTCGCCAATCCCGGCGGCCCGCCGGGCAAGTTACACCAGCATGTCTGGAGATCGGCTGACGGCCTGACCTGGACCGCTTACGAGCCGACAATGCCGGGATCCTACGTCGCCAACGCGTGGGATATGCAATTCGGTCCGTTGGGTGCCGACAACGGTGCCGTCCACTCGGCCGATGGCGTGGACTGGGCCTTCGATACCGAAACCCTCGGGTCGGGTGAAGTCCAGGCTGTCTCCGACGGGACTCGGATCGTCTTCGCCCTTCAATGGGTCTCCAGGTTCTACCTGGGTGAGGGTGACGGGCACTGGCGGGAGCTGCAGCAGGGAGGCGACATCGGCAATCTGCCCGGAGGCGGCTATGCCGTCCTCCTCTCCAACGGGCTGCTGTGGATCGGTGGCGGCCGGGTCTACTTCGGTCAGGCTCTCTCCAGGGTTGCCCCGCGAGGGTCGCTCGTGCTGCCGACGCCCACGCTGACTCCCTGGCCCGGACCGAGCTAGTCGCGGGGAGCTCGTCACCGGCGTTGAGGCGGGCCCGCCGGTACGGCGCGGCCCGACCGTTCGACGGTTCGTCGGGAGTTCACGAGCGGCGCCTGCGGCACGAGGGTTTCGCGGAGCGCTATCGTTTCGCGGCGCGACTGAACCTTCTCGCCTCCGAATCCGTCAGGAAGGGCACTCGACGGCGGAGCGAGTCACAGGAGAGCGGTCGTGATCGGGGAAGGAGCAGTGAGGGTGGCGTTCACAGTCCCGAGGGAGGACGGTGCCTCGGCTTTCGTCCGGCTCGTCCGGCCGGAGCTGCCTGGCGCGTACCGCCTCGCCGGGTTCCTGCTGCGGGATGCGGTCGACGCCGAGGATGCCACGCAGGACGCGTTGGAGAAGGCGTGGCAGGCCTGGCCCAAGCTCCGGGAGACCGACCGCTTCGGGGCGTGGTTCGATCGAATCGTTGTGAACGTCTGCCGCGACCGCCTCAGGCATGGGCGCGGCGTACGAGTCCTGGAACTCGACGACGAGATGGCTATCCCGCCGCACGCGCGAGACCCGTTCCGCGATGCACTCGCTCGCGACGAGGTCGGCCGTCTCGTCGGCACGCTTCCGCCCGACCAGCAGATGGTGGTGGCCTTGCGCTTCTGGCGCGACCTGCCGCTCGAAGAGATAGCCCAACGTCTCGATCTGCCGCTTGGCACAGTGAAATCGAGGCTGCACTACGCGATGCGGGCCCTGCGCAAGGAGCTCGATCGCCAGGGGAAGGTGTCCCGATGACTTACGACGACGATCTGGACCTCGAACGCCGGCTGCGCCGGATCGCGGAAGACCCCGAACCGGCGGTGCCCGGCTCGCTGTACCGGCGCCTGGACAGGATTGGCGAACTCGCCGCGGTGGAAGACGTCAGGCCGACCGCCTCGATCTCGATCGGGGTCATGCCACAGGTTAGAACGCCAGGCCGGTTACATCTCAAGGTCATGGCCGGAATTGCCGCGGCGCTTGTCGTGGCCGTCGCCGGGGGCGTCCTGCTGGCCGCCCAGCGGTACAGCGGCCCTGTCGCGGCCTCGCGACCGGCCTCCACGCCGGTTCCGGCCAAGGACCTGTGGACCGGCCTCGAGTGGCACGACATCACCGCCACCTCTGGCGGACTATTCTCCAAAGACCCGTGGGAGACCAGCATCGGTAGCGGCACCGTCGTGGCCTGGTCGGGCGGTCTTGCAGCCACCACGGGTTCCGGGGTATGGACCTCGACCGACGGTCGAGCCTGGCGGGAGGTCTCCGGCCCTCAATACCTCCCCTACCTGGGCGCGCTGGGCGACCAGCTGATCGGTTTCGCCCAGCCCGTCGCCTCGTGCGAGGAGACCGCGGCGGGGCCGTGCCTGACCTCGAGCAGGATCTGGGCCTCGACTAACGGGGTCGATTGGACATCCTCGTTGTTGCCGTTCTCGGGATCCGTGATAAGTCTGACAACCTCATCTGGGAGCGCAGTTATCTGCGTTCTAGCCCCGACCAGCGCGGACGTTACCGACCCCAAGCTGCTCTACGTCACTACCGACGGCATCAACTGGCGCGAAGCGTCCACCCCCGACGACATGTCGAAGAGCTTGGATCTGCGGGTGGTTCGGATACCGGCGGGCTACATGGCCTTGGGGGAAGCCAAGCTTGGCGACCAGAGCACAGTCGAGTACTGGGCTTCCGGCGACGGAATGAGCTGGTCACGGATCTCGCCCGGGCTGCCGAATGGGCAGACGCTCGACACGGGGGTCTATCTGGGTCTGCTTGGGTCCGACAGCCTGGGTCTGCATTCAGCGGACGGCGTGAGCTGGACCAGCGATCAGGACCAAGCCCCACTATGGACGAGTGGCTCATTCCCGTTCCAGACCCTTGCGGACGGGCGGCACATCCTGGTCGCCGACGGTTGGAACACCACTTTCTCCGTCAGCCTTGGCGACGGGCACTGGCGCACGCTCGATCAGGGTGGCGATATCGGCAGCCTACCCGGCGGCGGCCAGGCGTGGCTGCTACCGGAGGGCGTTCTATACGCCGGTGGCGGCCGGCTCTTCTTCGGGCAGGCGATATCGGGTGCGGCCGTTCAGGGATCCCTCCGGCCCGCGGCCACGATCACTCCGCAGTCCACGGCCACGCCGCCGGCAGGATCCCCGCAACCGACGTTCCCCTCATCGGTGATTCCAGCGCCAACGAGCCAGCCCACGCCCGCGCCCACCGGGTCGTGACAACCCCTGTGCTACGATCGCGGCCTTCACGGCNNTGACCGAGAGGAGTAGCGCCGCCTTCCGGCGAGCAGAGAACGGGGCCGCTCCGTGGCAGACCACGGCGCAGGCTGAAAGCCCCGCAGTCGGAACGGCGCGAACGTAGCTCGCGAGCAGTGCGGGAGGCGCCCGATAACGCGCCAGGAGGGCTAAGCCGCGTAACCGCCGCCGGGATGACCGGCCGCCGGGCGGAGCCGAACCAGCAGGTGGTACCACGACCCGTTCGTCCGCTGGACGAGCGGGTTGCGTTGTTGATGGAGCGACTGATGGCGAAGACAGACGGGCAAAAGCCAGAGACCGCGGGCGCCCCGGATTCGGTCGGGGGCGAGCTGGCCAAGGCCTACCGTCCCGGCGAGGTCGAGCATGCCATCTACCGGCGCTGGGTCGACGCCGACGTCTTCAACCCGGAGGGCAAGGGCTCGCGCGCCGACTGGACCAGGCAGCCCTTCGTCATCATCCAGCCGCCGCCAAACGTGACCGGCTCGCTGCACCTGGGCCACGCCCAGCGGTCCACGGTCGAAGACCTGATGACCCGGCACGCCCGAATGCAGGGCCGACCGGCGCTCTTCCTGCCGGGCCTCGATCACGCTTCGATAGCCGCGCAGTACGTCCTGGACAAGCTTCTCGCGAAGAAGGGCGAAACGCGTCAGACGCTCGGCCGCGAGAAGTACCTCGAGGCGATGTGGGAGTTCGTCCGCACGACTCGCGAGACGATCCTGAGCCAGCAACGCCGTGTCGGTGCTTCGCTGGACATGACCCGCCTCCGATTCACCATGGACGAGGTCTCGGCACGCGCCGTGCGCGAGGCATTCCTGCGGCTCTATCGCGAAGGCCTGGCGTACCGAACCGAAGCCTTGATCCACTGGTGCCCCGGCTGCCGGACCAGCGTTTCGGACCTGGAGGTCATCCCGCACGAAACGACCGGCAGCCTCTGGACCATGCGCTACCACTTGATCGACGAGAAGACCGGCGCACCGGACCCGGAGGCCTGGATCGCCGTCGCCACCACGCGCCCGGAGACGCTCCTGGGCGACACCGCGGTCGCCGTGAACCCGGAGGATCCGCGGTACACCGCCCTTGTCGGCCGCCAGGCGATGATCCCGTTCGTCGACCGCGCGGTGCCGATCATCGCCGACCCCGTGGTCGATCGCGCTTTCGGGACAGGCGCGGTCAAGATCACGCCGGCCCACGACCAGGACGACTACGAGACCGGCAAGCGTCACGGCCTGGTCATGATCACCGTGCTCGACGACGCCGCGCGGATCAACGAGAACGGGGCCCAGTTCGCCGGCCTGGACCGCTACGAGGCCCGTCGCCAGATCGTGGAGGCTCTCCAGGCACGCGGCGACATGGAGTCGATCAAGCCCCACGAGATGCTGCTGGGCCGCTGCCAGCGCTCCGACGACGTCGTGGAGCCGCGCCTCAAGACCCAGTGGTTTGTGCGCGTGGCGCCGCTGGCGGCCGCCGCCCTGGAGGCGACACGTTCGGGCAAGACTCAGATCCTGCCGGAGCGCTTCGTCAAGGTGTGGGAACACTGGATGACCGAGATGCGCGACTGGAACGTCAGTCGCCAGCTGTGGTGGGGCCACCGAATCCCGGCCTGGTACTGCCCGGACGGCCACACGACCGTGACCGCCGACCCGGCCGGCCCGAAGGCCTGCGAGGTTTGCGCCCGCCCGGTCGCCGACCTGCGCCAGGACGAGGACATCTTCGACACCTGGTTCAGCTCCGGACTCTGGCCGTTCTCGACCCTCGGCTGGCCGGAGAAGACGCGCGACTTCGAGCGCTTCTATCCCGGGTCCGTCATGGAGACGGCCTACGACATCATCTTCTTCTGG
>PMIQ01000014.1 GCA_003157175.1 Chloroflexota bacterium
CGTCGCGGTTGGAGGTGAAGGCGATACGCCCGAGGCCTCCGCCGAAGGGAGTTGGCGTTGGCGCGGGCGTTGGAACCGGCGTATGGATCGGAGCGAGAGTCGGTCCTTCGGTTGGAGTAGCAACGGAAGCGGTCGGCGTGGAGGAAGGCGCGCTCGATCCCCCAGCCACCGCGATCGCGACATGGATCTGCGATCCGAACTGCGCGCCCGTTGGGCCTTGCATGCTCCAGTTGGAACGGTATGCNNATGCGCCCGGACCGGCCGGGGCCACGAAGTCCACGCTTACGTCGGTCATGGCGCCGGCGGCGATGACGGGCACGCTCACCGACGGAGGCGCTCCGAGCGCGTCGCCGGAGACGTAGACCATCAATGTGCCCTGCTCCCAGGAGCACGTTCCGGTGTTCTTGATGCGCCACGTCTTCGTGAAGTCGGCGCCGGGGGCGACCCCTGTACCATCGGGTACGGTGACGTCGGCTATCACCGCCGCGTCCACCGTACAGCTGCCAACAGTGCCCTGACTGCCCTGGCAGGACGCCACGACCACGATTAGTGCGGCCACGAGAACCAGACAGGCAACCACCCCGACTACCGCGGCCTGGCGGGGCGATACTCGGCGACCGAAAACGTTCATCTCCACTCTCCTCCACCGCGAATGATCGCAGGTCCAATCCTCCGCGGAGCATCAATTAGCGGACAGTCGATAGCGGGCAGTGGCCGAGCTCGGCTGATCGGATGGAGGAAAAGCGCACCGAGGCCCGGGCCTACNNCTACACCCGCGCCGAGGGCGAGGATGCTCCGGGAGATCCGCGACAGGGCCTGGCCGGCGTAGGCCGGTGTCAACGCGCCGTGCCCGATGCCACCTCGCGGGCGGTCCCGCCGGCGGGCAGTCGGTGAGGATGGCTATCGCTCGACGCGCGGCTTGCTCGCCCGCGACCCTGGCGGCGCTTTCGAGCATCTTCGGAGATGCGCCGCCAAACGACCCGAGGCCGCGCTGGCCGACGGCCGTGAACTTGTCGAGTGGGATGTCGCGGTCGGCGACCGTTCCTTCGACCTCGACGGTCGCCGGCGCGCCGGCCATGAACGGGGCGAAGTAGCGCTTCAGGCGGTTGCCCGCCGTGACCGTGGTGAACCGGCCGGTGATCGCGATTCTCCCGCCGGGCGCCGACGCATCGGCTGAGCCGGCCCGGCGCACCTTGAGGCCGGCCTTCTCGAGCTCGTCCTCGACCGCTGTCTGGAAGATCCGGGCGACGACTTTGATGTCGGCCGACCCTGACAGCACGATGCCGTCGGTGGAGAACGGATGGATGCTGCACGGCTTGCCCTTGAGATCCAACGGTCTTGCCTCCTGCGGCCTCTCGCGGGCGGATGCCCGTGGCGCGCTCGAAGGACAACTCTACCCGCAACCAGGTCTTGGATTTTCGGCCGGGTCGCCGGACGCGTCCCGCGGCCGCGCCGCGCTGCATGTCGTCGAGCGGCGCGGGGCCGGCGCCAGCCGAGGCGCCCGTGTCGCGGCCGTCCGTTACCATGCGCGCATGACCCCCGACGCCACGGCCAGTCTGCGATCCCAGGTCCGCGACGCCATTGAAGCCGCCCGCCGGCGAGTGAGGGCGGAATCGCCCGCGACGGATGAGCCGACGGAGATCCCCGCCGACATCGAGCGCCCCGCGGACCAGACCCACGGCGACTTCGCCAGCAGCATCGCCCTCAAGCTTGCCAAGCCTCTGCGCCGCCCACCGCTGGAGATCGCCCGGACCATCGCCGCGCATGTGGCCACGACCGCCACGGACCCGGACTCCCCGATCGCCTCGGTCGAGGTCGCGCCGCCCGGCTTCCTCAACGTCCGGCTGTCGGACGGCTCCCTGGCCGCCACGACGCAGCGAATCCTGCGCGATCCCGCGACCTGGGGCCACGTCACTGCCGCCCACCCCGAGCACATCAACGTCGAGTTCGTCTCGGCCAACCCCACGGGGCCGCTCCACATCGGCAACGCCCGCGGCGCCTTCACCGGCGACCTGCTCTGCCGCGTCCTGGCCGCGGCTGGCCACAAGGTCGAGCGCGAGTACTACTTCAACGACTTCGGCAGCCAGGTCAAGAACCTGGGTGCATCGGTCCTGGCCATTCGCGCCGGCGACGAGATTCCGGAGGACGGCTACCGCGGCGACTACGTGTATGACATGGCCAGGGACGTGCCAGCCGAGGTCCTGGTCGAAGCCGAGAAGTCGGCCGAAGAACCCGCCTGGGCAGTCGGCCGGTGGGCATCCGAACAGGTTCGCGCGGGCATCGAAGCCAGCCTCGATCACCTCGGCTGCCACTTCGACGTCTGGCGCTCGGAGAGCACGCTCCACAACGACGGCTGGGTTGCCAAGGCCGTCGAACGGCTGCGGGCCGCCGGCGACGTCTACGAGGAGGACGGCGCGGTCGTCTTCCGATCGACGAAGTACGGCGACGACAAGGATCGGGTCATCCTGCGCTCGACCGGCGACGCCGCTCCCACCTACTTCGCGGCGGACATCGGCTATATCGTCGAGAAGTTCAGCCGCGGCTACGACCGGATCGTCTTCATCTGGGGCGAGGACCACCACGGGTATGTGGCCAGGGTAAGAGCCGCGGCCCAGTCGCTGGGCTTCGACCGCGACCGGGTCCAGATGATCCTGACCGCGTGGGTCCGGTTCGTCCGCGGCGGCAAGGAAATCGCGATGTCCAAGCGCTCGGGCGAGTTCATCACCCTCGACGAGTTGCTCGGCGAGATCGGTGTAGACGCGGCTCGATGGTTCTTCGCCTCACGCGCCGCTTCGAGCGGCATCGACTTCGACATCNNCGCAAGGCGGCCGAGGCGGGGATGAAGCCGCCGGCAGCCGATGACCCCCGGCTGGCGGGGCTGCTCGCGGGAATCCTCGCGGGCGCGCCCGAGGCGGGGCTGGCCCGCCAGATCGTGCGCCTGCCC
>PMIQ01000218.1:0-13990 GCA_003157175.1 Chloroflexota bacterium
TCCGGGTTGAGGATGAGCGGCAAATGGGCGAACCGTGGTATTGCGGAGCCCATCGCCTCGAACAGCAGGATGTGCTTAGGCGTGTTGGAGAGATGGTCCTCGCCGCGGATCACATGGGTGATTGCCATCGCCGCGTCGTCCACCGCCACGGTGAAGTGGTACAGCGGCGACCCGTCCGAGCGCACGATGACCAGGTCGCCTCCGAGGGCGTCGGTGTCGATCTCGACGTGACCGCGAACGATGTCGTCGAACGCGATCATGCGGTGCTCCGGAATCCGGAAGCGAACCACGGGCGCACGCCCCGCGACTTCAAAGGCGGCGCGATCCGCCTGCGTCAACTGAGCGCAGCGGCCGTTGTAGCGGGCCGGCAGGCGGGCCGCCTCCTGGCGCTTTCGCTCGGCGTCCAGCTCTTCCGGGGTGCAGTAGCAGTAGTAGGCCTTGTCCTCGGCCAGCAGCCGCGTAGCAGCTTCCGTGTAGCGCTCCAGGCGCTGCATCTGGCGATATGGACCGTACGACCCTCTCTCGGGCTCGTCGCCGATGCCCGGTCCCTCGTCCCACTCGATGCCCAGCCAGTGCAGGCCGTTGAGGATGTCGTTCTCGAACTCCAGGGTGGAGCGGGCCTGGTCCGTATCCTCGAGGCGGAAGACGAAGGTGCCGCCCAGATGTCGCGCGAAAAGATAGTTGAAGAGTGCGGTTCTGGCCGTCCCCAGGTGCAGCGGCCCCGTCGGGCTGGGGGCGATCCGAACGCGAACGTCTGTCATGCGCCTAGTGTACGGGCAGGGCGTCGGAACCTGCGGAGAGCCCTGGCGGGGACGGCTGGCCTCAACGAGAGGCGCGGATCAGCTGCTGGGCCAGTAGGGCACTGGGCCGCCAATGGCTTCGGACCAGGTGCGCTCCCCGCTCGGCGTCAGGTAGAGCTGGAGCGTGTAGCTGCCCGCGCTCCGGTCGGGGGCGGCGTTCCAGGCTGTGGTGATCGTGAGCTTCCAGAGCCCCACGTAGGGTTCGATCTGGGCAGTGCACGTGACCGGCAGCGGCTTTGTCAGCTGCACCCCGAAGACCAGCTGCAGCTCCTGCGATGTCGCCCCCAGCGCGGTTGGGTAGCAGATGCTGTCGGGATAGGCCGCCTTGAGCTCGGCCAGCGTCCCGCTGGCCACGCCGGGGCCTTGAGTCGGATCAAGCTTCACGGGCGCGGGGTCGTAGCGGATGCTGGCCACCAGTCGATCGACCTCGGTCCGGAGGACGTCGACATCGGGGCCCCTCATGTAGGCATCGATCTCGTACCGCTCCAGGATGGAGCCCGGAGCCGAGAGATTCCAAACGAGCGCCAGGTCGGATTCGTACCAGCCGGTGCGGGTCGACTCGGAGTAGGTCGCCGGCAGGCCGCCGACCGTGACCAGATCCTGGCCGGGGTTGAGCCACTTCGCGTCGGCCGCATCGAACGGCCCACCCACCTGCGTCGTCAGCTCAGACAGCCTGACGATGACCTGGTCCGACTCCAGATGGATGTCGGAATAGCATTGGACCGTGTCGCCCCAGGGCGTGCAGACTTGATAACCCGATCCGGTGCCCAGGAAGGCCAGCACACTCATGACGTGCATGTTGTCGGCCGGATGCGCGACGTACCAGCCGGCGGGATAGTCGAAGGCAAGACCCCATTCGTCGAGGTGCGCGGTTTCCGTCTGGATTGTCGAGCCCGGCGTTCGCAGAGCGAGACCAGAGCTCGTCGCGACGGCTGAGTCGCTCGCGCCCGGGCTTGCAGACATTCGCGGCGATCGAGGCGGAGTCAGCAATCGCAGGCCGACGGCAAGACCGCAGACGAGCACGAGAACGAGGGCCGCCAGAGCAAGTCGGGTCGCGGACGAGACCCCGGGGAGGCGCTGCCGGCCGGGCCCAGTGTCGCGCGAAACCGAGACGGGCAACTCGTACTCCGAGCAGCCGTCGGCGGAGCCATCGTCCCTCGCGCGATTCGTCGGGTTCATGGCCTGATTCCGATCTACACCTTCACTCCAGCAATTCGTTCAGAGGCGCCAGCTCGAAATCCGCAACGGCTTCCCCGACCCGCTCGCCGCGCGGATCGAGGGCCACGGGTCGGTGATAGCGAGCCAGAGCGCGCAGGGCCGCGGGGTCCAGAGCCCCGATCTGGCGGAGCGTCTCCACCGAAGCCGCCGCGGCCGCCCGGTCGAACCCTCCGCCGTCTTCGATCTTGATCGCGACGCCCGACGGCCGCGGCCGGCCACTCCCTGCCTCGGACATCAGCGCGAAACCCCGCAGCCCCTCGGCTCCGCCCTTGGCCACCACCCGGCCCGGCGCTGCCTTCATGACTGAGGTATCGAGCCGGTCGCGAGCGCCCGCCACCATCTCCGGGTTGGCGAACATGGCGTCGCGAATGCGTGTCAGGGCATCGACCAGGCTGAAACGCGAGTCGGACGGGCGGACCGCGCTCGGATCGGCCAGCATCGCGAACGCCCGCGCCACGTCCGCCAGCGAGAAGGCGTACGTCGGGACGCCGCAGGCGTCGGTCGACGTCACGAGCAGCGCCGCGCTGGTGCTGAACACTCGCGCGATCGTCGCCGAGTACAAGCGTTGAACGGGATGGTCGGGGCGCCAGTACTCCGCCACGGGCCAGTCATTGATTCTGCAGAGAAGCAGGAGCGAAGTGTGCTGGCCCGAGCACATGTGCCGGACCTGGCCCGCTTTCTCGCCGTCGCGCGCAAGACGAGCGGCGGTAAGGGCGTCCAGCGGTGCCCCCAGCGCGCCGCAGCCGAGCATCTGCTGCGATATGCCCGACCGCCGAAAGACGGCCTGCAGGGTCCGCACGTGGACGTCCTCGCCCGAATGGGAGCCGGCCATGATCGCCAGATCGGCGGTCGAGAGGTCGAAGGCCTCGATGCCGCCGGCTTCCACGAGCGCGACCAGCCCGAACGGCTTCACGGCGGACCGGAGATTGACGATGAGGTCCGGGTCGCCCAGCACTCGTTGGATCGTGCCGTCCACGTCCGCCTGGACGATCGAGCCACGGTGGCGGCTCTCGACCACGTCACCACGAACCTGGCGCACCAGGATCGGGGCGGTTCTGGTCGACTCGGAGCGCCTCATCGCGGGCCTTCCCGAGCGGGCATCAGCGGCCCGGGATCGAACCGACGCTCGCCGGACGGTGCCGTCGCCGCCTGCACTCCGAGCCGAGCCGCCCGGCCCCGAGGCCAGGGTGCTGTTCCTTTGCGGGCCGGAACTAGACGGCGACATCCGATCTCCAGCGGTCAACGGTCCGAGGATACTCCGGTATCGTCAGACGGAGAACGAGCAGCCATGGCCCGCCCGCGGAATATGCGATCTACCGCGGGTCCGCCGCGATGCCGGTCCTGGGCTCGGGCAGATCGGCCCCGCCCGGCGCCTGGCCCGC
Source organism: Chloroflexota bacterium (assembly GCA_003157175.1). GTDB lineage: Bacteria > Chloroflexota > Limnocylindria > Limnocylindrales > CSP1-4 > Fen-1039. The sequence continues at coordinate 3,401 of PMIQ01000218.1, forward strand.
CCGGCCCGCGGCCCTCTTCGCGGCCCGCGCTCGTCGCCATTCCCACAGGCCGCCTACCGCGAAGATGACCGCGCAGGCGGCGAACACGAACAGCAGCACGACCTGCTCGGCCCGGAGCGGCCCGGCGACCAGCGCGTCGCGCCACGTGAACGCGGCCGCGAAGCGCGCCACCGACCACAGGCCCAGCGCCGTGAGGAAGCGGCGGTAGCCGCTGAGCAGCCGCCACTCGCGGCGCGGAGCCAGCCCCGGGCGGACTACCATGCGCCAGCGCCGCAGACGAGGCCGCAACACGAACGGCACCACCAGGATCGCCACCGCAGCGAGCAAGATGAGGCTGCCCTCCAGGGCCTGCGACGCAAGCGCGGGGTCACTCGCGTTGGCGCTCTGCCATGGCCCGGAGCGCAGGTATGCGGTCGCCCACCCCGCGCCGGAGAACTGGCCCTGACCGTCCGCGCCGAGGACCATCGCCAGCTTGCCCAGGCCGAGCCCAACGAGCATTGGAACACTCGCGACGTGCAACCAGCGGCTTATCGGCGCGGCTAGAAGTCGGGCCACGGCAAGCGCGGTGACGGTGCCCAGCACAACCGCAAGTGAAAGAGCCAGGCCACCCTGCCCCGGGTCCAGCAGGCGGCTCGGGTCGACGCTGAAGTAGTCGTAGTGGACCAGCCCGTAGTCGACTCGACCGCCGACCACCGCGCCCGGCACGGCCCCGAAGGCGATGAGGATGAGGTCGTCGCGCCGGAGGCGGACCGCGTCCTTGGCCGAGCCATCCGGGTTGGCTTGGGACCGGGAGCGCATCCGGCCGGCTCCCAGCGCCGCGAGAACGAGAACGACGAATACGACGGCGGCGAGGGCCAGCGTCTCCACCCGGACGGTCAGCCCGAATGGGGCGATCGTCGGATCGAAGTCGAAACGGATCACATCCAGCACGGCCCGCAGTGTACCGGGCGCAGGAGTTCCGAGTCATGCGGCCCGGCGTGTCCCCACGTCGGCACCATCGCCGCGCGGGCCGACCGCCGGCTCGGGTGTCGCCTGGCCGACACACATCGTGTCGGCCAGGCGCTCCGCATCGCCGACCCGGGCATGGCTTGATACGCGCATCGTCGGTTTGGGGATCAGATCCCGGGACCGTCGGAACGCATCCGGGGGGAGATCGCCCGATGCGCGGCGCAAGCCGTTCCGAGGGGGATCGGACGGGCGACCGCGCCGGTTCCGGGTTCCGGGGGGTCCGGGACCGGCGCCCTAATCGCGTATAGCGCAGGAAGCCCCGGCCGGACGGGACCGCCGGGGCTTCCTTGTGTCTGCGAACGGAGGCGCGGAGTCCTGTCCGCGGAGTCCGGACCGCACCGTCGGGGCCGGCGGCCACCCGCCGCTAGGCCGAAGCCTTGTGCATCGTCTCGACCAACGCCCCAACCGAGCCCGCCGACACCATCAGGGCCGTCTTCTCCTCTTCGGTCAGGGCGACCTCGATGATCCTCTCGGCGCCCGCCGCGCCTAGCACAAGCGGCACGCCGACGACCAGACCGTCGAGGCCATACTCGCCTCGAAGCAGTACGGCGCAGGCCAGGACGCGCTTCCGGTCGTTGAGGATCGAGTCGACCATGTGGAACACCGAGGAGGCCGGGGCGTAGAAGGCGCTGCCAGTCTTGAGCAGGGTGACGATCTCCGCGCCGCCGGCCCGGGTCCGCTGGACCAGCTCTTCGATGCGCTCGGGCTTCATGAGCTCGGGCAGCGGGATGCCGGCAACGGTCGAGTAGCGCGGTACGGGGACCATCGTGTCGCCGTGACCGCCCAGCACGAAGGCCGAGACGTCGGATGCCGAGACGCCGAGGTCCTGGGCGATGAAGGACCGGAAGCGGGCGCCATCGAGGACGCCCGCCATGCCGATGACGCGCTCGCGCGGGAAGCCGCTGGCCTCGAGGGCGACGTGGACCATTGCGTCGAGGGGGTTCGTCACCATGATGATGATCGCGCCGGGTGAGTAGTGGACGGCCTGCTGGACGACGGCCCGGACGATCCCGGCGTTCTTGAGCAGCAGGTCGTCGCGGCTCATCCCCGGCTGACGCGCCAATCCGGCGGTCACGACGATGATGTCCGACTCAGTGGTGTCCGCGTAGTCGTTCGTGCCGATGATGTACTGGTCGTGGTGCTGCAGCGGCGCCGACTCCGAAAGATCGAGCGCCTTGCCCTGCGGAAGACCCTCGACGACGTCTATCAGGTAGACGTCGGCCACGCCCGCCTCGGCGATCCGCTGAGCGGCGGTCGCGCCGACGTTCCCGGCTCCGATGACGGTGACCTTGCGACGGCAGACTGGCATGTGGACCTCCGTGGCGAACGACGCCGGCGATTGGCGGCCTACGCCGGCTCATGATCGATCGTACTTCGAGCGGCGCGGACCCGGCTGGCCACGGCTACCTGATGCAGTAGGCGCTACGCTCGGCGAAAACCACGGGCCGAGGCCGGCAATCCGACCCGGGCGAGCTTCGCGTCTCGGCGGCCGTCAGGCGGCGGCGATCGCCTTCTTCATCTGCTCCAGCCGGGCGGCCAGCTCCGCCGGCAGCCTCGAGCCGAACCTGGCGTAATGCTCTTCGATGGCGGCGGCTTCCTGGGTCCAGGCGGCCGGATCGACCGCGAACAGCGCGTCCAGGCCCGCCGCATCGACCTTCAAGCCCCGAATGTCGAGCGCGCCTGGCGCGGGCATCAATCCGATTGGGGTTGCGACCGCGTCGTCCTCGCCCGAGCAGCGCCCGAAGATCCACTCGATGACGCGGCTGTTGTCGCCGAAGCCGGGCCACATGAACTTGCCCTCGGCGTTCTTGCGGAACCAGTTGACCAGGTAGATGCGCGGCAGCCGGGCACCCTGCCGGCGACCGATCTCCAGCCAATGGGCCCAGTAATCGGCCATGTTGTAGCCGCAGAACGGCAGCATCGCGAACGGGTCGAAGCGCAGCTTGCCGATCGTGCCGACGGCCGCGGCCGTCATCTCCGAGCTCATGATCGAGCCGAGGAAGACGCCGTGCTCCCAGTCGAACCCTTCGCGGACGAGCGGCACGACGGTGGTTCGGCGCCCGCCGAACATCATCGCGTCGATCGGGACGCCTGCCGGGTCCTCCCAATCCGGGGAGATGGCGGGATCCTGGGCGGCAGGGGCGGTGAAGCGGGCATTGGCATGCGCCGCGGGTTTGTCGGAGCCGGGGGCCCAATCCTTGCCGGTCCAGTCGATGAGGTGAGCGGGCGGCTCGTTCGTCAGCCCTTCCCACCACACGTCGCCGTCGTCGGTCAGGGCGCAGTTCGTATAGATGCAGTTCGCGGAGAGCGTGCGAATGGCGTTGGCGTTGGTGGACATGCTCGTCCCGGGCGCGACACCGAAGAAGCCGGCCTCCGGGTTGATGGCGTACAGCCGCCCGTCCGAGCCGAACTTCATCCAGCAGATGTCGTCGCCGATCGTTTCGACCTTCCAGCCCGGGATCGTCGGCTCGAGCATCGCCAGGTTGGTTTTGCCGCACGCCGACGGGAAGGCGCCAGTCATGTGCTTCACCCGGCCGTCGGGGGCGGTCACCTTGATGATCAGCATGTGCTCGGCCAGCCAGCCCTCGTCGCGGGCGATGACCGAGGCGATGCGCAGGGCGTAGCACTTCTTGCCGAGCAGGGCGTTGCCGCCGTAGCCCGACCCAAACGACCAGATCTCGCGTGTCTCTGGGTAGTGGACGATGTACTTCGTGTCGGGGTCGCAGGGCCAGGTCACGTCCCTCTCGCCCGGCGCGAGCGGCTTGCCGACCGAGTGGATGGCCGGCACGAAGTCGCCGCTCCGCACGATCTCGTCGAGAGCCGCCTTGCCCATGCGGGTCATGATCCGCATGTTAACGACGACATACGGGGAGTCCGTGATCTCCATCCCCAGCCGGCCGATCGGCGAGCCTACCGGGCCCATCGAGAACGGGATGACGTACATCGTCCGGCCGCGCATCGAGCCCTTGAACAAGCCCGTCAGCGTAGCCCGCATGTCCCGAGGGTCGCGCCAGTTGTTGGTGGGCCCGGCGTCCTCTTCCTTCTCCGAGCAGATGAAGGTGCGATCCTCGACCCGGGCGACGTCGGACGGGTCGGAGCGGGCCAGGAAGCTGTTGGGGCGGAGCTTCTCGTTGAGACGGATGAACGTCCCGGCGTCGACGAGCAGCTGGCAGAGGCGCTCGTTCTCCGAATCGGAGCCATCGCACCAGTGGACGGCGTCCGGCGTCGTCAGGGCCGCAACCTCGCCCACCCAGCGAACGACCGGGTGATCCTCGGGCAGGTTGGGCGGTCGCCCTTCGACCCTAGCGCCGGTGGTAGCCACGGTCCTCTCCTCGTCTGACTTGCGGGACGCCGTTGGGGCGCAGTTCAGTTTCTGTCTTGACTTGCGACGATTTTGGGAACGGGGCGAATTGTACCGAAGCCGGAGGTGTTCCGCGCGAGCAGCGCCTCGACCGATCCGGCTGGGCCGCTCGCGAGGCGACCGATCGACGCGGCCTGGGAGCACCGGCGCGGGCAGGCCGGGTGCCAGATAAGCCGGAGATAAGCGCCAGGCGATCGGCATCCTCTAGCGTGGCAGAGGAGGAGGTTCGATGCGATGGACTCAGTCGATCGGTCGTGGACGGGAGTTCCGGCGTGGCCGGGCGGCCTGGATGAGCGCGGCTTCGCCACGTTTCGCAAGATGGCGATGGCCCGAGCGCCACTGCGGCGCATGCCTGGTCCAAATGTGCCCACCCCTACTGGCGGGCGAGGTCTTTCGGACGAGGTGGCACGAGACGGAGCTCCTGTCCGAGGACGGCCGGGCAAGCGCTGGTAGGCACGGCTCCGGCGAAGCGTGACCTGGGATCGGGTCAGGCCGCCGGCGCCGGCTCGGATTCCGCCTGCGATGCCGGCGCCGGCTCGTCGCCCGCCGGCGCGACGGGGTGTCGCCGGACGTACCAGTGCCTGATCAGAATCGCCAGGAAGGCGGCGGCGGCGGCCCCGAGACCCACGATCTGCGCCATCGGGATGCCGAAGACTGTCCAATCCCAGCCGCTCCGCAAGAGCTCGAGCAGGCTCCGCTCCAGTCCATACCAGACGAAGTAGAGCAGGCCCACGTCGCCGGCGATGAGAAGCCGGCCCCGGGCGGTGAAGTGGTTCCACAGCCACAGCATCACCACCACGCCGAGCAGGCTCAGCATCGACTCGTAGAAGAACAGCGGAATGAAATGGGCGTCGGCCGGAGTCGTCCCGCCCTGTGCCGGGCATAGATATGGCGACACGCGGTATTGACACTCGATAGCAATGCCCCAGGGCAGGTTGGTCGGAGGCCCGTACAGCTCCTGGTTGGCGAAGTTGCCCCAGCGCCCGAGGACCTGGGCCAGCAGGATGGCCGGCGCCATGATGTCGGCCCAGCGCCAGAAGCTGACTTTGTAGTGGCGGGCCAGCCAGATTGTCGCCAGCAGCCCGGTGAACAGACCGCCGTAGATGCCCAGCCCGCTGTACGGCGGCAGGAAGATCTGGAGCAGGTGGTCCTTGTAGTCCGGCCCGGTGGACCACTGGTCGATGACGTGGTAGGCGCGCCCGCCGATGAGCGCAGCCACGGCGATCACGATCAAAGCATCCACGATCATGTCGGTCCGCTCGCCGCGGCGGCGCGCTTCGCGGGTGGCCAGCCAGGCGCCCGCGACGATGGCGACCACGTACGCGATCCCGTACCAGCGGATCTCGAGCGAGCCAATCGAGAAGGCGATCGGGTTGGGCGTGAAGTCGATCATGGTCGCGTCAGTTTACCCGGATCCTCCGGTCGGGCGACGAGCCGTGGATCTGGCCCCCAGAACCTGGACCCAGGCCGTGCGCCCGCACGGTTCGTATACTGACCGGGAGCAGGGTGTGGACGGACCGGCCGCCAACCAGCGACCGCCGCACCTGAGCGACCCGGCAGTTGCCGGTCGCCCGCCGAACCGATAGCTGGGGAAACAGACGCCCTATGAGTCTCGACATGCCGTTCTACTTCTTCTTTGGCATCGTCGGGCTGGTCGCCGGCGGTCTGATCGTGTGGTTCCTGCTGGCCGAGCACCCGTTCGAGTCCCTCGAGACTCCGGGCGGCCCCGTCGATTCGGCCGAAGCCTCGCTGCTGGCGAAGGAGATGGCGGACGACGGCCGGCCGATCAACGAGGACACGATCACCAGGTTGCTCCAGCTGCACGGCGCGTACGTAGACGGCAAGATCAACGACAGTCTGGCTGCCGCCGAGGCCGCCCGCCTCGAAGCCGAGCCCGCTCGGCAGGCAACGGAGACGGCGCCCGAGGACGCCTCCTAGGGGCGCCGCAGGAAGAGTCCGGGCGCGGCCGGCCGCGTCGGGCGGGGCAAGACTACCGAACTTCTCCGGAGTGCAGCGCCACCGCGCCGAGGGCCAATCGCCGCACTGTCACGTTCGCCAGGCCGACCTGGCGCATCGTCTCGGCCAGTTCCTCGGCGCTGGGGAATCCGTCCAGTGAGTGGGGCAGATAGGCATAGGCCTGACGCTTTCCGAAGGCCGTACCAACGAACGGGGCCATCCTGCCGAACACGGCCGAGTAGAAGCGCCCGGCGATCTTGGGACGCGGCGTGGTGAGCTCCAGGCAGACCACCCGGCCGCCCGGCCGCACAACCCTCGCCATCTCGCGAAAACCGTCCCCGAAGCTGGCCAGGTTCCGCAGCCCGAAGGCGATCGTGGCCGCGTCGAAGACGTTCGCCTCGAAAGGGAGAGCGAGCGCGTTGCCCGCCACGAACTCGATCTGGCCGAGCCCGCCGAAGGCGTGACGGGCTTGCTCGAGCATCGCCGTCGACAGGTCGACGCCAACCACGCGGCCGGTTGGGCCGACGGCTGAGGCCAGGGCCGCGGTGAGCTTGCCGGTTCCACAGGCCACGTCCAGCGCCGAGCCGCCGGAGGATATGCGCGCGGCTCGGACGGCGGCCCGCCGCCACCGTCCGTCGAGGCCGGCGGTCATGATCGTGTTCATACGATCGTAGACCGGCGCGATCGAATCGAACATCGAAGCCACGCGCGGCTCGGGAACGGGATTGCCGCTGCGACTCCGGTGGGGGCTGTCGGTTTCGGAGGGATCGACCGATTCCTCGGCCGGACGCCTGGCCTCGCTCACGAGCCCGAGTTGCCGGAGTTGCCAGCCGACTGCGGATCCACCTCACGTCCCAGGCGGAGCGGGCGGCGCTCAAACGCGCTGGAGAAGACGACCTGGGTTTCGGTCGTGAAGACGTGCGGCATCGCCTGGATCTCGTGCAGGACGCGCTCCAGGTGACGAGTGTCGGTAGATCGCACCTTCAGCAGGTAATCCGCCTCGCCGGCGAGGTGGTGACACTCCTCGATCTCGTCGATCTCGCCGAAGTTGCCGGTGAGATCTGTGGAGATCGTGCCGGGGACCTGCTTGATGAAGATGAACGCGAGCACGCCGTAGCCGAGCAGCGTGGGATCGACCAGGGCCGAGTAGCCGTGTATGACTCCCCGGGCCTCGAGCTTCTTGACGCGCTCGTGGGCGGAAGGTCCGCTCATGCCGACGGCCTGTCCGACTTCGGCGTACGACTCGCGCCCGTCCCGCTGCAATAGCTCGATGATGCGAGCGTCTGTCTCGTCGATCCTTTCGGGTGAGCCCATGTTCGTCGTTCCCTCAGGCGTGCCGGCCTGTCGCTCCCTGACCCGCCCGCAAACCCAATCCAGCGAGAAGTCGCGCCAGCGGAGTCGAACCGCCGGGTCGGAGGACACGCCTGGGCCGCGATGCGAGAGCAGCCTAGCCTATCCCCGAGAAATCGACAGCGAAGGTGCGGTCGCGGACCGGGTTGAGGCGGTTGTAGCGCGCGGATTGCCCTCGCGGAGCCGGGGACCTGCCAGCGGTAGCCGCGTCCCTTGGCTCGAGTGCCCATCGTGCCGACCGGCAGATGCGCCTCGAGGCAGGCTCGCCCTTCGGCCCTACGACCGCGTCGTGGCGGACCCGGGCCGGCGGATCGAGCCGCTCGCCCATGCCGAGCAGGAAACCACCGTCGTAGCCGGCCATGCCGAAGGTGATCGAACCTTCGGCGACGACGACCGTGTCGTAATCGTGGGTATGCGCCTAGAACTTCGTTCCCGCAAGGTTCGACCAGGCCGCGGGCTCGAGTCCCTGATCGCGCATTCTGGCCTCCAGGCTGGCTCGATCCATGGAGCTCATCGGACGCTTCCTTGCTTCGCAGCTCCGCCCGGGCCAGCAGTTTGATCGTCGCCCCGCCGACCCTTCTCTGGGCCCGGGATCGAAGCCTGGGCAATCTCCATGGCCCGTCGATCCGAACCGGGCGGCAGGTCCGGTGCGGCCTCCAACCAGGCCGCGTCCGCCGCTTCTTCCTTTTCGCTGCTTCGCGTTGCGACCACGGCGATTATCCCGAGCCCGAGCACGACGCTCGAGAAGATGGCGAACGGCCAGGTGGCACCCAGCAAGCCGACGAGGAAGAAGGAGAACACGCTCCCCACGACAATCGCTGAGCCCAGGCTCTGCAGCGCCCGCATCGGTCTCCTTACTCTTCGCACCAGGCCGTTGCGCGCTCGGCACGCGCTGGCCTGCTCATCCTAGCCGGTAGACTGCGGGCGTGACAGTTTTGCCGCCGCTCCGATACCTGTCCGCCGCCGACGTCGGCGCCGCCATGCCACCCCTGGCGGAGCGGCTCGAGCTGGCTGAGATCACCCTGCGGGCCCTGGGGCAGGGCGCCGAGCTGCCGGCCAAGATCGGGGTCCACCCGCGCCAGCCGGGCTCCCTCGCCCACGCCATGCCGGCCTTGCTACGAGGCGCGGCGGATGACGGTGGCGAGGATCTGATAGGGGCCAAGTGGATCGTGGGGTTCCCGGACAACCCGGCGATCGGGCTGCCCACGTATCACGCCCAGGTGATCCTCAACGACGCGCGGAACGGGTTGCCCCTGGCGATTCTGGACGCCGGCACGATCACCGCCCAACGGACGGCGGCCATAAGCGGGGCGGCGATCAAGCTCTTCGAGCCGAAGCACAGGGGGCGGGCCGCCGCTGTCGCCCTCCTCGGCGCCGGGGTTCAGGCGCGCGGCCACCTCCCGGTCATCGGCTGGCTGCTACCCGGCGCCACTCTCCGAATCGCGGACGTCGATCGGGCGCGGGCGGAAGCGCTGGTCGTCGAGGCGCAGTCGACCGAAGGCATCGCCGAGGCGGCCGTCGCGTCGGGTGTGAGCCAGGCCGTCGAAGGCGCGGACGTGGTCGTCTCGGTCGTTTCATTCGGGCCGGATCATCAGGCTCTCGATCCGCGCTGGCTCGGCCCCGAAACCCTCTTCGTGGCGGTCGACTACGACATGCAGGCCCCGGCCGCGCTGGCCCGCGAGGCGCTCTTCGTCGTCGACGAGCGCGACCAGTTCGTGGCCACTCGCGCCGGCGGAAGCTTCGCCGGCTACCCGGATCCCGCGGCGACTCTGGGAGAGGCGCTGCGCGACGGCCTTGCCCGCCCCGACGGTCGGGTTCTCGTCTCTCATCTGGGCGTCGGGCTCGCGGACGTCGTCTTCGCGTCGGCGATACTGAAGCGTGCCGAAGAGCTCGGCCTGGGCTTGCTGCTGCCGCGCTGAAGCCGATTGGCGGAGCCGCCGGTTCGCTTCAGCTCCTCGTCGGCGCGGGCTGGATTAGGCCCTACCGGTTCACCTCGAGCGGCCCCGGCGGGACCTCGATCAGCACTCGGCCGCCCTCGACGACCACGGCGTAGACCGCCAGCGGCAGCTCGGCGGGAGGATCGAGCGGCTCGCCGTCCGCCAGAGAGAAGCGCGAGAGATGCAGGGCGCACGTGATCGAGTCGCCGGCCAGGAATCCTTTGTCCAGCTCGAAGTACTGGTGGCTGCAGATGCCCTGGGTGGCGTGCAGTTCGCCGTTCAGATTGACCACGAGAACAAGGTCGTCGTCGACCTCGCACAGCTTCATCGTGCCGGGCGGGACCTCGTCGAGCGCGCAGAGGTCAACCCGGCGGAGGGCGGAGGCGGCGGCCATCGGCGGTGTCAGGCCACGGCGGCGGTTGCCTGGCCGGCGGACGGGTGAGCGGCGCCGGTTCGGGCAGCCCATTTGGCCTCGAGCAGGTCGCGCAGGCGATCCTGAGCGGACGCCAGAGGCACGCGGGCGACGACCGGCTCCAGATACCCAAGGATGATGAGCTTGCGGGCCTCGTCCGGATCGAGACCGCGGCTCTCCAGGTAGAAGAGCTGCGTTTCGTCCACGGGGCCGACGGAGCTCGCGTGGGCGACGCGGCGGCAATCCGGCTGGTCGATCTCCAGACTCGGGATGGCAACCGAGCGAGCCTGCTTGGAGAGCAGCATCGCGAACTCGCCGAGGTAGCTGTCCGTGCCGTGGGCCGACAGATCGATCGTCGCCAGGCCCTTCATATAGACCCGGGAGCGGTCGGACAGCGCCCCCTTGGAGAGCAGGTTGCCCGTCGTGTCGCGGCCGATATGGCGGGTGTAGGAAGTCAGATCGAAGAGCTGGTCGGTCGAGCCAAAGACGATCTCCGCCTGCTCGACGGACGAGCCGTCGCCTTCGAGGGTGTTGTCGATGCGGCTCCGAATGACGCGGCAGCCGAG
>PMIQ01000218.1:14015-27483 GCA_003157175.1 Chloroflexota bacterium
TCGCGGTCGATGCCGAACCAACCTGCTCCTCCACGATGGACGCCTGCGCGTCATCGCCGATCGAGATGATCGTCCGCGACAGCAATGCGCCGTTCGGGGCGCCCATGGCCCAGCGCAGCACGATCGGCAGCTCCAGGCGAACGCCGTCGGGAACGCGCACGAACAATCCGTGGGTCCAGAGCGCCCGCGTCATCTGCCCCAGCTTGTCGTTCTCGGGCAGCGTGCAGCCGCCTTCGAGCAGGCTGCGCAGGAGCTCCGGGTCGCGCGCCCCCAGCGACGCCAGCGTCTCGAGAGCCACGCCCGCATCCCGCGCCTCCGGCGACAGCACGAGCGCCGCCAGGCGATCCTCCACGAACTCGGCGTATGCGGCCGCTCCCTCGGGAAGCTTCGCCTTGCCCGGCGCGGCCCCGCCACGCGCGTCGGCGGTTCCGCCGGCCGGATACGGTCGCGCGGCAGAGAGATGGGCGTTGCGCAGATCTACGTACGGCGTGTAGAGCCGGTTCGACTCGATCGGGAGCGCCTCGAAGCCGCGCAGGCCGGCCAGGCGATCCGCGAGCAGCCAGTCCGGATCGGCGGCGGCGGCGGCGACTTTCCGGACCGTCGCCTCGTCGACGAAAGTCAGGGTCAGGTCTGTCGGCGCCTGACGGGCCGGCGCCATCGGTCGAGGGGCGGGCTGGCCCGTGGCGAGCTGGCTTGCGACGGCACCGACGGCCCCCTCTGCGGCGGTCATCCGAGCGAACCCTCCATTTCTAGCTTGACCAGGCGGTTGAACTCGATGGCGTACTCCATCGGCAGCTCTTTGGTGAAGACCTCCAGGAAGCCCTGGACGACAAGGTTCGTCGCCTCGTTCTCGGTCAGACCGCGGCTCATCAGGTAGAAGACCTGATCCTGGCTGATCTTGCCGACGGTCGCCTCGTGGGTCATCGTCGTGTCGTCTTCCTGGATGTCGATGTACGGATACGTGTCGGAGCGGCTGCCCTCGTCGAGCAGCAGCGCATCGCAACGTACGCTGGCCACGACGCCCGTGGCGCCGGGCACGACCTTGAGCTGGCCGCGGTAAGTGGTCCGGCCGCCGTCCTTCGAGATCGACTTGCTGATGATGCGGCTGCGCGTATTCGGGGCGAGGTGGATCGCCTTTGCGCCGGTGTCCTGATGCTGGCCCTTGCCGGCGACGGCCACCGAGATGACCTCGGCCGTGGCGCCCTCGCCGCGCAAATAGATGCTGGGATACTTCATGGTCAGTTTCGAGCCGGTATTNNAGGTTGTAAACGTCGTTCGACCAGTTCTGGATCGTGGTGTAGCGGACCTTCGAGTGGGGTAGCGCGATGACCTCGACGACCGCCGCGTGGAGCGCGTCCGTGGTGTAGATAGGCGCCGTGCAGCCCTCGATGTAGTGAACCTTGGCGCCTTCGTCGACGATGATCAGGGTCCGCTCGAACTGGCCCGTGTTCTCGGCGTTGATGCGGAAGNNGTTGTCCTCGGGCGGAACGACCGTCGCGAAGTACTTCTTGAAGAGCTCGGGGTACTCCTTGAGCCCCTGGTCGGTACCCATGAATACGACGCCGATCTTGGAGAGCTCCTCGCGGACGCTGTGGTAAACGACCTCGGAGTCGTACTGCGCGCCGACGCCGGCCAGGAACTTGCGCTCGGCCTCCGGGATCCCGAGGCGCTCGAACGTCTTCTTGATCTTGTCCGGGACGTCGTCCCAGGACTTCTCCTCACCCTGCGACGGCTTGCGGTAGTAGACGATCTTGCTCAGATCGATCTGCATCAGATCGCCGCCCCACATGGGCATCGGCCGCGACAGGAAGTGCTCGTAGGCGCGCAGGCGGAAGTCGAGCATCCACTGGGGCTCGTCCTTGAAGCGGCTGATCGCCTCGACCGTCTCGCGGGTCAAGCCGGCTTTGGTTTCCTCGAGGTAGTCGACCTCGTCGTGGAAGCCGAACTTGTACTCACTCGAGACCATCTCGCGACTGGTTGTCATCGCGCTCCTTGGACGAACCGGCGGTCCGAGCGGAGGGGGGGCGCTGGACGGCCGTCGTAGTTCTGAGCTAATTCCGACCCCTATTATCGGGATTAGCGCCCGGGGAGTCAAACACGGTCGTTGCCGGAGTCGGAGCCGGGGCCGGGCCCGGGGCTTGCCTCCGGCGAGTAGTCGGTCTCGGTGATGGTGTTGTGGAGTGGAACCGTGCTATCCTGCCGGCCGCTGGAGGTCCGACGCCCTCAGCCAGCCCAAACAAGAGTCCGCCACCACACCGTCGCCCGCCAGTGACCCGGCATCTCACCGCCGGGAGGACGCGGACTCCGAGGAGCCTCTTGAGACTCACCCCGAGAGCGGCAGGAATCGCAGCGCTGGTGGCAACCCTCGTCTTCGTCGGTTCCGCCGTCGCGGTGCTGCCCACGTTTTCGGACGCCCAGGCCGGCCCAATCGTAGCGAGCGACTCGGCCCTGGCGGCGGGAGCGTTCCCTCAGAGCACGTGGCTTGACCCATCGCTGGCACCGACCACAGCCCCCGCGACCGCCACGCCCTCGGAAACGCCGCCAGCGACCCCGAGCGCGACCCCAAGCGCGACCCCAAGCGCGGCGCCGGCCGCGAAACCCAAGCCGAAGCCCAAGGCCAAGCCCAAGCCGATCACCTACGCGAATACGGTCGCCGGCGCTCGGGCATACGCCAGGGCTCGCCTTGGGACCCGGCAATACAACTGCATCAACGCGCTCTTCACGCGCGAATCGAAGTGGAACCCCCTGGCCGGCAAGGTGACTTCGGCCTACGGGATCCCCCAGGCATTCCCCGGATCGAAGATGGCAGCGTTTGGGTCGAACTGGCGCACCAGCCCCATCACGCAGGTGAAATGGGGCATCTGGTACGCGGACAGCCGGTACGGCTCGGCTTGCGCCGCCTGGTCTTTCTGGGAGGCACACGGCTGGTATTAGAGGCGCCGCGTCGCCCGGGCCGTGCCCGGCGGCTCCTGCCCGGGCGTCCCGTGGCCCCTTACACCGTGACCCCTTACCGCGGCCGACCTGGCGACCCCCCAAAAGCCGCAGGACAAGTAGGTCATTCGTGAAACTGGGCGTGGGCGCGATCCTTCCCCGGTGAACAGACGGCTCCAGGTGGCGCCGCCCATCGAGGATTGGCTGGGCGTCCGGAGACGCGCAGGAGATCGTCGACAGCGACCGCCACGAAGATCCGCTGCTGGCGAAACCCTTCTCGCCGGAAACCCTGCTCGCGGCAGTGGATGCGGTGCTGGCGCCGGCCGCGACGGTCACGCGCCGCCCGACGAGGAGACCACACAGGCAGACACTGCTGCCCCGGCGATCGACGCCTGGCCGATGGAAGCAGAGGAAGATAGGACCGCCGCCGCGGTCTGAGCCAGATGGGCACGGCAGAGTTCCGTGTGCACGTCGCACCGCCGTGTGTCAGTCTGACGCCATCAAGTGGCCGTCCCAAATAACGCCAGCGAGGGGTCATCTCGAGATGGAGTTGTGGCCGGGGAAGCCGTTTCCGTTGGGCGCGACCACTTCGGAGACCGGCACCAACTTCGCCGTGGCCTCTGACATCGCCGACAGCGTGGTCTTGTGCCTGTTTGACAAGGCCGGCCACGAGGAGCAGCTCCAACTGCAGGAGGTGGACGGCGGGATCTGGCACGGCTTCGTGCCGGGTGTCGGGCCGGGTCAGCGCTACGGCTACCGGGTCGTCGGCCCGTTCGCGCCGGCGCGCGGCCTCCGCTGCAACGCCAACAAGCTGCTCCTGGACCCGTATGCACGGGCGATAGACGGCGACGTCACCTGGGGCGACGAGATCCTGGGCTACCCGCCGGGCAACCCCGATGACTGCAGCACGCTCGATTCGGCGCCGTTCGTGCCGCGCGGGCTGGTCGTCGCGGATGGCTTCGATTGGGGCGGCGACCGACCGCCGGCGATCCCCTACTCCGACACGATCATCTACGAAACCCATGTCAAGGGCTTCAGCCAGCGGCATCCTGGCGTTCCGAAGGCGCTGCGCGGGACATACGCGGGGTTGGTCGCGCCGGCCGCCCTGGAGCACCTGGCGTCGCTGGGAGTGACCGCGGTGGAGCTGCTGCCGGTCCACCACCACGTCGACGACGGTCTCCTTCGGTCCAAGGACCTCACGGACTACTGGGGCTACAGCACCCTCGGATTCTTCGCGCCGCACGCCGGCTATTCCGCGAAGGTCCGGGCGGGCCGGCCCGGCGGTCAGGTGGCCGAGTTCAAGGCGATGGTCAGGGCCCTCCATGCCGCCGGCATCGAGGTCATCCTCGACGTCGTGTTCAACCACACCGCGGAGGGCAACCACCTGGGCCCGACGCTATCTTTTCGCGGTTTCGACAACACCGCCTACTACCGCCTGACGGCGAGTCAGCCGCGCTACTACTTCGACACCACTGGCACGGGCAACAGCCTCAACGTCGACTCCCCCGTCTGCCTGCGGCTGATCATGGACTCGCTCCGGTACTGGGTCCAGGAGATGCACGTCGACGGCTTCCGGTTCGACCTGGCCGCCGCGCTGGCTCGCGAGCACGGCGTGTTCGACAGCGTCTCGGCCTTCTTCGATCTGGTCTCGCAGGATCCCGTGATCTCGCGCGTGAAGCTGATCGCCGAACCCTGGGACGTCGGCCAGCCGGACAGCTTCGACCTTGGTCGCTTCCCCGACATGTGGAGCGAGTGGAACGGCAAATATCGCGACAGCGTCCGCGACTTCTGGCGCGGCCAGGCCGGCACGCTGCCCGAGCTGGCGACCCGGCTCACCGGCTCGTCGGATCTGTACGGGCTGTCGCACCGCCGGCCCAACGCCTCGATCAACTACGCGACCTGCCACGACGGCTTCACTCTCCGTGACCTGGTCACCTACGAACAGAAGCGCAACGAGGCAAACGGCGAATCGAACGACGACGGCACGGACGACAACCGCTCCTGGAACTGCGGAGTCGAAGGCCCTACCGAAGACGCCGCGGTGACGGCGCTTCGGGCGCGCCAGTCGCGGTCGATCCTGGCCACGCTGCTTCTGAGCCTGGGCGTGCCGATGCTTCTCGGCGGCGACGAGATCGGCCGAACCCAGCAGGGCAACAACAACGCCTATTGCCAGGACAACGAGATCTCCTGGTTC
Source organism: Chloroflexota bacterium (assembly GCA_003157175.1). Taxonomy (GTDB): domain Bacteria; phylum Chloroflexota; class Limnocylindria; order Limnocylindrales; family CSP1-4; genus Fen-1039. The sequence goes on from PMIQ01000218.1 coordinate 19,141, forward strand.
GATTGGAAGGCGGCCGACGCGGACCTGCTGGCGTTCAGCCGCCAGCTCATCGCCCTGCGGCGTCGACACCACGTCCTGAGGCGCCGACGATTCGTCACCGGGGCGATGCAGGGCGATATCCAGTGGTTCACGCCGGCCGGATCCGCCATGACAGACTCCGACTGGCTGGCGGGCTGGACGCACAGCGTCGTTGCCTACTTCGACGGCATCCGCGACGCGGACCGCGACGAGCGCGGCCGGCCCATGCTCGATGACGATCTGCTGCTGGTGATCAACGGCTGGCGGGAGCCGTTGACCTTTACCCTGCCCGACGTGGGGTCGCCCCGAGCCTGGGGATGGGAGCTGGACACGTTCAGCGGGACCTTCGGGAAGGCCGGCGGAAGGGGCGGCGCGGCGGGCGCGACGATCACCGTCGGGCCTCGGTCGCTGGTCCTCTTGAGAGCGCCTCGGGCCGCCAGCTGAGCCGGGCGATTCCCGGCAGCCGCCCGCTTCGACTTCACTCACAATCGCACCATGGCCCACCAGATCAGCCTCGCCGTGGCGCGTCGCTTTCTTGCGATCCGCCATCTGCTCGCCCCGCCGCGGGCTCTTCCGGCCGAACCGGAGAGCGTCATGGCGGTCGTGGACCGCTTCGGGTCGCTGCAGTTCGACCCACTCGAGGTGGCCGGCCGCAACCACGACCTGGTCCTCCAGGCCCGCATCGCCGGCTATCGCCGCGAGCTGACCGACGAGTTGCTCTATGGTCGGCGGCTGCTCTTCGAGGCGCATAACAAGGCCCTGAACCTTCTGCCTGCCCGCGAGCTCCCCTACTACAGAATCACCTGGGATCGCGGCGCCGACGGATGGGCGGGCCGGTTGCTGACGGAGCAGGCCCCGCTCGCGCAGAAGCTGCTGGCAGCGATCACGACCCAAGGTCCGAAGTGCTCGGCCGATTTCGAGCGCGAGGGGTCGATCGCCTGGTACTGGGGACCCACGACGGCAGTGCGAGCGGTCCTGGAGGCGTTCGCCGAGTGCGGCCGGCTGGGCCTTGCCCGCAGGGACGGCAACCGCCGCTACTACGACCTGGTCGAGCGGCTCTTCCCCGCCGACCTGCTGGCCATCCGCATCCCCGAGCGGGAGCAGCGCCGCCACAAGCTCCTGTCGCGGTATCGGGCGCACGGTCTATTGGGCGCCACGGGCAGCGCCGAGTTATGGCTGGGGATTGGACCGGCGCCGTTGCGGACGGAGCTCCGTGCCGAGCTGATGGATCGCGGGGAGATCTTGCCGGCCGCGGTCGAGGGCCTCAAGGGTCAGCGCTTCATCGTGGCCGACGAGCTGCCCTTGCTCGCCCAGGCGGGGCGCGAGATCGCGGCGGAGGCCGCTGGGGCGCCCGCCCAACCGGGAGACGGGGCCCCCGGCGCCAGCTTCCTCGCCCCGCTCGATCCGATCATGTGGGATCGCGAGGCGCTCGAGCCGCTCTACGGCTTCGAGTATCGCTGGGAGGTCTACACGCCCGCGGCGAAGCGCCGCTGGGGCTACTACGTCCTGCCGATCCTCTTTGGCGATCGGCTGGTGGGGCGGATCGAGCCGCGCATCGATAGGGCGGGCAGGATCGTCCGCGTCCTGGGCCTGGCCTGGGAGACGGGGTTCGATCCGCTGGCCTCATCGGAGTTCGTGGCCGCATTCGCCGACGCTCTGCGCGCCTACCTCCAGTTCGGCAGCGCAGATTCGCTGGTGCCGCCGCCAGGAACCAGCCACCGGCCGCTGTTCCGGGCGATTTCGGCGCAGGTTCCGGTTCGCCGCGGGGGCGCGGCGGCCCACCACGACGGCGGCGCGACTCGCCCTGGGCCCGCGAAGACCGCCGCGGCACACCGGGTCGCCCTTTCGTAGCCGCCGTTGCGCGGCCCGGGCGGACCAACTCTCCTGAGACCCACCCGTTCGGAGCGTGAGAGTATCTCTTCGTCCACATAGCATTAGGAGTCGGACCATGGCGGCTATTCGTCGCGCGACGGTGAAATGGGACGGGGATCTCGCAACGGGCGATGGCCACGTCAGCGCCACCACGAGCCGCGCTTTCTCGGCGTTGCCGGTGACATGGGCCTCGCGAACCGAGCACGCCGACGGCCGAACGAGCCCGGAGGAGCTACTGGCCGCGGCTCACGCCAGTTGTTTCTCGATGGCGTTCTCGAGCGAGCTGGCCAAGGCCGGCACACCGCCGACCAGCCTTGAAGTCAGCTCGGAGGTAACCTTCGATCGAGTCGACGGCAAGTGGACCGTCATCTCGAGCAAGCTGACCGTTCGCGGCAAAGTGCACGGTCTGGATAACGATCGTTTCCGCGACATCGCGGCGCAGGCCAGGGACGGCTGCCCGATCTCGCGCGCTCTGGTCGGGAACGTCGCCATCAGCCTGGATGCCGCGCTCGATTAACGGGCGGTTGCTCCGGCTGCTACTCTCGCTCCATGAACGACACGAACCAGCCGCCCAAGGCGGTGCGAATCAATAGCTGGGGTTTCGAAACCGATACGTCGGGCGGCCGAAGGCGCATACCCCTCTTCGGCGTGTTCCTGATTCTCTTTGGGGTGCTGCTCGCGGCCGGGCAGCTGTTCAAGGTCGCCCAGCTCGGAGCCTCGGCTCTCTTCCTGGCCCTGGGCATCGTTCTGCTGCTCGTATGGGTGCGCGATCATAGCGACGCGGCGCTCTACATCGGTCTCGTGGTGACGGCACTTGCGCTCGGGGATCTTCTGACGGGCGCCGGGGTGGTCAAGGGCAGCGGCTGGGGAGCGCTCTTTCTCGGGGTCGGCCTCCTCGCCATCGCGCCGATCAGGGCCCGCACCGGCAGGAGCTGGGGCTGGCCGGTGGTCCTCGGCGGGCTGCTCTGCCTGTGGGGCGGGGGCGACGTCGCGACCAGCTACACCAGCGTCGATGGTGGCCGTCTCGTCGGGCCGGCGCTGCTCGTGCTCCTCGGCATCTGGATCCTCAGCCGGAACCAGCGCTGGCGCGTCTGACTCGACCGGGCCCGGTCGAGTGTGCGATCAGGCGACCTGGCTGGCCGGAGCCCGCGTCGTGGACCGGGATCACGATCTCGCAGCCTTCGCCGGAGGCGATGACCGCGCATTCCTGGCCGGCCGGAGCCACCGTGCAGGCCTCGACGAGAGCCTCCACACGGGCCTTGACCGGCATCGTCACGGGCTGGAGCGCCGGCAGAATCGCCAGCCTGTTCCGCCAATCCTCCGAGGGGAACATCGGGACGTGGACGTCCGCGTTCATGTGCTCCTCGACCGAAGAGTCGAGAGTCCGGATCCGTCCTTCCTCGTCCACGACCTGCTCGAAGACGGCGACGATCTCCGGGTCGAACTGGGTGCCGCTGTGTGCTCGCAACTCGGCCCAGGCCCGATCCATCGGCAGCGCGGCCCGGTAGACGCGGTCGTTCGTCATGGCGCTGAAGGCGTCGGCGACGGCAATGATCCTGCCGCCCAGCGGGATGTCCGTCCCGGAGAGCCGGTCGGGGTAGCCCAGGCCGTCCCAGCGTTCGTGGTGATGGCGCACGATCTGGGCTATGTCGGCCATAGCCGCGTGCACCTCCAGGATTGCCGCCCCGATCTCCGAGTGGCGCCGCATCTCGGTCATCTCGTCGTCCGTGAGGCGCCCCGGCTTTAGCAGGATCGCATCGGCGATGCCGATCTTGCCGATGTCGTGCAAGTACCCGCCGATGCGGATGGTCATGCGTTGCCGCTCGTCTAGGCCCAGGACCGCGGCCATTCGCTCTGAGAGCACGCCGAGCTGACGGCAATGCTCGCCCGTCTCCAGGTTGCGGGCCTCGATCGCGGTCGAGAGCGTGAGCGCGATCGAATCCAGGACCGGGCTCAGGTAGCGATACTGCAGCGCCTCGTAGCGCATCTGCGAGGCGGCCAGGGCGCGCCGCACTTCGCCGAGCAGCTCCTCGCCGGTGAACGGCTTGACCAGCATGCCGCTGGCGCCCTCACGGAGCGCCTGGATTGCCGTCTCCACCGTTCCGTGGCCGGTCAAGACCATCACCGGCAACTCCGGCTGGCGTTCCCGCAGGGCCTTCATGAAGGCCATGCCGTCCATGCCCGGCATGTGAATGTCGGTTATGACGACATCGAACGAGTTGTCATCGAAGAGCGCGAGGGCGGCCACGGGATCGCCGCATGTGACCGGCTCGAAGCCCTGCACCGCCAGCAGCCGGCGCAGGATCTGCAGGATCACCGGCTCGTCGTCGACGCACAGGACGCGGGGGCGGGGGTTGCCGGTGCGGGGCGGTCTCAGATCCCAGGTCATACCGCTACCCCTGCCCGACGGGCCGGTCCTCCATCGGAGGCGCCGGAAGGGGGAAACGGATGGGCGTCGGGTGCACCCCCTCCGGTCGACGGGCCGGCGCGGTTCGAGACGGCCTGGTCCGCGCCCGACAGCTCCACACCCGGCACGATGATGGCGCCGTCGAAAGCAGGCCACGAGAGCGGCAGCCACACGGTGAAGACGGCGCCTTTGGCGGGTTCGCTCTCAACCTCGATCGAGCCGCCGTGGCCCTCCACGATCTGGAGGCTGCCCGACAGGCCGAGGCCGGTTCCGCCTCCCGCACCGGTCCGCGTCGAGAAGAACGGGGTGAAGACGCGGCTCCGTGTCTGGGCGTCCATGCCAACCCCGCTGTCGGCCACGACGATGGCGATGTGGCCGTCCGCCGCGCGCGTCGACACGCGAAGCTCGCCGCCCCGGGGCATGGCTTCGACGGCGTTGTTGAACAGGTTCACGAGAACCTGCTCGAGGGCGTCAGGGTCGATCTCCAGGGATGGCAGCTTGCCGTACTCCTCCGCGACCGACACGCCGGCTTCCAGGGTCTTGAAACTGAGCAACTCCAGAGTGGACCTGACCAGGGCGTTGATGTCGCTCGGGATCCGCTGCGGTGGCCTCGGCCTGGCGAACTCCAGGAGCGATCGAATGATGCCCCGGACGCGGACCGCCTCGGCCTGGATGATCGACGCCTCCTGATGGCGGGGATCGTCGGGCGACAGCCCGGCCAGCAGCAATTCGGAGAAGCCCAGGATGCCCGTGAGCGGGTTGTTAACCTCGTGCGCGACCGCGGCCGCCAGCTCGCCAACGGTCCCGAGCTTGCTGGCCCGGACCAGCTCCTGCCGGACCCGCTGGACCTCGAGGAGCTGACGTTGGGCCCGGGCCAACAGTGCCTGGTTCTCCATCGCGACGCCGATCTGGCTGGCCACCAGCTGCGCCAGGTTCACGAAGGCCGGCTCGAGGATTCGCTCGTCGGCGGTGTCGAGAAGGTTCAACCAGCCGAGCGAGCCACCGCTGTGATCGACCAGACGGACGCTCAAGGCGGCCTCGACCTCGGTGTCCAGCCTCGGAAGGTCGATCGGCCCGGCCGCATTCCCGACAACCTGCCCACTGGCGCTGTATGAGGTAACAGGGGTTGGTCGTCGATCTGCGTCCTCGCCGCCGGAGTCGATGGGCTGTCGGCGGCCGATGACCCAGGGAGCCAGAGGTCCATGAGCGGCCACGACCAACGACTCGGCCTCGCCTTCAACCTGGGCCAGGTACGACGTGCATCCCGCCGGGGCGATGGCCGCCAGGATGCCCCTGAAATCGAGCTTGCCCTCGCCGGTGAGCACCAGCCCCTCGCTGGCCCGGAGAATCTCGGCCAGCTCGTCGGCACGGGTCCGTTCGGCATTCTCGGTCGCGACAGCTCGCTCGAGCGCGGCCCCTGTCCGGGCCTCGGCAGCGCGCAGATCGCGAATCCCGGCGACGAGAGTGAGGCCCATCATCCACAGCCCCGAGGTCCAGGCCACGACGGCGAAGCCATCGCCCAGCCCGAAGGCATTGAATGTCGCGAGCAACCCCAGGATCAGGACGGGAGGCCAGGCCAACAGCAGTGCCAGCCGCGCGCCTCGAACGGCGGGAACCATCGGCCCCGAGCGGGCGTGGCGCGACGATTCGGGCGCACCCGAATCCGAATGTGCTGCGACCATGGGGAAACCCTAAGGGTTCGCACCGCCATTGCTATCACCAAGATGGGCGATCCTGCGCTGCGGTGGACGGCGTAGGAACGGTGACTGGTCGCGTGCCAGGTCGGCTCGTGCGGCCGGCGCCCGAGGCGGCGGCCGGCTAGGCCGAAGCGCTCGCCACGGACCGCTCGACAGCCTCGCCGAGACGGTCGGCGATAGTCACGAGTTCGGCGTCGGTGACCACGAACGGCGGCCCCAGCAAGACGGTGTCGCCGTTCGTGCCGTCGGCATTGCCGGTGCCGTGGTAAAGCAGCAGCCCGTTTTCGGCAGCGTGCGCCATCACGCCTTCGATCAGCCTGGCGCCGCGAGGGAACGGGCGCCGCGTGGCGCGGTCGGCGACGAGCTCTACGCCCACCAGCAACCCCCGACCGCGAACCTCGCCGACGTTGGGGTGGCTGCCGAGCCGCTCGCCGACGAGCGCGAGGAGCCGCTCGCCCTTCTGCGCGCTCGCCTCTACGAGCTTCTCCGTCTCCAGAATCCGCAGCACCTCGAGGGCCACGGCCGCGCCCACCGGGGAGTGGCTGTAGGTGAACCCGTGGACGAAGCCGCCACCCGAAGTGATCGTCTCATAGACGTTGCCGCTGGCCACGGCGAGACCCAGCGGGAAGTAGCCGCCGGTCGCGCCCTTGGCGGCGGCCATGATGTCGGCCCGGACGCCCCAGTGGTCCATCCCGAACCAGCGCCCCGTCCGCCCAAAGCCGGTCATCACTTCGTCCGCGACCAGGAGCACACCGTGGCGCCGGCACAGCTCCGCGATCGCCGGCCAGTAGTCGTCGGGCGGAGCCACAGCGCCGAGAGTCGCTCCGACGATGGGCTCGGCGACAAAGGCCGCGACCCTGCCCGGCCCCGCCTCGGCGATGGCCGCCTCCAGCTCGGCGACGAGAGCGGCCGTGTCGCCCAGGGCGTGCGCGGCGGTCTCTCCCGCGCGATATGGATACGCGGCGCTGACATGGCGGAAGCGCCCCAGCCACGGCTCGTAAGGCCGGCGCAGCGGCTCGCGACCCGAGAGATCCAGCGCGCCCAGCGAGTTGCCGTGGTAGCTCCCCCACCGCGCGATCACGGCCGTCCGGTCCGGCTCCCGACGGGCGAGGTGGTATGCCCGGACCAGCTTGAGACAGCTCTCCATGGCTTCCGAGCCGCCGCTGACCGGGTAGATGGCTGGATCGTCGACCGGCAGGTGGCGGCCCACCGCGCGGGCGTAAGTCTCCAGCGGCTCCGTGGTGAAGGTCGTGCCGTGGACGTACGTGAAGTCCCGCGCCTGCCGTTCCATCGCATCGACGATTGACCGGCGGCCGTGACCCACGTTTACGACGATGGCACCGCCGGCGGCGTCGAGGTAGGCCCGCCCCTGTGTGTCCCAGATCGTGCAGGCCTCTGCCCGGGCGGCAACCGGCAACTCCCGTCCGATGACACGCTGGAAGACGCGCCCGGTGGATGGGCCGGCCCCACTCTTTCGATCTGTCACGCTCATGTCGGGATTGTAGGTCGGACGTCCCGAATCGCCCGGCGAGCGACCACTCGCGCTGGCGTCGACTCTGACCAGGGCCGATGATTAGGCGTCCGCCAAGATAGAGAGACCAAGGAGGCGAGCTCTTGAGTTCACGGCAGCGCCCGCAAACGGGCGGAGCTGACGACCCGGCCGGTCATGGAACCGGCTCGAACCAGAGCGGCCGGCCGGTCGGCCCCGGCGGCGGCGCCGGCGCACCAGCCGGCACGCGAGCCCGGATGGGCGTGCTCATCGTGGCCATCGTCCTGGTCTGCGTGGTCGTGATTCTTGCCGATTTCATCTTCGGGGCGATCGCCAACCTGGGCGGCGGCTCGGCCCAGACCGCGACGCCCGCTGCCAGTCCCAGCCAGCTAGGGTTTGTGATCCAGGGCCGGCAGACCCAACCGGACGGGGGCGTGCTTCGTCTGGATAAGTGAAGCGTGGGATCGGCCCGGCACGGAAATCGAGGGAGGGGAACCTAGCAGATGCGGGGCAGCTGCTCCCCAACCAGCATGTCCACGATGCGCTGCGAGCCGACGATCGTGCGCATCGTGACCATCGACGGGTGATCCGCGACAACGCGGCCGATCTCCACCGCCTCGGCGCCCTCTGGGAGGGCGCGCATCGCCGCCAAAACCGCCGGTGCAGAAGCGGCGGGCACGATGGCCACGAGCTTGCCTTCGTTGGCGACGTGGAGAGGGTCCAGGCCGAGCATCTCGCAGGCGGCGCGCACAGGTTCCGGGATGGGGATCGACGCCTCGTCGAGCACCATCCCGCCCCCGGACGCCTCGGCGACCTCGTTGAGCGCTGAGGACAGTCCGCCACGGGTCGGGTCGCGCCGC
>PMIQ01000137.1 GCA_003157175.1 Chloroflexota bacterium
GGGCGACCGGCCTGAACACGAGCCCCGTCGTTGGGCTGTACATGGATGGCCGCGGGGCATCGCTCAGGGCAATGAAGGCCATCGCGGCAACGCCCGCCGACATCGAAGTGACAGACGACGACGGCGTTCGCCACCGCCTCTGGGCCGCGCCAGAGAACGGCCCCTTCGCCGATCGGATCCGCGACATTCTAGCCGCAGCCGGACGCGACCCGATCACCATCGCCGACGGCCATCACCGCTATGAGACCGCGATCCGCTACCGCGACGAGCGACGTGCCAACAAGACCGGGGAGACGGACCCCGCCTCGGACTACGTCCTGATGCTCTTCCTGGAGACGTCGCGCCAGAAGCTGACCGTGCTGCCGACGCACCGCATCGTTCGCGATCTCGGCGAAGCCGGCGTGGCGACGTTCCTGGCGCGTGCTCACGAGCTGTTCGACATCGAGCCCGTGGACGGGCGCGCCCGGCTCGAATCCGCCTTTGCCGCGGTCGACAGGTATCCCGGCGGCGAGGGCCGATTCGGGCTCTGGACCCGCCAGGGCGGCGCCATCCTGCGCGCTCGACGCGACGCCTTCGCACGGTTCCTGCCATCCGGCGGAGCGGCCCTGCTCCGACTCGACGTGACGCTACTGCAGACGGCCCTGAACAGGCTCTCGAAGATCGATCGAGAGGCCATCGCCACGGGCCGGCTGGCTTACACGAAATCCGTTCGTGAGGCCCTCGACTGGGTGGACCAGGGCCACGACGGCGCCGACATGGCGTTTCTGCTCGACCCGACTCCGGTCGCCGAGATCGTCGCCGTCGCGGCGGACGGCGACGTCATGCCCCAGAAATCGACCTACTTCTATCCAAAGGCCCTCACCGGGCTCATCATCAACCCGCACGAATGGTGAATCGGGATGGACGGGCGCCCCGATGCGGAAACTAGGAATCCGAGGTACATGAGCGATAACACACCCGATGGTCTGCGCGTTGCGCGGCCACATTCGGTCGGCTCCAACGGACGACCGATCCGCAAAGATGAGATCGAGGTCACCGATCGCGGGCTATATGTCGAGTCGTGGATGCCGGAGCGGCGTTCGCGACGGCGGCCCCTGCTTTTCGTCCACGGCGAGCTGACCGGCTCCTGGGTCTGGGAGCGGTACCTCTCATACTTCGCCAGTCGAGGCTGGGAGGGCCATGCCCTCAACCTGCGCAACCACTACTGGTCGCAGAACGCCGATATGGCCGCCACGGATTTCGAAACGTACGTCGGGGATGTCGTGTCGGTCATGCAGAAGATCGGACCCCACACCGTGTTGATCGGGCACGGCATGGGCGGTCTTCTCATCCTCAAGGCCGCGGAGCGCTACCCGGTCGGGGCGATCATCCTGCTCGACAGCGAGCTCCCGCGCGACCTGCGCGCGCCCGTCCGACCGCACGAGCTGCGCGAGATCCCCGACGTCTACGGCCGAGATCACATCGGCTGGGAGACGCTGCCCGAGAAGCTCCAGCGCGAGAACCGCGATCTCACGGTCGACGACGTGATCCGGCTGCAGCACCTGTTCGGCCAGAAACCGCATGAATCGGGCATGGTAAAGCGCGAGATCCTCGAAGGGATCGCCATCGATCGCGCCCGGCTGGCCAACGTGCCAATTCTGGTTGTCGGCGCCGGCCTGGACGGAAGTTCGGGGGCGACCGGCGCCAGCCGGCTGGCCGACTGGCTGGGCGGCACGTACGAGCCGTTCGGGGCTCACTCCCATTACGGGCTGATCATCGGCGAGCAGAGCTTCCAGCAGGTCGCCGATGGCGTTCGGGCGTTTCTGGAGACNNCACCGCCTGTAGCCCGATGGCGCGCGCTCGCAGGGCCTGCTATCATCCCGCCCGGCCCGCCGAAACGGCGGCCGAACGCGATGCCGCATTCGTCTAGAGGCCCAGGACACAGCCCTCTCAAGGCTGAGATCATCGGTTCGAATCCGATATGCGGTACCAACTCGCCACCACCTCACGCCCCCGGACCGCGCCCCGGGGGCGTTCTTCTACTCCGGCTGCCGTATGCATGGACGCCCGCATTTGAGCGTTTGCCCCTGCTAGCATTGCGACGAAGGGCCTGGTCAGAAGCGAGGCAGGGTTGTTCCGCCGGCTCGTCCAGGACTGCCGTCAGGGAGTGAGCGCCATGAATCAGCAACCGCCCGTCCAGCAGCCCGGTGGCCCCGCCGCCTGGGCTCCGCCCCCGGCCGCCTATCCACCGCCCGGCTATCCGCCGGTTGCCTACGCGGCCGCCCCGCGATACGCCGGGTTCTGGATCAGGTTCGTCGCGGCCATCATCGACGGAGTCATCATGGCCATCCTTTTCATCACGATCATCGGCGGGATCATCTACCTGCCGTTGATGTGGTGGAAGAAGGGCCAGACGGTCGGCATGATGGCCCTGAACATCAAGATCGTCCGCGCCGTTGACGGCGGGCCGATCGGCGGCCAGGCAGCTTTCGTCCGCTTCGTCGTCTACATCATCGAGGGCATCCTGTCCTACATCATCATCGGACTGTTAGGGTTCATCTGGGCGGCCTTCGACGCTCGTAAGCAGGCCTGGCATGACAAGGCGGCCGGCACCGTGGTGATCCACACCAACTAACCGAGCTTCGTTCTGCAAAGTAGGGCGGAGGCCTCCGGGCCTCCGCCTCTTTGTGTCTGGCACGACGGTTCCGATGTGATTCGCTCCTGTCGCGCTTGTAACATGACTGAGGCGAAAACGGGTCTGGGGGCCGGGGGCTCTTCGGACGGTTTCGCGGCCTGCGATAGCGAGGAGAGGCAATGGCCGACGATCAGCAGAGTCCGCCGTCGGAACCGGCTCCCGACGCCGGTTCGAGTCCACCCCAAACTGATTGGTCCGGCGCGCCTGCCGCCTGGCCTGCACCTTCGCCCCAGACGGCTCCCGGTACATGGCCGGGCGCCCCGGCGGGCTACCCGCCTCAGCCGCAGGGATATCCGCCCCAGNNCGGCCAGCCGATGGGCTACATGCCGGTGGGTTACGGCGTGATGCCGCAGTACGGCGGCTTCTGGATCAGATTCGTGGCGTACTTCATCGACTCCATCATCTGGGCCGTGGCGCTGTTCGTCGCCGCGTTGAGCCTGGTCATTCTGGTGGGCATCGTGCTCGTGCCCCTCGTCCTTATCGGGTACTGGCCGTACTTCTGGTGGAAGGGCGGCGCCACGCCCGGCATGAAGGTGCTTGGGCTGAGGGTTGTGAGGGCCATCGACGGCGGACCGATCGATGGTGGAACCGCCTTCATTCGCGCCCTCGTCTTCTGGGGCGAGTTGATCCTCTCGGGCTGGCTCATCGGCCTGGTCGGGTTTGCCTGGGCGGCCTTCGAGCCGCGCAAGCGGGCCGTGCACGACATGGCTGCCGGGACCGTCGTGATCCACACCAACTAGGTAGATGGAAGCGGTACATCATTGGCCCCGCGGGTGTTCGGGAGTCTCTCCCAGATGCGATGTCGAGGGCATCGGGCAGATCGGGCGGCCTCTTCGCGAGGGCCATCGCCGGCGCCGAAGCACGGCCGAATAGAGCATCTACGTGGCTCCACCGGGGCCGGGTCGAACAAACGGTCAGCGAACGGACGTTCTGTGGAGAACTTGGTGGACTAGTTCGTGGAGAACGCCCTTTATTGACGGCACCCGGCCGCCTAGCATGCATCTCAGCCCGTCGCGGAGGAGAGACGCGCAGGCGGACCGAAACCGGGCACGATCGTCACGTGCCAGCGGCTTTCGGCCGGAGCGGATAGAGGAGCGAGTGCAGCCCATGGATTCGCGCAGGCCCCCGGAAGATCGCGCCGCCAATGACGCCGCCCTCGATTTCGTGAAATTCTGCCACCGTCGCCGGCGCGTCGGCTGGCCGGAGCTCTACGACGAGATGTGCGCCGTGGCGTGCCGGGGCCTGTATCACGGTTGGGGCTTCGCGGATCTTGCGGAACACGGCATCGCCTTCGGACTCGATGAAATGCCGCGACTGGCTGGGCTCGCCAACCAGGTCGCGCGGGAGGAGGTCGAGCGGCGCGGTCGGCTGCTCGTCGGCGTCCTGGCACCCATGACCGCGCGATCGGAAGCGCTGGAGGAGGCGCCCGATGAGGCGAGGCATGCCCGCGTGCTCGTGGGAACGGCCACCTGAACCGGGGCAGCCGTGCCCGCCGGTTCGATACCGGCGACATTGACCGCCGCCTCCTCGATCGAAAAGGCCCTCCCGCCCGGGAGGGCCTTTCTCGTGCCGGGGCGGCCAGCCCCGCTGTCGCCTGCCCGCGGCGTCGACGCCGCGCCCGATCAGACGCGGAGCTGCCGGCGAGCCATTTCGGCCTCGATCTGGCGCTCGGCATCCGTGTAGGAGTCGATCCGCTGCCGCAGCTCATTAGCCGGCGGGGTATACAGATGGACCTGCTGCTGGAGGATGTAGCTCAGCCGGCGGCTGGTCATCCGAACGTGATCCAGGTTCTTCATCAGCACGAGCGGGTCCATCGCCGCCAGGTCGCGTTGCGTCGTACATCGGCTTCATGGCGTGATTGTATTGGGCGACCGGCGATGACGTCGGCGTGGGCGGGCGGCGCCGGGCGGCGGGCGCCGGGCGGCGGTGGTCGGCGCAGCCGACTAAAGCGCGCGCGGGGAGCGCGGCGGCCAGGTCCAGTCGATCGGGAGGGAGGCGCTGTTTAGGGCGCGGCGCCGGCCCGCCTCGGTCGTGGACAGGACGAGGATTCTGTCGAGCTTGGTGGCCTGGCCCGCCTCGTCGCCCCAGAGCTTCGTCATCTTGCGACCCGCGGCCACGTCGTCGAGGGCAATTCCGGCCAGCCGGTAACCCTCCGGCGCGGCAGCCATCTCCCAGACCGCCTCCGCCAGGCCCACGCCGCCGTTCGCCGGCCGGCCGCGATCCATTTCCACGTCGCCGATGACCAGGGCCACCACGGCATCGTCGGCGAGGGCGGTTCGGAGACCGCGCAGCACCTCGCGCATGAAGACGAGATAGGCGTCGCGGTGGTGGGCGTCGTCGAGGAGATCGTCGATGGCGGAGGCGTCGTAGCCCAGGAGCCACAGCCGCAGCCAGTTGTAGTAGCCGTACTTCACGACGCGCAGATAGGGCGGCGAAGTGACCACCAGACGGGCCCGTTCCGGCAGGCCACGTGCCCTGAGCGCCTCGCGGAACCGGATGCCCGAATCGCGCGCATCGCCCAGCAGGGCGATCCCACGCGCGGCGGGTATGGGCTGGCGGTACAGGCGGCGGATCTTGTCGTCGAGCAGGCCGAAGGTGTCGCGCTCGGGCGAGTGGAAGCTCGTTCGAGCTACGAAGTCGCGGACGTAGCGCGGCGCCATGCTGAACGTGTTCGGCATCACTGCCGAGAGGTAGCTCGCGCTCTTGCCGTGCAGGATGCCCGTCAGCGTCGCCAGGATGAAACGATCGGTTCGATCGTCCGGATCCAGGCCGGCGCGGAGGAAGAGCAGCTGCGCCAGGGTTCGAGGATGGAAGGCGAGCGCGACTTCGGCGGGGACGGCAGCGTCGGGACGGGCCGGCATCGTACCGCCGATCGGACGGCTGCCGGGGCCGGGCGCCAGGATCTCCGGGGAGCCTGGATCAGCCGCGATGCGATCGGCGATTTCGTTCCACTCGCCGGCAGTGGCGGCCCAGGCCAGGCGAAGCGCGGCTATGCGGGTCTTGACGGCGGCCTTTGTCGGCGGATCGACCTTGGCGGCGGTCAGGATGTGGGCGAATGGGTTGAGGTCGTTGCCGGCGCCGATTCGGCCCTCGGCGCAGGCCTGCAGCGGTGTCGTGCCGCGGCCGCTGAACGGGTCGAGGACGACGTCGCCGGGCCGGGTGTAGCGGGCGATGAAGGCGTGGACCAGGCCGGCCGGGAAGCTGGCCAGGTAAGAGCACATGGGGTGGAAGCTGTGGCCCCAGAGCCGTTGCTGGTCCTTCCATTCGGGCGCGATCGACAGGTGGGGCAGCTCGCTCGGTAGCTGGAGTGCCAGCTGACCGTCGGTGGCGGGCAGGGGAGCGCCGGTTCGAGGTCCAGTGGTTCGCGCTTCCGACCGTACGTCCGACCGCTCGTCTGCTGCCGACGGCACAGCCGTCAGGTCAAACTCAAGCGGAAACGACGACACCGATACGACCTCCGAGGGCACAGCAGGCGCGTACGTGGTGAACGCGAAGGATACGGAGTCTAGCACCGCCCCGAGCGAGGGCCATGGGACTAAAGGACGATTTCGGAAGCCGGGCCCGAATTGGCGACCAGCGCGCGGTCTGCTGGCGCGCGCGGCCGGCGTCCCGGACTTGCAGCCTGCCCGGGCTGGCCCCGTCGCGCGGGGCGGGTTACTCTACCCGCGGCGTCCGAGCCGTTCGGTGTCCCCGTAGCTCAGTGGATAGAGCGGCCGCCTTCTAAGCGGCGGGTCGTGGGTTCGAATCCCGCCGGGGACGCCAATCCCTGTTGTATTTGCGTGGGAGAATCCCCCACGTTTAGCGGGCAGCTGGCGGGAGGCTCCGGTTCGGTGCCCGCCGCGCCGTTATGGCTGTCAGGGCGAGTCCGGCCAGCAGAAGGGCGAGCGCACCAGCCAACAGGAGAGGAAACCATGGCCATGGCTCCTTTGGCCAGGCCAACGGGCCACCGTAGTAGGCGGACTGAAACGGCAGCGTCGAGCTGCATGGAGCTTCGCCTGGCAGCAAGCGGGAATTGCAGTTGACTTGAGTCGTCGCGAGCAGCCACGACCAGACGAGGCCATGTCCCACTATCGCGCCGACGACGCCCAATAGTCGAGGCCGTGCAAGGGCCAGTGCGAGCACCACAAGCAGATCAGGGATGATCAGGCCCGGATCCACAACGAGCGTGGCATACCCACCCACCAAGCCGACACAAGCGCCGGCGGTCCACAAAGCTCCAGCCCGTCGCCACGACCGATTGCGAACGCTGACCGCACCAGTCATCTCTGTCCCTCAAGACTGATTGCCGCCAGCAGCTTACGCTCCGGACACCGCGTTTTGCCACGCAAATACAACAGGGATGGACGGCAATTCTGGATCGCGAGCTCGTTCGATTGGGCGCCATTCGGTCCAGGCGTTAGGCTTGATTGCGTCTGGATGCGAGTGGTGTTCAGGGCCGCAAAGGAGCCGGACGATCGACGCTCGCGCGGAACTCGTGCTGGATGCCCACGCGGAACTCGGCGAGGGGCCGGTCTGGGATGACGGGCGCCACGTTCTGTGGTGGGTGGACATCATGGCCGGCCGCGTGCACTGCTTCGACCCGATGGCCGGCCTGGACCGCGCCTACGAGATGGGGACGCCGGTCGGCTGCGTGGCGCTACGCGATGACGGCAGGCTCGCCGTCGCCGCCGCAGACGGCCTGCTGACGCTCGATCCCGAGACGGGGGCCGTCGAGACGGCGGCGGCTTTCGAACCCGGCGCCGTCGCGCTGCGATCCAACGACGGCAAGAGCGACCCGCTCGGACGACTCTGGATCGACCGCATGGCGTTCGACCGGGCCGCCGGCGCCGGCTTGTTGGTTCGTTTCGACGGCAGCGGGTTCGAGACGGTCCTGGGCGGGCTGGCAATTCCGAACGGCCTCGCTTGGTCCGGCGACGGTCGCCGGATGTACTTCGTGGATTCGCGCGATCCGGTCATCTCCGTCCTCGATTTTGATATGGAGTCGAGCGCCGTAGAACGTCGCCGTCCGTTCGTGAGGCTGGTTGACGTGCCCGAGTGGCCCCGGCGCGGCGTGCCCGACGGCCTCACCGTCGACGCCGAGGACTGCGTCTGGGCGGCGGCCTGGGGCGGCGGCTGCGTGCTGCGGTTTGGCCCGGACGGAACGTTCATCGGCCGCATCGAGGTGCCGGTCTCGCGGGTCAGCAGCTGCTCCTTCGGCGGCGACGACCTGAGCGAGCTATTCATAACCACGGCATGGGAGGACGCTACGGCCGAAGAACTCGCCGCCCAGCCCAACGCCGGCGGCCTGTTTCGAGCGCGGCCGGGTGTGCGCGGGCGGCCGGCGCGCCGGTGCAAGATCGGCGTGGGCACGCCGGGCGATGTGGAATCTGCCGCCCTCTGAGCTGGCGGCCAGGGGTATGCTCGGGTTCGAGCCATAAGGGGTGGCTTCACGCGAGTTCTACCGGAGGTGGACGGGTGAGCAGTTGGGTGGTACCGGCGAGTCAGATGCCCGGCGTGCAGCTTCCGCCCGGGGTCCAGGTGGCCGGCATGGGCCGGCGCGTGGGTGCGTGGATCCTGGACAGGTTCCTTGGCGGCCTGGTCTCGAGCATTGCCTTGATCCTCGCCGTCGTCATAGGGGCCGTTTCTTTCAACTCGCAAGCCCTCGATCAGATCAAGCAGATCGACACGGAGGCCTATCAGCCGTTCTCCAGCATCACGGCTCCGCTGCTCAACGTGAACACCGGTCTGCTGCTCCTGGTGGCCGTCCTGTATGTCGCCCTGAGCGCGCTCTATTACGCGGGATGCTGGGTCAGGTTCGGCGGAACGCCCTGCCAGCGGGCCCTGCATCTGCAAGTGGCGGATGTCGCAAGCGGTAAGAATCTGCCGCTCGGCCGAGCCCTGTTTCGCTGGGTCTTGCTCGAAGGTCTATCCACAGGCATCGGCGCGGTCTTCATCATCTTCTTCGTCGGTGCCATCGCGACGACTCCGACGAACCAGTGGCTGGGGTCAAGCCCCTCCGCGTCGACTTTCGGCCTCAACTCATTCGGGGGCTTGGCGCTCCTGTCAAATCTCGTGTCATTGGGGAGCTCGGTCTGGCTCATCGTCCTCATCGTGTCGGCTGGAACGAACGCGGTCCATCGCGGGCTTCACGACAGGATCGTCGGCTCGATAGTCGTTGGCCCCGCGCAGGTGGTCCCGAACTGGCCCGGCTACCCGTATCAGCCGCAGGGCGCGCCCTACTGGCCGCCTCAGGGCGGCCCCGGGTACGCGTATCCGCCGCAGCCCGGGTATCCGCCGCAGGCCTGGCCCGGTTATCCGCCGCCGCCCTG
>PMIQ01000118.1 GCA_003157175.1 Chloroflexota bacterium
GCGTTTCGGGCGGTTGCCGGGTGGGATCACGACCTGGATCGGGAGGTTGCCGGCTTCGGCCGTGACGATCTCCATGTCGCCGAGCGGCTCGACGACGACGACACGCGCAGCGATCGCACCATGTCCCGCCCCCGCACCCGCGGTGAGGTGGAACGGGCGGATGCCGACGGTCACGCTTGCCGGCAGAGTTCCGGCTGTCGCAAGCGGCAGGAACTGGTCCGGCAGGTCGAAAGTGAGGCCGTCGCGCCGCAGAACTGTCTTGCCTCCGGCTTGCCCGATCTGGCATTCGAACAGGTTGATCGGCGGGCTGCCGATGAAGTTCGCGACGAACGTGTCCTCAGGACGGTCGTAGACCTCGGCTGGAGTCCCCAGTTGACGGAGCCGTCCGTCCGCCATGACAGCGATCCGGTCGGCCAGAGCCATCGCGTCTTCCTGGTCGTGCGTGACCAGGACCATCGTGTAGCCGAGCTCGACCTGGAGGCGTTTGATGTAGGTCCGCATGTCGATACGGAGCCGGGCGTCGACATGTGAGATCGGCTCGTCCAGCAGGAACACCGCGGGCTCCCGCACCAGAGCGCGCGCAAGACCCACCATTTGAGCCTGGCCGCTGCTCAGTTCGCCCGTTCGCCGCTCTAGAAGCTTGTCGATGGCGGCGATGGAGGCGACCTCTCGGACGCGTTTGTCGATGCGGTCGTTGGGCCAATGTGCGGCCCGGGCGGGGAAGGCAAGGTTTTCGTAGACCGAGAGAGTCGGGTATAGAGCGTAGTTCTCAAACGCCATGGCCACGTTTCGGGCACGTGGTGGACGATCGATCACCGACTTCCCGTCGAATCGGATGTCGCCGGCGCTGATCTCTTCCAGCCCCGCGATCATCCGCATCGTGGAGGTCTTGCCACAGCCCGAGGGGCCGAGCAGGGCCACGAACTCGCCGTCGACTATCTCCATCGAGATGCCCCTGACGGCCTCGACCTTCCCGTAGCGCTTCCAGACGTCTTCCAAACCAACCGTGGCCATCGCTCAGTTCCCTATCGTCGAGGCGGCCGTGAGCGAGCGCTGCGGCCGAGTTGTTGCGCCGGCCGCCGAAACGGCCGGATGGTAGATCGCCTTGCCGTTCGCGAAGACGTGCAGGTTGTGCATTCCTAGTCCGAGCCAGACCGGATCATTGACACGCCATGTCTGTTTCGGGGGCGCAGCGACACGAATCGTCGCGTCGCCGAGCTTGATCGTGACGATGTTGCGGTATCCGTGCGACTCGGAGACATAAACGTGCGCCGGGATGGAGCACTCCTTGGTCTCGCTCGCGCTCACGGGCACATCTGTCGGACGTGCGGCGACCCGAAGGGCGAGCGGCTGGGAGCCGTTCGTGACACGGCTGATGAGTTCGTTGGCGGCGAGCGATATGTTCGTGCCGGCAACCCTCAGGACCGGCTGACCGTTCTCGTTCGCGAAAGTCGCGTCCAGAAGGCTCATCGGCGGATCCCCGACGAACGTGGCAACGAACTCGTTGACTGGCGCCGCGTAGATCTCGTCGGGCGTGCCGACCTGCAGGATTCGGCCCTGATTGAGGACGGCGATCCGGTCCGCAAGTGACATCGCCTCGCGGTAATCCTGGGTAACGTGGATCACCATCGAATGCAGATTGACGGACATCGCCTTGAGCTGGACGCGAATGTCCTGGCGGACGCGAGCATCCAGGTGGGAGAGCGGCTCGTCGAGGAGGTAGACGGTCGCGTCGCGAATCAGCCCGCGTCCGAGGGCCACTCGCTGACGCTGGCCGCCGCTCAGCGCGCCAGGACGCCGATCGAGCAAGGAGTCGATGAGAAGAATCGAAGCCATGCTCTCCACTCGATGCTTGATCTCGGAGCGCGGCACCCGACGCGCCTCGAGCGGGAAGCTCAGGTTCTCGAAGACGGTTCGTTGCGGGTAGAGGGCGTAGTTCTCGAACACCATAGAGATGTCTCGATGCTCGGGTGCCACGCCCAGCAAAGACTGGCCGTCGACGCGAATGTCGCCTCGGGTTGGTTTCGTTAGGCCTGCGATCAGGCGAAGCGTCGTGGACTTCCCCGCTCCGGCCGGGCCGAGGATGACGAGATACTCGTGGTCGCGGACAGAGAGCTCGACCCCATTGATAGCGACCGTCGTCCCGAAGAGCTTGACGACTGAGTCGAGTTCAAGCATCTGGCAGCTCTTCTTCCAGCCGAGCGAGAGCTCCGGCGGCTTCTGCGTCGGCTATCGCGCGCTCGACGCGACGCGCTTGCGCCCGCATGTTGCGGACGCCCAGCGCGAAATACGTTGTCCCTATAGCGAGTCCCACGAGCAGCCCCCATGGAAAGTAACGTTGTCTATCGCCGAAGAACCAAAGCCACACGATGGCCGCGGCCACCAGCAGGACAAAAGCCCAGAAGAACCTGTCCCAGAGCGCGGAGATGGTCATCTCAAACACCTACCCACGCACTGCGCCGAACGTCAGGCCGCGGACGATGTACCGCTGCAGGATCAGCGCCATCACGATCATCGGGACGACACACACGACGGCAGCGGCGGACAGTGGCCCCCACAAGACGCCTTGCTGCGTCCAGAAATCGCCCACCCCCATCGTGATCGTCTTCGCGTTGCTGCGCGTCAAGATGGAGGCGAAGAAGAACTCGTTCCACGAGAAGAGAATGCAGAAGATCGTCGTGACCGCAATCCCTGGTGCCGCCAGGGGCAGGACGACCTTCCTCAGGACCTGCCAGCGACTGTATCCGTCGAGTCGTGCCGAGTCCTCGATTTCCGTCGGGATGTCCTGGAAGAACGAATGCATCAACCAGATGGCGAAAGGCAGATTGAAGATCGTATAGCACACGACGAGCGTCCCGAGCTGGTCCAGGCCGAGACCCAAGGTGCTGCCGATATCGGTGGCGCCCAGAGTCTTGAAGATCATGAAGAACGGCAGAACGACGGCGATAGGCGGCATCATCCTCGTCGTCAGGATGAAGAACATCAGGTTGCCTCCACCAACGTTGTAGCGCGCAAATCCATACGAGGCGAGCGCCGACGTCGGGATGACGATGGCAGTGGACAACGCCGCGACGGTGAGCGTATTGAGAATGTAGTGAGCGAAGTCGGCCTTCTGGAATGCGTCGACGTAGTTGTTGAGCGTGGGTTCGAACACCCAGCGTGGCGGAGACACGAGAATGTCTCCGTAACTCTTGAACGACGTCATCAGCATCCAGAAGAGCGGGAACATGAAGGCGACGAGGATCGCCATGACCAGGACCTGGCGCACAATATCCCAGGGCGTGAAGGCTCGCGCTCGCATCGCTTAGCCCCTCCTTGCTCTCGCGCCCTGCGCGCGCATGAGCGGTCGAAGTCCCAGGCCGGAGACCACCACAATGACGAACAGGACGAGTAGCGCCATCGCGCTCGCCTGATCGAGGCGGAAGTCCTCAAGACCCACCCGGTAGAGGTAGTAGCTGACCGTCTCGGTCGCGGAGCCCGGACCGCCCTTCGTCATGGCAGAGATGGGGTCGTAGAGCCGAGCCAGATCCATTCCTCGCAAGACCAGAATCAGCGCCAGCACCGGTGTCAGCAACGGGAGGGTCAGTCGGCGGAACACCGTGAAACGCGACGCGCCGTCCAGCTCGGCCGCCTCGAACGGTTCTCGCGGGAGCGCCTGGAGGGCTGCCAGGGTGATCAGGGTTACGAACGGCGTCCATTGCCACACGTCGAAGATGATGATGCTGGCGAGCGCCGGCAGGCTCGAGCCGAACCAGTTGATCGGGCCCAGCCCGATCATCCCGAGCAGAGCGTTGTATACACCGAAGTCTGAGTCGTATAGGTAGCGCCAGATGAGAGCGGCGGCCTCTGGTGCGCAGGCGAGGGGCAGCAAGAAGAGCGCACGGCAGATGCCCTTGAACCACTTCAAGCGATTGAGGAGCATCGCCAGGCCGACGCCGAGCAGGACCTCCGTCGTGAGCGCTATGACGAGAATGGCCAGGGTTGTCCTGATCGCCGAACTGAACGCGTCGTTGGTGAGGGCTTCGCGGAAGCTCGTTAGGCCGACGTAGTCGCCGATCTGGTTGATCGACGTGAGGTCGACGTAGTGGCCGGCGAGGTAGATCGCGTACCCGAGCGGAAACAGCGCGAAGAACACGATGACGAGCATCGCCGGGGCAACAAGGATCGAACCGAACCAATCGTGATCGGCGAGCAGCCTGGGCAGCCGTCGCGGTTTCCTCGGCAGCTCGGGTGCGTGAGTGGACGTCGCCATACGGCCTTCTCCAGATCGGAGCTTCGACGTTGCGGGCCGGCGCCTGACGGGTGCCTTCGCCGGCCCGCAACGCTCAGAACATTGAGCCGTTCAGCTCATTGAGCCGCTCAGCTTACTATGGTTTGCGGACCTGCAAACTGCGGTCGAAGGTGGGTTCCTTCGCGTTGGGATCGGGCTTCGTGATGCCCTGGTTGTCGATCGTACACGGTCCTCCGCAGTAGCTTGTTATGTCTTTCGCAAAGGCATTCATCGCGTCCGATATCGACTCTTGCCCGGAGGCGGCCGCCGAGAAGTACTGAGGAGCGTCGTTGTAGATCTTGGCTGCTTGCGGCACCCAGATGAAGTTGGTGTACCAGCGATTCTGAGCGTCGTTGAGGATGAACGCGAGCGTCGGGAAGGCGCCCATCGTGTCGCGATGCTGATCGACCAGCGTGCGGTTCGTGAGGATGCTCGTCCGCGGCGTGCTGCCGCCGGCGAGCGCGAACTTCATCTGAGCATCGGGGCTGGTGAGGTAGCCGAGGAAATCCTCTGCGTCGGCGACGTTCTTGCTATTGGCCTCGACGCCCATGCTGAAGGTGCCCGACCACGTCTCACCAGTGCCTGGGTGCGGGGCGACACACGCCTCAGCGCCCGGGACCTGGGTCTCGACCTTGACCATGTTGGCCCACTGGTCGAGATAGAACGGACCAGTTTCGGCGATGAGCCCCGTATTGAACTGGCTTGCGACGAAGTCATAGCCAGCGCTGAGCGAGCCGGGAGGGGCATACGGCAGCATCTTCTTGTAGATGAGGTTCAGCGCGTCTTCGTACTTCTGACTCGTGACGCCCGGCGTGCCGTCGTCGTTGATGACGTCTGCCCCCATAGGCCACGCCACCATGTTAGCCTCGTCGAAGATGTTGTTGACGCGGCCGTCCATGAGGCCAATCCCGTAGAAGTCCTTCGTCACCGGCTTGCCGGCCAGGGTATCTCCGGGCTTGCGGCGGAAGAACTGCGCCTGGTCGGCCATTTGCTGATAGGTCGTCGGGATGTCGAGAGCGTAGCCGTACTTCGCCTGGAAGTTGGCCTTCTCGGTCGCATTCTCGAAGAGGTCACAGCGGTAGAACATGCCCTGGGTGAAGGTGTAGTACGGAAGGCCGTACTGCACGCCCTGCCAGGAGTCGGTCTGCATCAGGGCCGGCGAGATGTCGCCGAGCTGGAGAGCATCCTTGTTCTTGGCCACGTAGTCGGTGAGCGGCGCGAGCCACTTGGCTCCCGCCCACTGGCCGAGCCACGACAGGTTCCATGTGACGATGTCGTACGCGCCGGTCGCGCCCGCCATGTCGAGCGTTTCCTTGTCGTACATGCTCTGGAGGTCGATCTGGACGACGTTCACCTTGGTGCCGGTCTTCGCCGTATAGTCCGCTGCGAGCGACGTGGCGATGTCCGTGTAGAAGCCCGAGATCGTGGCCCAGGTGATCGTCTTGCCGTTCAGCGGGACGGCGGACGTGGCCGGGACGGGAGTAACCGCACTGGACGTGGCTGGGACGGGAGTAACCGCACTGGACGTGGCTGGGACGGGAGTAACCGCACTGGAGCAGCCAGCGGCGATGACGATCACCCCCAGCAGACCGGTCAACTTGCGATAGAAGCCTTTGTGACGCACTTCTCACTCCTCTATGACGTGACGGTCGTCGACTCTTCGGTGAAGCCCGAAGTGTTCGACGGTGATCTGTCAGATGGCGGGAAGATCCGTACCTCGCAGGTGCGGCGCGGTGAGGGCGTCACCACGCCGGCCACTTAGCTGCGCCCGTGCGCAGGACTTCGACGACGTTCTGGGCTGACATGACGCTTGCTCGAGTTACTGCCTCCTCGGTATGGGATCCGATGTGCGGCGTCGCGACAACGTTCGCAAGGGTCAGGAGACGGCTGTTGGTCGGTGGTTCTTCGGCATATGCATCGAGTCCGGCTCCTGCGATGTCGCCGGCACTCAGGGCGTGGTAGAGCGCGTCTTCGTCTACCAGATCGCCTCGGGCCGTGTTGATCAGAAACGCCGTCCGCTTCATCGACTGAAGCCGATCGGCATTGATGAAGCCGCGCGTAGCCGGCGTCGATGGTGCGTGGAGGGTCACGACGTCGGACGAGGTGAGCAACTCCTCAAGACTGACGCTGCGGGACCCGGACCCTGCAAATGCTTCCTCGGGCAGCATCGGGTCATAGGCGAGAACGCACATTTCGAAACCGTGGGCACGACGTGCCACGGCCCGACCGATGTGGCCGAGTCCGACGATGCCGATCGTCTTCTGCCACAACTCAATTCCCACTTCCGACGTCCAGGCACCGCCGGCAAGGGCCTGCGCCTGCTGGGGGATTCGTCGGAATGCGGCGAGCATTAGACCGAACGCAAGATCGGCCACGGAGTTGGAGTTGGCCCCCGGCGCGTTTGCGACGACGACCCCTTTTTTCTGTGCCGCTGCCCGGTCGATGTGATCGACCCCGACGCCATGCATCGCGATCACCTTGAGTCGGTTGGCGCCGGCGATCATCGCTGCTGTGATCGGACGGCCGCCGACGATCGCGGCGTCGACGTTCTCAAACGACGCGATCATCTGGTCTTCCGTCGCGGACGTGATGTCGATGCGGCCGTATTCGCAGCCCGCCTCGCTCAGGATCCGCCAGGGCTCCTCAGAGGTGCTACCGAAGGTCCGCGTGGCTATGAGCACCTGGGGTCTCATGTCACACAAGCTCGAGTAGAAGGTGTTTCACCTGGAGGTACTCCTCGAGTCCTTGGTGGCCAAGCTCCAGGCCGATCCCGCTGTGCTTCCAGGCGGGATACGGTGCTAGCAGCGAGTCGGGGCTGACCGTGTTGATCGCCACGGTTCCGCTCTCGACACGCTCGCCGAAGCCGAATGCGGTCCTGAGATCACTCGTATAGGCGTAGGTAACGAGTCCAAATTCCGTGCTGTTCGCCAGAGAAACAGCATCATCGAGACCCTTGAAAGTCGCGATCCCGACGACCGGCCCGAAGGTCTCCTCGTGCATCACGAGCATGTCGGGCGTGACATTCGTCAGCACCGTCGGCTGGAAGAAGAAGCCATCGGGACTGCCGGGAACGGTCGCCCGGCCGCCGCCGCACAGGACGGTCGCTCCCTTCGCGACTGCATCGTCGACGTGGCGCTGCGTGCGGTCCAGGCCCTTCTGGTCGATCATTGGCCCGAGATCGACCGTCGGATTCGCGAGCCCGTCGCCGATCGTGATGGACGCCGTTTCCTTGACGAACCGGTCGACGTATTCGGCGGCGACCTCCTCCTCGACGTAGATCCGGTTCACCGCGTTGCAGATCTGCCCGTTGTTCCGGAAGGCTCGCTTGACTCCGTCCTTGACCGCGAGATCGAGGTCGGCGTCCTTGAAGACCACGAACGGCGTCTGGCCGCCCAACTCGAGCAGGACGTGCTTCAGGTCGGCCGCGGCTGCCCGCATCAGCTCCTGGCCCGTCGCCGTCGAGCCGGTGAAGGCGATCATCCGCGTGAGCGGGTTCCGCACGAGCTCGTCGCCGACGACGGCCGCTTCGCCGGTAACGACATTCACCACGCCGCGCGGCGCGATCTCGCCGACAATGCCGGCGACGATTGCGCACGCCACCGGCGCGGCAGAAGGTGGCTTGACGACGACGGTGCAGCCGGCCGCGAGCGCTGGCCCAAGCTTCCACGCCATCAGCGAGACGGGATAGTTCCATGGCGTGATCGCCGCGACGACGCCGACGGGCTGCCTGAGGACTAGGCTGCGCGCGGTCCTGGACCGGCTGGGTGCGAGCTCGCCACCGATCCGGCGCGCCTCTTCGGCATAGAAGTCGAAGGTGTCGATCGCCGCTTTGATCTCCTTGCGGGCATCAGCCAACGGCTTGCCGTGCTCGCGCGTCAGGATCGTCGCNNGAAGGCGCGATCCGCAGCCTCGACCGCTCGAGCGGCTTCGGCCACACTGGCAAGAGCGGCCGAGGCCATAACTTGTGCATCGACGGGATTGACGACATCGAAGCGGCGTCCCGAGGACGGCGGGAGCCATGCTCCGTCGATGAACAGATCAAGCGTGACGGCTGCCGGCGCGTGACCGGCCTCGCCGGGCGCCGTGAGATCCTGGTGCACTGTCATCCCTCAAACCCTCCGCCCGTGCGCCCGACTACCGCTCGCCGCCTGCGTCGTTCGCGGATCCATACGAATGCAGGACCCGGCCGAGCGGCAGGAAGAGATCGCCGATGCCGTAGAAGCCGGCCACGATGCGGCGGGGCTCCAAGAGATACGTTGGGTCGATCTCTGATCGCTCGTATACCACCGAGCCGCGGCCGGAGAAGAACTTTCCTTCCTGGGCGGTGAACTTGCCCTCGGTCAGGACCAACTCACGCAGGGGCTCGCGACCCTCCTCGGCAGCCGGGATGTACTTCAGCGAGAAGACGCCATCCCTGCTCCAGCCAACCTCGTCCATGACCGCATCGCGTTCGGGGACAACGAGGGCCTTGAGGATCTGATGGCCGAGCCGGTTGACCTGACCACGGACCGCCTCGTACTCGTTGAAGAGACCGATCTCGGCCATCTTCTTCTGGAAACCCCAGATCTCACGGCCGGCCGTCAGCGGAACGTGGCTATCGACATAGAGGAACGGCTCGTAGTCGCCTTCCAACTCGCCGTGGCGGACCTGCACGTAGATGGCCGCCTCGCTGAATGAGCCCTGGGTGGTGCCGAGGTCGAACTGCGAGACCCACGTGATCACACGGTTCGTGCGGGCCTCGAGTGGCTCGGGGATGACACGCTGGACGTTCTCGATGTCGGTCTCGTACACGACGAGCTGGACGCGCATGTCGCGCCACCGAAGCGGCGGGCGCCCATACAGGTCAGAGACCAGCGGGTTCGTATAGCCCCAAGACTGCACCTTCAACTGGCCACCTCGAAAGTGATCGTATGTGAACCTAACGTTATAACAACATAGCGAGTCCCAACTTGGCCGTCAAGACCGTCTTTCAACCTGCCGCGGGATCCCGAGTGATCGGGCTGCCTGAGCACACCCCGCACTTGGGCGCGATCGTCCGGGCCTCTGAGCGCGGAACGCGACTAAGCGCTCGGGCCGGAGCCTCAAGGGTCGTAGGCGCTCCCGAGGTCGGGCGCCTGGCGCGGCGACCCAGCTGGGCACCGCCTTTCGGCATGTGAGACCCAGGGTCCCAACTGTGGCCTGATACTCCCGTGGGTTTGCGGCAAGAGTGCCCGTCCGTTGCTTGGGCAAGCAGACGTCGCTGAGGGGCCACCTGCGACCGTCGCCCTCGAGTCGGACCCGACATTCTGCTGCGCCGGCAGATGCTGGCATCGGCGGATTCTAGAGTCCGGGCGGCTGCGAATCTGGGTTCTTGACCCCCACGCCCGTCTCGTTGGCGGTCTGCGGCGATGCGTCTGCTTCGGCGGCTGTCGGGTCGGGCCCCGGAATCACCTCGCCGAGGTAGGCGACACGGTTGCGGCCATCCGTCTTGGCCTGGTAGAGCGCCTCGTCGGCGATCCGCAGGAGGCTGATCCGCTCGAGTGCCTGGATGGGCGCCTCGGCGACACCGATCGAGACGGTGATCCGATCGGTGATCCCAGGCGCCAAAGATACGATCGTCGACTCGGTCCGCGCACGGATCCGCTGGGCGATCGTGACTGCNNGCGGTCGTTGAAGTCCTTGAAGTGATCGAGATCGATCATCAGGACCGCGATCGACTCATCGGCGGTCCGCGATGCGAGGGCCTTCTCGAGGGCGCGATCGAAGGTGCGGCTGTTGGCTAGGCCCGTCCGCGCATCCGTGCTCGCCTGGCCGTGCAGCGCGGTGAGGAGACGGCGGTTGCCGATGGCGAGCGCGGCGTGCGCGACGAAC
>PMIQ01000017.1 GCA_003157175.1 Chloroflexota bacterium
TGCGGCGGGCGCCTGTGCGGCGGGGACGATCGGGTCCGCGCCCGCCCACGGTGGTCGCACGGCCGGCACCCAGCGCGGCATCTCGGCCGAGTCGTCGGGTTCCTCGTCCGCTGGTTTCGGCGCGTCTGGGGCGCCGGGAGGGAGATCGCTCATCGGGTGACGGTCCTCTTCCTGCTCGCCGGAATGGTGAAACTCCGGGAGACAACGGCCATCGCGCCGTCGGGCACATCGTACGGGTGCCGGGGTCCTTGCGGAACCCCAAATCGATCCACAGAGACCGGCGGATCCGTGGCAACGGCCCGATTGGTGCCGCGCCACAATGGGCCGGCGTCAATTGCATCGTCCGTCAACGATGACAGCAGGGGTGATCGCGCAGTGTCTATCTCGCGGGAACGCACGGCCGAACCGGCCGCCTCGGAGGCCCGGAGCCGGCGCGTAGTACGAGCCGCCGGCGCCGCCGGCTTGTTGGTGCCCTTGGCCTGGGGCGCGTGCGCGGCGCTGGAACTCTGGCAGGGCCAGGTCAGCCACTCGCTGGTCTCGCGGCCGGAGCGCCTATTCGGCGCACTCGATTCGCGCTGGTTCACGGTCCTGTTGCTCGCGACTGCCGTCCTGGTGGGACTGCAGCTCCTGATCATGGTCGGCGTGCTTCGACGGGCCGAACGCCGGCGGGTCGGGCGCGCGGCCCTGGCGGTCGCCACGGTTGCCGTCGCGGCCAGGTACGGCGTCAGCTTGCTGGCCCCGGACCCTCACCTTTACGGAGTGAGCCAGTGGCGCGGCCTCGCCTCGCTCCTGCTGCTCGTGTCTCTGCCAGCGGCGCTGATCCTGGTCGGCGCGGCCCTCGGCCGGCAGGGCCGCTGGTTGGCGTGGCTGTCGGCCGCGCTCGCCGTGGCGATGGTCTGGTTTACGACCGATTGGACGATCTGGAGTGTGCGGTCGGGCGCGCTCCAGCCTCAGCTCTGGGCTGTCGAGCCGGTCGAAGGACTCGCCGCCGCCTGGTGCGCGGTCGCAGGGCTGTGGCTGCTCGGCCTTCCGGATTCCGTTCGGGGGCACCTCGAGCCCAGCTTCGGGTCGGACCTTCGCCTGCCATCGATCCCCGGTCCCGGTCGCAAGGCTTCGGCGGTGATGGCGATCGTCGCCGTCCTCGGCCTGGTGGCGTTTTCGGCTCCCTTCCTGCGAGACGTCAGGTCAACCATCGCCGCTCAGCTGACGGGCCGGACGCAGGTCGAGACGATCCGAGTCGGCGACATCGACCGCACCTACCGCGTCTACCGACCGACGCAGACCTCCGCCAGACCCGGACTCGTGTTCGTCCTGCACGGCGTCTTCGGCAGCGGCTTTGGGATGGAGACGAGCACAAGCTTCGACGCACAGGCCGACCGGCTGGGATGGATCGCCGCCTACCCGGACGGTGTCGCCGACGGCTGGGACGCCTTCGGCAGCGGCCCGACTTGGGGCCAGCACCCCGGCGCCGACGACGTGGCGTTCATCTCCGCCTTGATCGACCGGCTGGAGGCCACCGACGCGGCCGATCCGGATCGCGTCTACGTCACCGGTCTCTCTCGCGGCGCGATGATGACGTACCGGCTCGGCTGCGAGCTGTCCGATCGAGTCGCCGCCATCGCGCCCGTTTCGGGCAACATGGCGACCGCCGACGGCAGCGCCGACGTGCCGTGCACGCTCGCTCGGCCCGTCTCCGTGCTGGCGATCCACGGCACCGCGGACGGCACGATCCCGATCGCCGGCGGAACTGTCGACATAACCTTCTCACCGCTGATCGATGTGATCGCCAGATGGCGCGACCTGGATTCCTGCACCGGCGCCCAGGCCGTCGCGGTCGACGGCGCCTCGACCACCACGAGCTGGGCCTGCCGTGGCGGAAGCGCCGTGGAGATGCGAGTGGTCGGTGGCGGCTGGCACACCTGGCCGGTCAGATCGTCATCCCCGACCCCATCGAACCCGGACGACTTCGACGCCTCGCGCCTGATCGCCGACTTCTTCATGGCCCACCCGCGAATCGCCGCCGGCGGCTGACCGACCGGCGTACCGACCGGCGGACCGAGTGGCGGCTCAGGGGCGCCGCCAGCGCTCCCGGTCGTCGCCCTGCGGCCAGGGCTCCGGGTCTTCGCCCTGCGGCCATGCCGGACCCGGCGGATCCTCGTATCTGAGCCGCCGAACCAGCAGTTCCTCTTTCTCCGCCTCGCGACGAGCGCGACGCTCGGCCCACTCCGGGAAGAAGGCGGCCAGCAGCGCTCGATACTGGAACGGGTTGGCCAGGCCAAACACGATCGCGATCACGCCGACGAAGGCCAGATCGTTCGCGAACGCCAGGACGGCCACGACCGCGCTGAAGGCCATGCTCGAGGCCATGGCGACGGCCCGACCGCGTTCGCCGAATGCCAGCATCATGACGTGCATGACGGCGCTGCCGCCGTCGAGGCCGGTGATCGGCAGCAGGTTGAAGACGCCCCAGCCCAGGTTCACGAAGGTCCAGATGCCGACGGCGGAGCGCACATCCGCGCTCTGGCCGGCGACGACGCCTTCGAGCACCAGCCCGATCGCACCGAGCACCAGCCCGACGCCCGGTCCGGCCAGCGACACGACCAGCCACTGTCGATCCGGGAGCACGGCCGCAGCTTCCTGATCGTTGGGTATCGCCAGCCCGCCCATGGCCCAGAAGCGGATCGACGACTCGAGCCCGTAGTGCCTGAATGCCAGGGCATGGCCCAGCTCGTGGACCGTGATCGCGAACGTGCCCAAAGCCACCCAGATGACGAGCTCGATGCCGGACAGCCGGGAGATGTACCCGAGAGCCAACATCACGACGGGGAAGGCGACACCGATCGTGATCGGGACCCCGAAGACCCTGAAGGTGATCGTCATTCGCGGGTTCGGCTCCTGGTGGCGGCTGC
>PMIQ01000081.1 GCA_003157175.1 Chloroflexota bacterium
CAGGCGCCGCGCCTCATCGAGGCTCCCACACTCGGCGGCGTCGGCGATTGCCTGAGTCGCTCGTGCGATGGCGGCCAGTTCCGGGTCATCGGATCCGACGAGCTGATGAACGGCCGTTGTGCGCAGCTCGGCGTCTTGCATCTCCACACCGCAGTGGAGCAGGTTCAGGGCGTTGGCGAGCTTGAGCGACGGGTCCCCGGAGGCTCCCGCCAGATCGTAACGCGCGGCCTGGAGCGTCAATTCCAGGGCCTCGTCGTAGCGCCCTATCGCCGACTGCGACCTTGCTCGGAGGACGTCATACCAAGGGTTCGCGCCTGCGTCCGGGAACCGTTTGATTAGGTCTGCGGCCGCGGCGAAGTCGCCTGTGCCGATGATCGTCGGGACGGCGGAGCAGACGACCCGACGGACCTGGTCCGCGTCACCAGCCGCCGCCCAATGTCGGGCGGCAAGGCGCCATGACTGCGGTTCCAGCGCGGCGGCGAGGCCGCGATGAAGGTCGGTGATTCCTGCTTGCCCGACTTCCGCCTCGAGGCGGGCGAGCAGGAACTCGCCGACGAGCGGATGGAGCCGCCATGACGCGACTGTACCCGCCCCTCTTGACAGGAGCCCGAGTCGCTGTGCTTGGCCGATGAGCCGACGCGCCTCTGAGCTGGATACGTCGGCGGCCCCGGCGGCCGTTTCCGGGTCGATCTCTTCGAGCAGCGCGACTCGCATCAGAAAGCCGCGCAGGTCCGCTCTCAACTCGCCGACCACCTCTTCCGCAAGGTAGTCGTAGAGGTCGCCCTCCGCCCCGCTCAGGGATTGGACGAAGGCACGAACCTGGGCCGTCGATCGGCCGTCGACGGCGGTCTTCACAAGCTGCAAGGAAGCCGCCCAGCCCTCGGTTCGCGCCTGCAGGTCATGCAACACGTCGGGCTCGAGCGGGGCGTGATAGGACTCGCGAAAGAGCCGGTCGGTCTCCGATTCGTCGAACCGAAGCTCGTCGCGTCCCAGCTCGGCGAGTTCGCCGCGGGCGCGCAGCGCGGCCGAAGATAGGTCTGGGGTTCGCCTGCTCGCCAGGATCAGGGTCAGCTGCGCGGGTGATCGGGCGATGAGGCGTTCGACGATGGCCCCGATCGCCGGCACGTCCTCCGCCATGTGGAAGTCGTCCAGAACGAGCGCCGAAGGCACCTCGCCAAGGCAATCCATCTCATCAAGGAGCGTGCGCAGGACGGTCTCTTCCCGAGTCGGTTCGACCGCCCTTTCGGACAGCAGAGTCGCGGATCGCCGCAGCAGTCTGGGGTCCACAGCCTGGCACGCCGCAACCAGGTAGCGCAGGAAGACCAGACCGTCGGTGTCATCCTCGTCCAGGCGATACCAGAAAGTTCGGACCCGCGAACGGCGCAGGAAGTCTGCGACGAGGGTCGTCTTGCCGAACCCTGCCTCGGCGACCACGTAGACGACCCGGCGACTCGCCCGCGCCTCGAGCCAGCTGAACAGGCGATCGCGTCTGAGCGTGTTGGGGGGCAGGAGCGGCCGCTGGACCTTGCCGCGGCGCAACGGAAAGCTCGGCCGGCTGAATTGGGCGACCTCGGCGATCGGATCGCTTGCGTCGGGCTCGACTGACACCCTCATCTCCTCTATCCCCAGCCGATCCCCGACCGACGGCGCGTAGGATAGGAAGCCGAACTGGCGTGTGTCAATCGGATTGAGGGCGGAGGCTTGCATTCCCGGATGATGGCCGCGCCCGATCATCTGCCGCTTAGCTGCGACTGCCTTGACTTCAGCCCGGCTTCAGCGCGGCGAACGGCGCCGAACGAGCCGGCCGTCCTCGTCGATGGCGGGGCGTCGAGCGCGGCTCAACCGTACGGATGTTCCGAAGAGGCTGGCGCGTGCGGCGAGAGGCGCGGAGGACACGCAGCGCGCAATCGTGGCGTGGCCGCTCCCGGGCTGGCTGCCGGTGTGCTCGCGAGCCCCGCCGGCGCCCCGGTTAGTTGCCCTGCGTCCCGATCTCAGGCGCCGCGGCGTAACCCGTGGTCCAGGTCGCGGGCACGTATGTCGGCACGACCTGGATGAAGATCTGGCCCCTGACCATCGGAACCGACTGGCCCTTGTTCGGCCCGCTCGCGTACGTCAGGAGGGTGGGCGCGTATTCGCTGTTCTTGGTCCAGATCGCCTTGATCGCCTGCCCGTTGTTGAAGACCATGGCCGAGCCGTGGCCGGTGTACTGCACGTCAAGGCGGTGCTTATGCAACTCGGCCGGAGTGGCGGCGAGCAGGCCCACATTCATGAACATCAGGACCACGTTCGAGGGAGCGATGCGCAGACCTGTCGCGGCATCGATCTGGGGGCCTTCCTTGGACACCGTACGCGGGTAGGTGTTCGTCTTCCAGTCGTAGTTGTAGACGACGTCGTTCTGTGCGTAAGGCACGACGACCTGGCCACCCTCGAGTCGGGCGCTGCCGGGGAGCGCGTCCTCGAACGTGAACGGGGACGTCGCGAGGGGCGCCGTGCCGCCGAGCTTGCTGGTCAGCGTTTCAAGCTTGGCGTACGAGGTATACAGGTTGTGGGGCGCAACTCGGAAGGACGTTCGCCACATGTAGCCGCTCATGCCACCGTAGCGGAGTCCGTCGATGTTGTAGATGTACTTGCCGGTGTCCTTGGCCAGGCGGCCCATCGCGTTCGGCGCGCCCCACATGTGGGCGAACCCGGCGCGGTATTCCTCGGCCCACGCGACGAAGTAGAGCCTGGCGCTGCGGATCGGTCCGATGGACGGCGGGGCCTCGGTTTGGAAGATCGCCATGTAGCGCGGAATGCCGCCTTCGGCCGGACCCTGGTAGACGATGTTGGCCATCGACAGGCCCGACTGCGGCCTGGCGAGCCAGTGGTCATCGATCATGACGGCGATCGGCTTGCGGGTGGCCAGTGCGGCTTCGGAGGCCGGGAGCCACACGCCATCGGTGGTGGCCGCCACCATGCCCTCCGGCGCGATCGAGGCACCCGGTGACGTTGAAGGCGCGGGCGAGGACGAACTCGTGGGGCCGAGCGACGACCCGGGCGTGAGCGTGAGCGTGGGCGTTGGCGTCGGAGTTCCCGTGGCGTCCGCGGTGGGGATCGGCGTCGGCGACGGCGAGCTGGCCGAAATGTCGGCGACGGCGATAGTGCTGCCGACGATGGCGACCACGATGGCGATCGCTGCCCCTACGACGACCGGACGGCGCGAGGAAAGGCGGCGAACGAACGCGAGCGGCCGTACCGCGGCTGCTGAAAAGCGCCACAGGAGGCCGCGAACGGGCGCGAGGAAACCCCCGGATTTCATGCCGGAAAGCCTATCACGACCGCCAGATTGCCATGGCGACGGACGCGCCGGCGGCGGTTCGCGCGGCTATTCCTCGTATTCGAATCCGAGCTTCATCTGGACTCGGTACTCGATGATCTCGCCATTCTCGACGCGGGCGGTCGACTGGATCACCTCGACCGTCCGGATGTTGCGGACCGTCTTAGATGCCAGAGCCACGGCCTGGCGCGCCGCGTCGCTCCACGAATGCGGGCTCGTGCCCACCATCTCTCGCACAATGATCGCGCCCATCGGTCTCCTCCATAGGCGGGCGGACGGTGCCGCCCCCGATCAGACTGCCTCGGCGTAGCGCTCGGCGGCATAGCTCACGAAGCGAGTCTGGCTCTTCTTGAACCATAGCTTGACTTCGCCGGTCGGGCCATTTCGATGCTTGGCCAGGCGCAGGTTGATGACCTCGCCGTCCGAATCGGCGTTCTCTTCGCCCGGCTTGCTGTTCTCCCGCCACAGGAAGAGCACCAGGTCCGCGTCCTGCTCGATGGCGCCGGATTCGCGCAGGTCGCTGAGGCGCGGCTCGCGCGACTCGCGCATCTCCGGCTGGCGCGACAGCTGGGATAGGGCGATGACCGGCACCTTGAGCTCGCGCGCCAGGGACTTGAGCCCGCGGCTGATCTCGGTGACTTCCTGGACGCGGTTGGCGTCGCGGCTGTTCGGGGTGGCCTGCATGAGCTGCAGGTAGTCCACGATCAGCAGGTCAAGCCCGTGCTCCGCCTGAAGCCGGCGGGCCTTGGTCCGCAACTCCATCGTGCTGAGGCTGGGAGTGTCGTCGATGAAGATCGGCGCTTCGCTCAGCGCGTTCATCGCCGGCGCGATCCGTGCGAAGTCCATCTCCTCGAGAAAGCCCGACCGCAGCCGCTGCGAGTCGATCGAGGCGACGCTGGAGAGCAGGCGCAGGACGAGCTGCTCCTTGCTCATTTCCAGGCTGNNATGTTGAGCGCCAGGCTGGTCTTGCCGACGCTGGGCCGGGCCGCCAGGACGATCAGATCGCTGGCCTGAAAGCCGGTGGTGATGAGGTCCAGGTCCGTGAAGCCCGAGGCGATGCCGACGATCTCGCCGCGGTGGGCGTGGAGGTAATCCAGCCGGTCGTAGGCGTCGTGGAGGAGTGTCCGCAGGGCGTTAAAGCTGTCCCCGGCGCGGCGCTGGCTGACCGCGAACAGCTCGGCCTCCGACCGATCGATCGCCTCCTGGATGTCGGGTCCGTCCTCGTAGCCGATGGCCGCGATCTTGCCGGCCGCCTGGATCAGCCGCCGCAGCAAGGCCTTGCGCTCGACGATTCGACCGTACTGGGCGACGTGAACCGCGGTCGGGGTGTCGTTCCCGAGGGTGGAGAGGTAGCTGGCTCCGCCGACCGCCTCGAGTTCGGTGGCGCGTTCGAGCGCCTCGGCGACCGTGACCACGTCGATTGGCTCGCGGTGCTCGAACAGGTCCAGCATCGCGGCAAAGATGCGGCCGTGGGCCTGGCGATAGAAATCCTCCGGGTGGAGGAAGTCCGCGACCTCGATGATCGCGTCGCGGTCGATGAGGATCGACCCGAGCACGGCCTGCTCGGAGTCGAGATTCTGGGGCGGCAATCGGTCGATCACGGGTGGGCGGATCCCTTGAAGGCTGGCCACGGACGGTAACGGTGACGACGCAATGGTGGCTTTGCCGAACCCCCGACGCTCCACGAACCGGCCGAGGGGCGGCTCATCTATCCCCGAACTCGGCGCCCGTGTGGGCGGACTGTGGACATCCTTTGTGGATGGCTCGCCCGATTTCTCACCCGAATTCGCCCTCAACCCATCTTGCCGGCGCGAAGGCCGAGGCCGAGGCGCCGCCTAGCACCGCAGCGAGCGCACCGAGCGTGTGTGAGCGAAGGAGCGCAGAAGGCAACGAAGGCATCGGCCGCCTGACGGCCAGATGACTCAGTCCAGGCGGCGGATGACACCGATTAGCTTCCCCTGGATCCGAACGTCTGAATAGAACATCGGCGCGTACGCGGCGTTGGCGGGCTGCAGGCGAATGCGGCCCTGTTCCTTGAAGAACTGCTTGAGGGTGACGGAGTTCTCTTCAACCTGGGCGACGACGATGTCGCCGTCGCGGGCCGTCTGCTGCGGCCGGATCAGGACGAAGTCCCCGTCCTGGAT
>PMIQ01000154.1:0-10715 GCA_003157175.1 Chloroflexota bacterium
TTCCATGGCATTGCCGAGTGGGGGGCGGAGAATCCAACGGCCCTGAAGATCCCCCTCGTGGCCGACATCGTCCGCAGCGACCTGGGCACGAGTCTTACGTCGCCGGTGGACGCGACGGATTCGCGCGCCATAGTCTTTCAGGTCCAGTACGGCGACTCGACGGAAGATATCGGGAACGCGCTCTTCAAGGCGGGCGTGATCGCGGACGCCCGGGCCTTCGTCTTCGAGGCCATCGAACGAGGCGCGACTGCCAACTTCATCGCCGGTCGCCACGTCGTCAGCAGGGCCATGACCGTCGACGCGGTCATCGATGCCCTGACTTCGCCGCAGGTAGCGCCGCCTACCATCCGCCTTCTGTTCGTCGAGGGCGTGCGGATCGAGCAGATGGTGGCCGAGTTGGAGGACAAAGAGGCCAACCCGGCCGATCCCGCGGCCGTCTTGAAGCTCGACGTCGCGCAGTACTACCAGCTGGCGACGAATCCACCGGCTAACCTGCTGGCCCTCTACCCGTGGCTCAAGTTGCCGCCGGGTGCCTCTCTGGAAGGATTCCTATTCCCGGCCACGTACGACGTCAGCACGGACATCACAGCTCTCCAGCTCCTAGAGGAGCAGCTGGACGCCTTTGCCAACAACGCCCCCGCGGCGCTCCTGGCGCTCCCGCCCGACCAGATCTATCGGATCGTTCAGATTGCCTCACTCGTGGAGCACGAAGCGAAGCTGGATTCAGACCGGCCCCTGGTTGCCGGCGTGTATGTGAATCGTCTGGATCTCAAGAAGTGGCCGACCGGCCTCCTGGAGTCGAACCCGACAGTGAACTACGCCAACGACTCCGTGTGGCTGAACGCCCACCCGATCGGCACCTGGGTGGGCTATACGTTCTGGCTGGACGTCGGCGGCACCACGCCGCTGGCGAAGATCGTCTTCCCGGACAACATCGCGCCATACAACACGTACCACAACAGCGGCCTGCCCCCGACCCCGATCTGCTCGCCGGGGCTTGCGTCCATCCAGGCCGCGCTCAGCCCCGACACGACCGATGGCTACTACTACTTCCTGGCCAAGAACGACGGCAGCAACAGCCTGGCATTCGCCCACACCAATGCCGAACAGATCGCCAACGAGAAGAAGTACGGCTACATCAAGTAGGGCCCTCGACCGCCACGGCGGACGCGTAACATTGTCCCAGTGAGCTCAGTCGTGCGGCGTTTGCCGCATCCCGCCGACTTCTCCGCGCCTCCGGCGGCGGTCGATCTGATCCGCTGGGCTGACGCCGACAGGTCGGCGCGCCCGGCCCGTCTGGCGCGACTCCGGGCCCGTTTCGCCGATGAGGGGATCGACGCCTACTTCGGCATCCGCCCGGAACACATGCGCTATCTGACCGGGTTCATCCTCGAGGACGGCGAAGACCGGGTTGCCGGCAACTCCGGCCGCTTCATCGTTTCGGGCGATGATGTCGTGGTCCTGGCCGACTCACGCTACAGCCTGCAGGCGGTGGCGCAGGCGCCGGAATCCCGCATCGAGGCGACGACCTACGACCTCGGGGCGATCTGGCCGGCCCTTGTCAGGAGCGTCGGCGCAAAGCGGGTCGCGGTGGAGAGCGGTTTCATCAGCCACCAGCAGTGGACGGAGCTGCAGAAAGCGGCGCCGGAAGTCGAGCTGGTGCCGGTGAGCGGTTGGGTCGAGGCCGACCGAGCGACCAAGGAGCCGGCCGAGATCGAACGCATCCGGGCGGCCTGCGCGGTAGCCGATCGCGCCCTCGCCTCGATCGTGCGGCGGATCACGCCCGGGGTTTCGGAGCGAGCCCTGGCCCTGGCCCTCGAATGGGAGATGCGCACCTGCGGCGCGGAAGCGCTGGCGTTCGGCATCGCCTGCCTGGCCGGGCCGAATGCCGCGTTGCCTCACGGTTCGCCCTCCGAGCAGGAGGTCTGCGCCGGGCACGTGCTCCTCTTCGACTTTGGGGCCATGGTGGCCGGCTATCGGAGCGACATGACCCGGACGCTGTTCGTGGGCGAGCCGGCGGCGCGGGACCTGGCTATCTACGAGATCGTGGCTGCCGCGCAGCAGGCATCGATCGATCTGCTGGCGGCCTCCGCCCGCGGCGAGCGGCCCGCGGCGAGCGGCCGCGAAGGTGACGCCGCGGCGCGGCAGGTCATCGAGGCCGCGGGACACGGGCAGCATTTCGGACACGGCACCGGTCACGGCATCGGCCTGGCCACGCACGAGCTGCCGTCGTTGAGCCGGGTCGCCACCGAGGATCCGCTGCCCAGCCCGACGGTCTTCAGCGTCGAGCCGGGGATCTACCTGGACAACGAGACGGGTGTGCGGATCGAGGATCTGGTCCTATACGACGCGGGGTCGCGCGGCCTCGAGCGGCTGACGTGCTTCCCGCGAGAAGTGCTCGTCGTCGGGGTCTGAGGCCCGGTTCGCCGGCCGGAGCGCGATCTACCATTCGCTAGAGGCAACGGGCACCGGACGATCGTTTCGGGCCCGCGCTCCGGTACAATCGCGAGGCATCACAGCGATTGATTCTGCCGGCCTCGGGTCGGCTGACACCCAAGGAGCCCTGCTCGACCATGATTTCGACAAGCGACCTGCACAAGGGTGTGGCCATCGAACTCGATGGCGACCTGTGGCAGATCCTCGATTACCACCACCTCAAGATTGGACGAGGCTCGGCCCAGGTCCGCATCAAGCTCCGCAACATCAAGCGCGGCCAGACGATAGAGCGGTCGTTCCAGGCGGGTGAGAAGTGGCCGCGCGTCCAGCTGGAACATCGCCAGATCCAATTCCTCTATCAGGACGGCGACGACTACCACTTCATGGAGACGGAGAGCTACGAGCAGTTCCATCTGAGCGCCGCGCAACTCGACGACGCCGTCCACTACCTCAAGGACTCGATGCTCCTGGAACGCACCAGCTATGAGGGCGAGACCATCGGCGTCGAGCTTCCGGTCACCGTCGATCTCAAGGTCGTCGAGACCGAGCCCGGGTTCGCGGGCGACACTCAGACGGGCGCCCGAAAGGCGGCCAAGCTCGAGACCGGCCTGTCCATCCAGGTTCCGATCTTCGTGAACGAGGGCGACACGGTTCGGATCGACACTCGAACCGGTGAGTACCAGACCCGGCTGTAGCGGGTCGAGCGCCCGGGCGACCGGCCGAGTGGCTCGTCGCCGGTTCAATCAGGAGGATCTGCCGTGAGCCGGAGCCGGCCTCCGCAGAGCGAGCCCCTCTGGGGCGACTTTCCTGTTGACCAGTCGGCGGCTACATCCGATGGATCGAGTCCGCCCGACTGGGCGCTGCCTGCCTGGGATTCGATCCCCGCCGAAGAGGCCGGACCGGCGCACGCGGCGCACGCGGCGGAGTCGGCGCACCCGGCGGAGGCGGCGCCTGTCCGGCCGGGTCGAGCCGCACCCGAAGCGGCCCAGCCGAGCCGGCCCGATTCGCAAGGCGGTCTGGCGCTGCGCATTCTGCAGGTCAGCGAGATCACCCGCGCCGTGCGAGACGCCGTCCGTGCCGAGGACGGACTGCGCGACGTGTGGGTCGAGGGCGAGGTTGGACGCGTCACCGTCTCTTCGGCCGGTCACGCCTACTTCGCGCTGAAGGACGAACGCAGTCAGCTCGCCTGCGTCTTCTTTCGCGACGACAGGCTGAGCTCGCCGTTCGAGCCACGGACGGGGCTGCGGGTCGTGGTTCACGGCCGCGTCGACGTGTTCGAGTCACAGGGCGTCTACCAGCTGTACGTGGCCGCGGTCCAGCCGTCCGGGTTCGGGGACCTGGCGCTCAGGTTCGAAGCGCTCAAGGCGCGGCTCGCCGCCGAGGGCTTGTTCGACACTGCGCGCAAGCGGCCGCTGCCCGACCGACCGGCCGTGATTGGTGTGGCCACGAGCGCGACCGGCGCCGTCTGGCACGACATCTGCCACGTAGTCGCGCGGCGCTGGCCGCTGGCCCGGCTGCTTCTCTCGCCGTGTCAGGTCCAGGGCGAAGGGGCGGCCGCAAGCGTCGTTACGGCGCTCGAGCGGCTGGCTCGCTGGGGCGAGCAATGTCGCGCGGAGGGTCGCCCTGAGGATGCCCCGGCGGTGGTCATCCTGGCTCGTGGCGGCGGGTCGCTCGAGGATCTATGGCCGTTCAACGATGAGCGGGTCGTCCGCGCCGTCGTTGCCAATCCGGTACCGGTGGTGTGCGGCGTGGGCCACGAGGTTGACGTGACGCTGGCCGACTTCGCGGCCGACGTTCGCGCCCCCACGCCTTCGGCGGCCGCCGAGCTGGTCGTGCCGGATCGAGCCGAGATGGTGGCCGTGCTGCGCGAGCTGGCCCGGCGCGGAGGCGGCTACGCCGCCCGGGTCCTGGCCGGCGCAAGGTCCGACGTCGGAGCGGAGGGCCGCGCCCTCGAGCGACTGCGTCCCTCGGCCCAGATTGCCCAGGCTCGGGAGCGGGCCGGATACCTGCTGGACCAGGCAACCAGGGCCCTGCGGAGCGAGATCGGCAGGCGGGCGGAAGCCGAGCGGCGGCTTGGCTCGCGGCTGGGGCCGGTGCTGGCGACGCAGATGGCCGCGCGTCGGGCGGCGCTCGAAAGGAACTCGGCGGCCCTCGGCGCCCTCGGGCCGCAGGCTACTCTGGAGCGCGGATATGCGATCGTGAGGCGCCGTTCGGACGGGGCCATCGTCCGTGGCCCGGCCGAGGCGCCCGGGGGCGAGCGGCTCGCGCTGCACGTTGCCCAGGGCGAGATCGCCGCCACAGTCGACCGCGATGCCGGCCCGCGCGGCGGTCCGGCGAAACGTGGCGCCGGCTGATGGCAGAGCTGCCGTCCGCCGTGCTGCTGCTGGGTGGGGCCGTTCTGGGTTTCGTGATCGCGATCCGGGTTGGTATCCTGCTTGGACATCGCCTGGACCGCGCCTTGGAGGCGCGCGCCGCGGACGAAGAGCCCCGGCAAACCGAGGAGGTAAGCGCCGATGAGTGACCAGGCGGCGGCCCCGCAGGTCGTCGACGTCGACTCGCTGACATTCGACGAAGCGCTGGTCGAGCTGCAGCGGACCGTGGCGGAGCTGGAGCAAGGCGGCCTCGCGCTCGAGCGTTCGATCGAGCTGTACGAGCGAGGCGTCGCCCTTCACGAGCGCTGCGCCGGGCTTCTGGGCCAGGCGGAGCTTCGGGTTCAACGTCTGCTGGAGCGCGCCGCGGGTCAACTCGCCGTAGTCGAGGCCAGGACCGAAGAACAGCCGGACTAGCTGTAGACTGCCTGCCAGACCATTCAGGTGGCGCCCGATCGAGCGGAACGCCTCCGCAGCTGGGGCGAGACGGGGGTTCGCCCGGGAGTGATGACTTGGCAATCCTGCCCACCCTGCAGGGCCCGAGCGACTTGCGCGGCCTCAGTTACGATGACCTCAACGGCCTTGCTGCCGAGATCCGCGAGTGCATAGTCGCCACGGTTTCCAAGACGGGCGGTCACCTGGGGTCTTCTCTGGGCGTGGTCGAGGTGGCTATCGCGCTGCACCGAGTGCTGGAGTCGCCGCGAGACAAGATCGTCTGGGACACTGGGCATCAGGCTTACGCCCACAAGCTGCTCACGGGCCGGTATGCCCAATTCGGCACACTGCGACAGCTGGGCGGGATCAGCGGGTTCCCGCGACGCGCGGAGTCGGAGCACGACGTCTTCGACGGTGGGCACGCCGGCACCGGGCTGTCCATCGCCCAGGGACTTGCGACAGCCCG
This sequence comes from Chloroflexota bacterium, assembly GCA_003157175.1. Taxonomy (GTDB): domain Bacteria; phylum Chloroflexota; class Limnocylindria; order Limnocylindrales; family CSP1-4; genus Fen-1039. Next base: position 5,707 of record PMIQ01000154.1, read on the forward strand.
CGACATGCGCCATTCCATGGAACAGATCGCCGTGGTCGTCGGCGACGCCGCACTCATCAGCGGGCTCTCGCTCGAGGCTCTCAACGACATCGGCCACCGCCAGACTCAGATGCTGATCGTCCTCAACGACAACGCCATGTCGATCAGCCCGACCGTGGGGGCCTTCAGCCAGTACTTCTCCACGCTCAAGCTGTCGAGCGCCTGGAAGCAGAGCAAGACCGCCTACGACCGAATAGTCGAGTCGCTGCCGGTCGTCGGCCGGCCTGCGCTCAGCCTGTCGCGTCGTATTCGGCGCATGGTGGTCAACTTCGCCCAGCCAGGCCAGCTTTTCGAGGATCTCGGCATCACATACCTGGGCGTCATCCCGGGTCACAACATCCGCGGCCTGGAGCATATCTTCCGCGCCGCGCTAGAGGTTCCCGGCCCGGTGATCGTCCACGTCAGGACTCGCAAGGGCCGCGGCTATCGCCCGGCGGAGCGGGACCAGATCGGCTTCCACGGCGCGGCGCTGCCGCCGATGCCGGAGCTCGTCGATGGCCACGCGCCCGAGATCCACACCGGCCCCGGCCATCAGCCGATGACCGGAGCGGCCCTGTCCAGAAAAGACAGCGGCATGCCGGCACCGGGGAAGCCCGATGAAGCTCCGGTCGAGCCGTCGGACGACGGAAGCTCCGTGCCCGGCGGCGCGGACATGGGGACGCCGTCGGCGGCGGCGAGGGCGGCGGCGGCGGCGAAGCCGCCCAACTACACGTACCACTTCTCCACGGAGCTCATCGAGCTGGCGCGGACCGATCGCCGGATCGTGGCCGTCACCGCCGGAATGCCTACCGGGACGGGCCTTCAGGCGTTCCAGGCGGAGTTCCCGGACCGGTTCATCGACGTCGGCATCGCCGAGCAGCATGCCGTGGCGCTATCGGCGGGTATGGCTCTCGCCGGCGAGCGGCCGGTGGTGGCGCTCTATTCCACGTTCTTGCAGCGCGCCTTCGACCAGGAGGTCCACGACGTCTGTCAGAACGATCTGCCGGTGCTGATCGCCGTCGATCGGGCCGGCCTGGTCGGCGAGGACGGGACGAGCCATCAGGGCATGTTCACGCTGCCGACGCAGCGCCAGCTGCCCCACATGATCATCGCCAGCCCCAAGGACGAGCAGGAGTTGCGTTCGCTCGTAAGGACCGCCTTCGCCCAGGATCACCCGTTCTCGCTGCACTACCCGCGCGACCCCGGCTTCGGTGTCCCAGAGAGGATCCCGCAGATTCTCCCGATCGGGGTGGGTGAGGTTCTCCGTGAGGGCAGCCAGATCTTGATAGTTGGTTTCGGGCCCATCGTGGAGCGCGGTCGCCAGGCGGCCGACATGCTCGAGAGGGACGGCTGGTCGGTGGGCCTCATCAACGCTCGATACGCCAAGCCCCTCGATCGCCAGCTGATCCTCGATCAGGCGCGCGGCAAGAAGCTGCTGGTGACCCTGGAGGAGAGCGTCGTGACCGGTGGGTTCGGGGCGGGGGTCCTGGAGCTGGTCGAGGAGGCGCGGGTCGCCGACCCGGCATATCGCGACGTGTTGGTTCGTGTCGTCGGCATTCCCGCCGACAGGTTCGTGGACCATGGCTCTGTGGACGATCTACGCCGCCTGTTGCGCCTGGATTCGGCCGGCATCGCAGCTCAGATTCGCGAGACTCTGGCAAGGATGCGGGCGACGCCGGCGGTTGGGCAGGCTCAAGCGGCGGCAAGCGGGCGCTCCAGGGCGCCCTCGGCCTGATCTCGTCCGTGTGCCTGGAGGGCATCGCCCAACGCCCGGCAGCGGCGGCCCGCGCCCCAGGGCAGCACGAGATGAGCCGGGTGTGACAGGATTGCGGGCATGAGCCCTGCCACCCGCCCTGTTCGACAGCGTCTGGACCAGCTTCTGGTCGAGCGCGGCCTGGCCGAGACCCGGACGCGAGCTCAGGCGCTGATCCTGAGCGGCCATGTACGGGTCGGCGAGGGAGAGGCGGCCCGCACGGACCGCAAGTCCGGGGATCTGGTGGAAACCACGATCGCTCTCGAGGTTGAGGCGCCGCCGCCGTTCGTTTCGCGGGGCGGCATCAAGCTTCGTGCGGCGTTCGACGCGTTCGGGGTCGAGCCTGTAGGGCTCGTGTGCCTGGACGTGGGGTCGTCTACCGGCGGCTTCACGGACCTGCTGCTGCAGCGGGACGCGAGCCGAGTCTATGCCGTGGACGTGGGTCGGGGCCAGCTGGCGGAGACCCTCCGCCATGACCCGCGCGTCGTTTCGATGGAGCGGACCAACGCCCGCGCCCTGGGACCCGGTAGTCTGCCCACGGCGGTGGACCTGGCCGTGGTCGACGTCTCGTTCATCTCCCTGGACCGGATCCTCGGGCCGGTGGCGACGTGCTTCGGGCCGCTCGGAGGGCTTATCGTGGCGCTGGTGAAGCCTCAGTTCGAGGCGGGCCGCCAGCAGGTCCGCGACGGCGTGATACGGGATCCGCAAATTCACCGCCAGACGCTCGAGGCGGTGGGCCGCCACGCGCTGTCGATCGGGCTGCGGCTTCGCAACGCCGTGGCCTCGCCGATCACGGGACCCGCCGGCAATCGTGAGTTCTTCGTCGAGCTGGAGGTGCCGCCCGGGTTCGTCCCCGTCGAGGGACATTCGGCCGAACTGCCGGAGGCCTGGTCACGCAAGTTCGGAGAGCTGGCCGGAGCATGACGCTCGATCGCATCGGCTTTGCGTACAACCCCACCAAAGAGGCGGCGCTGGATCTGCGTGAGCGCGCCGAGGGCTGGTGCGAGGTGCGTGGGATCGCCCATTGGGCGGCTCCGGCTGGCGACACCAACGCGGTCGTGCGCGAGCTGTCCGACACCGGGGCGCTGGTCGTCCTGGGCGGCGACGGAACCTTCCTGCGGGCGGCCCGAGCCGTCGCGGAAGTGGATGTGCCGCTGCTCGGGGTGAATCTCGGCAAAGTCGGCTTCCTGTCGAAGGTCGAGACCGGCGGCATGGAGGCGGTGCTCGGGCAGCTGGTGGCCGGCGACTTCGCGCTGGAAGCGCGGATGGCCCTTCATGCGGAAATCCATCCGGGGGGCCAGCCGGAGGCGAGCGAGACCTTCTTCGCCCTCAACGATGTCGTCGTGGCCCGCGGCTCGCTCGTGCGCGTGTGCCGCATCGAGGCGGAGATCGGCCCATCGCATCTCGCGACGTTCACGGCCGACGGCCTGGTCGTGGCCAGCCCCACAGGCTCGACGGGATACTCATTCTCGGCGGGCGGCCCGATCCTGGATCCGACGAGTCGCAATCTGATCGTGACGCCGATCGCGGGCTATCTTTCGGCCATCCGATCCGTGGTGGTCAGCCCGCGGCACACGGTCCGCGTCCGCGTCCTTGACGCGTATGACGTGCTCATGAGCGTCGATGGGCGCGAGGACCGGCGGCTCTCGGTCGGCGATGTCGTTTGCGTGTCGGAGATGCCGCGGCCGATTCGCTTCATCGAGCCCCGCGGCGCCATTCCGTTCTGGGACCTGCTTCGCCAGAAGTCGGAGTTGCTGCCCTCATGACCGAGGCCGCGGCGGCGCAGATCGGCGAACCCGGACGTCGTGGGGCGGACGAGGACGCGCGCGGCGCGGATGCCGGCCCAGATGGCGTCGCCGTTTCGAGCCCCGAAGCGAGCGCGGCCCGACCCATGGCCGCCGGGCGACTGGCGGAGCTTGCGGTCCACGATCTGGCCCTCATCGAGAAGCTGCGGATCACCTTCGAGCCGGGGCTGAACGTGCTCACAGGAGAAACCGGCGCCGGCAAGAGTCTGCTCATCGATGCCCTGGGGCTGGCTGTCGGGGCGCGCGCAGACACTTCGCTGGTGCGCCACGGGTCCGAGTCGGCCCGCGTGGAGGCACTCTTCGATCGGGCTCCTGAGCCGCTGATCTGCGTGCGGGAGGTTTCGGCGGCGGGGCGGTCCACCGCCCGGATCGACGACGAGTCGGTGACGGCCGCTCGCCTGGCGAGCGTGGCGGGGCGTCTCGTGGAGATTCACGGGCAGCACGACCAGCAGCGGCTTCTCGACGAGCGCTGGCAGCGCGAGCTGCTCGACGCGTTCGGAGGCCTCGGGGCTGAGCGCGCGTCCACCGCCGCAGCGGCGGACGCGTGGCGTGTCAACCACGCCGCGCTGGCCGAGCTCGCTCTCGATCCACGAGAGCTGGCTCGTCGCCTCGAGTTGCAGGAGCACCAGCTCGCGGAGATCGTCGGGGCGAAGGTGCATCTCGGCGAGGCGGCCGAGATCAGGGGCCGTCTGTCATCGGCGCAACACGCCGAGTCGATCGCTCGCGGCAGCGCCGAGATCCACGATCTGCTTGCCGGGGAGGGGACGGGCGCCCGCGAAACGACGGCCGAGGCGGCGCGCCGCGCCCGCGATATTGCGAAGCTCGACGATCGCTACGAGCCGCTGGCCGAGCGCCTCACGGGTCTGGCCGCTGAGCTGGAAGATGCCGGCGCCGAAGCCGCCACGCTGGCCGAGAGCGTGGAGCACGACCCGGCCGCGCTTGCCCGAATGGAGGAGAGGCTCTCTCTCATCTACTCCTTGGAGCGCAAGTACGGCGAGGACGAGGCTGCCGTCGTTGCCTACGGTGAACGGGCGGCGGCCGAGGCCGAGCGGCTGCGGACGCTGGAAGTTTCCCGGGAGACGCGCCAGGTCGAGGCCGCGCGGCTGCTGGCGGTCGTCGCGACAACGTCGTCAGCCCTGTCGCGCGGCCGGCAGACGGCGGCCCAGTTGCTCGCGAAGGCAGTTGAGGAAACCCTGGGCGGGCTGGGTTTCCGCCGGACCAGCTTCCAGGTGGCCGTCACCCGTCGTCCGCCCGGTCCGGCCGAGCCGGCAGTCGAGGTCGACGGCCAGCGTGTTGCGTTCGATGGCTCGGGCATCGACTCGGTCGTCTTCCTGATCGCGCCCAACCCCGGGGAACCGGCTCGACCTCTGGCCCGCATCGCCAGCGGCGGCGAGCTCTCGCGCGTGGCCCTGGCCATCAAGCAGATCCTGGCC
>PMIQ01000154.1:10766-10906 GCA_003157175.1 Chloroflexota bacterium
GATGCTCGCCGGAGCGGAGGGCGGGGCCGGCGCGCGGGCGAGCGCCGAGGAGCTCCTGGAGCGGGCGGAAGCGTGGCGACGCTCGGCCAGGGGCGGCTGAGATGGCCGGCGCCGCGGCGGGCCCGGCGGCGGGCCGTACG
>PMIQ01000032.1 GCA_003157175.1 Chloroflexota bacterium
CTCGGAGAGCCCGATTCCTCCGTTCGTCGTAACGCCCAGCGGCCTGCCCTCCAACGGGCGAACGCTCGGCTCGGCCGATGCCAAGGTCACCATCGACGCGTGGGAAGACTTCCGCTGCACGGCTTGCTTCGACTTCACCACGAAGATTGAGCCGCAGCTTGTGGACAACTACATCAAGACCGGCAAGGCCATGCTCGTCTTCCACGATCTGCTGACCATCGATTCGCATTCGACGCCACCCAGCACGGAATCTCGCGACGCGGCCAACGCAGGCTTGTGCGCCAACGACCAGGGCCAGTTCTGGCCCTACCACGATTGGCTGTTCACCAACCAATCGCCTCGCGAAGCCGCCGGTGCTTTCACCCTGAACCGGCTGGTCTCGCTGGGCAAGAGCGCGGGCCTGAACATGACCACGTTCGAACCGTGCGTCAGGAACGGAACGCACCTGGCCGAAGTGGCGGCGGAGCAGACAGCCGCTCCCGCCGATGCGTCGTCCACCCCGACCATCTACGTCAACAACAACATCGTGGTGGCGGCGGCCGGCGCGACCGCCGTGCCCACCTACGACGACATTGTCGCGGCGATCAACGCCGCCCTGAATCCCGCCTCGCCGAGCCCGTCGACATCGGCGCCCAGTCCCAGCGTCGCGCCAACGGCCAGTCCCTCCTGATCTCGCGCCCTCCGCGGCGGCGCGGAGTCACTCGCAGAAACGCATCGACGGCGCCCGCAAGGGCGCCGTCGCACTATCTGGCGGTGGGCGAGTCGATGGTGGGCGGGCCGTCGCTCGGCGGGCCGGCTACTCCCGGGCGATGGCCTCGATCGCGCCGAGCTGCTGCCGCAGGTCGACGGCACCCTGCCAGTGCTCGGCCGCGGAAGACTCCATGCGCTGCGCCTCGTGCGCGCTCCAATCGGCCAGCCAGCGGTTGGCTTCGCGAAGCCCGCGGGCCTGCGCCAGCCTCTCCCGAACGTGCTGGATGAAGGCGCAGTAGAGCGTCAGCGGCGACGCCTTCGCCACGAGGGCCTCGGCTCCGGGCACGAAATCGATCGGCACCTTGATCCGGGCGAAGAAGGCGCCGACCTCGGCGCCCAGCGGATCCACGCTCTGGCTGTGGCCGCTGCCGCGCACGATGGGCGCGTGCGAGCNNAGGAACTGGTTGGTGACGCCGAGGCGATCGGCCAGCGAAATCAGGCCCCACGAGTAATCCGAGGAGATCGGGTAGTGCGTTTCGCGCTCGAGTTTGGCGGCCTTGCCGCGGCCCGCCTCGCAGGTCCAGCAATCGATGGCTTCGGGGTCGAAATGCCGCAGCGTCGGTGCCGGCCGAATGGCCACCAGCAGATGGCTCGTGTCGTCGCCGGCGACTCGATCTGGCTCGACGAGCTCGAAGCCGAGATTGGCCAGGCGGCGTCCGGCCTGTTCGATCCAGCTGCCATCGTCGCCAAGAGTGGGGTGCCGATCCATCGTCATTGCGACGAAACCATAGCCCTCGGGAGCGCCGTCGTCTCGGCCCTCTTGCACGGCGATGGCGCGATGCGGCGCGAGGCGGAGCGGCGCGGCGCGGCGCGGCGCGGGCTCGGTCCGGCGGTCAAGTGCCGGGTGGGGCGGCTGGGCGCCGGTTGTGCGCCCAGCCCAGGCGAACGAGAGCGACCGTGCCGCCGATCGAGCTCACCGCCAGCGTCAGAACGTGGATCAAGAGGGCCAGTGCGAGTCCCTCGGACGCGCCCAGCCCGAACGCCAGGGCGATGGTCTGGCCGGCGTACTCGAAGGTGCCGAGGTAGCCCGGCCCGGATGGGATCGCCGTCGCCAGGTTCGTGCCTGCGGCCAGCAGCGCAGCCTCGCCGACCGTCAGCTGGATACCGAGAGCCTGGCCGACGGCCAGAACCGCCACGACGGTGCAGCTCCACGCGGCTACGCTCAGGATCGCAGCCGCGGCAACGGTGCGGGGGAGAGCCGCCACGCGCAGTCCGTCACGCAGCCGAGTTGCCACGCCCACGGCCCGCGGCCAGCGATCGAGGAAGGCAGCTGCCCTGGCCGCGCCGGGCAGCCGATGCGCCGCCAGCGCGGCCGCCAACGCGACGCACAGCAACCCAGAGATCGCCACCCCGACGAGTATCGCGCTCACGACCACGCCGCGGACGTCGAGGACCAGGATGGCGACGGCGCCGATCGCGACGAGCACAACCGTGTCGACGACCCTCTCCACGACCACGGTGCCGAGCGTCGCACTGCGGCTGATGCCCTCGCGGTCGCCCAGGTAGTGGCTTCGCACCAGCTCGCCCAGACGGGCCGGCAGGACGTTGTTGGCGAGGTACCCGACGAGCATGTAGGCGCTCAGCCGGCGGAGTGGCACCCGGCAGATCGGCCGTATCAGGATCTGCCAGCGAAACGCCCGAAAGACCAGGTCGGCGGCTACGGCCGCGATGGCCACCGCCAACCAGGCGGGCCGGGCCCCGCCCAACAGGTCGGCGGTCTTTCCCAGGTCGACGCCACGCACCACCAGGTAGACGCAGGCCAGCGAGATGAGAACGCCGATGGCGCCTCGGGCCAGGCGGTTCGTCAGCTGCGCGCGTCCGCTCGATCGGCCGGTTCGGGCACCGCTCACCGGGTGGGCTGGCTTCGCTTGGCGAGCTTTCGGCTGCGGCGCAACCGCAGTCGGTGCAGCATGAAGCGCAGGACGACCTTCATGGTCGAGAGCCCGTAGACGACGCTGCGGCGGAAGTTGACCGAGCTGGCTTCCTCGAAGTAGCGCGTCGGCACCGCGATCTCGCCGATGCGCATGTGGCAGGCGACCGCCTGCGCCACGAGCTCCTGGTCGAAGACGAAGTCGTCGCTGTTGAGCCGGTACGGGATCGCCTCGAGCAGGTCGCGGCTGTAGGCGCGGAAGCCGGTGTGGTACTCCGACAGATGGAGGCCGAAAGCGCGATTCTCCACGATCGTCAGGAAGCGGTTGCTGACGTACTTCCAGCGCGGCATGCCACCGGCCAGCGGATCGCCCAGAAAGCGGCTGCCCAGCATCAGGTCCTTCTCGCCCTCGAGGATCGGGCCGACCAGCGCCGGGATGCGTGTGGCGTCGTACTGGTAGTCCGGGTGGAGCATGACCACCGCGTCGGCGCCGGCCTCGAGAGCGGCGTCGTAGCAGGTTTTCTGATTGCCGCCGTAGCCGAGGTTCTGGCGGTGGATGATCACGTCCAGACCGAGCTGGCGCGCGATCGCGACGGTGTCGTCCCTGGACACGTCGTCGACCAGGATGATCTTGTCGACGATCGCATGAGGAATGTCGTGGTAGGTCCGCTCGAGGGTCTTGGCGGCGTTGTACGCGGGCATGACCACGACGACGCGCTTCTCATGCGTGGCGTCGGGACCCGGCCCGGTATTGGGCGAGGCGGTTCCCAGGGCCCCGTCGCCCGGTTCGATGGCCGGCTCAGGCTTCTTGTTCACGCCCTAAGCCTACCGCAAGCGGCCGCCAGTCTGCGCTGGCCCACTCGGGGGCGGCGGTTCAGCCGAGAAGCGCCTTACAGCTCGCGGCGTCTGAGCAGGAGCACGCCAATTGCCAGCGTGGCCACGATCCAGACCGCGCACCAGCCCAGCCAGGCCAGCGGCGGTTGAGTGCCCGCGAAGAACGGGCTCACCGTAAAGATGCGGGCCTGCGATCCCGCGGCGGTGAGAACGTCGGGCGGCGGTTCGAGCGCGTACATCGCCCCCCGCCAGAGAGTGTCGCTCGGCAGGATGAGGTGCGCGACGATGCCCGCGTTGCGCAGCGCGTCGTTGTTCAGGTAATCCCCGATCCCGCCGGCGACGCCGCCCATCCACGCCAGTCCGAAGCCCACGACCGCGATCGAACCGGAGGCAACCGGGGCTATACGCGTGCTAAAGACGATCGCCAGCGTCAGCAGGATGAGCGTCTCGCCGGCCAGGTAGACGGGCGCCACCAGTGGGTCGACGGGTGCGTAGCCCGTCATCAGCCGCACCGCGCCGATCTCCATGTAGCCCGCGGCCAGCGCATAGGCCACGACCACGAGCGCCAGGCCGAGCCAGCGGCCGAGGAGCACGTCCGACCGCCGAACCGGCCGCGCCAGGACCGCCAGCAGCAAGCCGTTCTCGATCTCCGGTCCGATCGCCGGCGACGCCGCGAAGGCCGCCGTCATCGTCAGCACGAAGCTGAACATGAAGGCGATCATCACCAGCAGCTGCGACAGAACGAGCTGCTGCGTCCCTCCCTCGAGCGGACTCAGCTCGGCGGCCTTGCCAAAGAGCCAGCCGGTCGCGGCCACTAGCAATAGCGTCAGCCCGACCAGGGCCCACAGCAGGCGCCGCCTGAACGCCTCGTGCAGCGTCAGGCGGGCGATAACGCCGATCGCGCCGCGGTTCATGGGCGCGCCTCCGGATTTTCGGACGGCGCCGCGTCCTGCGCCGCGCCCGGTGCCGCGCCCAGCAGTGAGAGGAAGCGCTCTTCCAGCGTGTGATGAGCGGGAACGACAGCGTGGACGGCCCCGCCGCCTGCCACCAGCTCCGCCACCAGCGCCGGCACCTTGTCATCGGCGATTGAGTCGACGACCAGCCACTCCCCGTCGCGTCGGATCGGGCCGAAGCGGCCGGCGATGGCTCCGGCGGCCGGCAGCCCGGTCACCAGGACTCGGACGCCACCCTCCTCGACCAGCTCCGCCATTCTCAGTTCCGCCACGACGCGGCCCCGATCGACGATCGCCACGCGGTCGCAGACCCGCTCGACCTCAGTGAGCAGGTGAGAGTTGAGGAACACCGTCGCGCCCCGCGCCCGCAGCGCTCCGATGATCGCCCGGACGTCCTGCCGCCCGACCGGATCGAGCGCGGAAGTCGGCTCGTCGAGGACGATCAGCTCCGGCCGGCCGAGCAGGGCGACGCCCAGCCCCAGGCGCTGCTGCATTCCCTTCGAGAATGTCTCGACCCGATCGTTCGACCGGTCGGCCAGCCCGACCAGCGTGAGCGCCTCGTCGATCCCGGCCGGCCAGCTCGAGCGCGGCAGGCGCGCCAGCTCGCAATGCAGCGCCAGCACCTCGCGCGCCGTCATCCAGCCCTGGTAGCGGAACAGCTCGGGCAGGTACCCAATTCGTTGCCGCGTGTCGAGATCGCCCAGCGGCGCCCCCAGAACCCGCCCCGCGCCCGTCGTCGGCGCCGACAGCCCGAGCAGCAGCTTGACCGCCGTCGTCTTGCCCGCGCCGTTCGGCCCGAGGAAGCCGAAGACCTCGCCCCGGCGCACCGTCATCGTCAGGCCGGCCAGGGCGACGATCCGGCCGAACTGCTTGCGCAGCTCGCGCGTCTCGATGGCCGGGATCTCGATGGCCGTAGTCTGGGTGGCCGGGGTCGCGATCGCCCGACCGGCGGCGTCCGATGAAGCCGAGCCGCCCGAGTCGTCCGTGCCGTCTGCGCTCGCCACTGCCACGCGACTACTCGTCGATCCGCTCGACGATCGTGGCGATCCCCTGGCCCACGCCGATGCACATCGAGGCCAGCCCGTACCGACCGCCGGTTCGGCGCAGGCCGTGGACCAGCGTCGTGATCAGTCGCCCGCCGCTCGCGCCCAGCGGATGCCCGAGAGCGATCGCCCCGCCGTCCACGTTCACCTTCGCCGGATCGATGCCCAGCTCGCGGACGCAGGCCAGAGACTGGCTCGCGAAAGCCTCGTTCAGCTCGACCAGGTCGAGGTCGCCGACCGCGAGTCCGGCCCGAAGCAGGGCCTTGCGGGTGGCCGGAATCGGACCCAGCCCCATCACCGCGGGATCCACTCCGGCGACGGCCGTGGCCACGATGCGGGCCAGCGGTTTCAGACCCAACTCTCGCGCCCGCTCGGCCTCTACGACCAGCGCCGCCGCGGCCCCGTCGTTGATGCCGCTGGAGTTGCCCGCCGTGACGGTCCCGCCCTCGCGGAAGGCCGGCCGCAGCTTCGCCAAGGCCTCTATCGAAGTCTCGCGGGGATGCTCGTCACGATCGACCACGATCGGATCGCCTTTCCTCTGTGCAATCGTGACCGGCACGATCTGCTCGTCGTAGCGGCCCTCGGCGATGGCGGCGGCCGCGTTGCGCTGGCTCGCCAGGGCGAAGGCGTCCTGTTCCTCGCGGCTGACGCCCAGTTGCTCGGCCACGTTCTCGCCCGTCTCGCCCATCGAATACGGGTGATGCCGGGTCGCCAGGGCCGGGTTGACGAAGCGCCAGCCCAGCGTCGTGTCGACGAGTTCGCGCGCCCCGCGCTCGTAGGCTGCCTCGGGCTTGAGCATCACGTAGGGCGCTCGGGTCATCGACTCCACGCCGCCGGCGATGAAAACGTCGCCGTCGCCGACGGCAATCGCGTGGGCGGCCGAATTGACCGCCTGGAGCCCACTGCCGCACAGGCGGTTGACGGTGAGCCCGGCGACCTCCACCGGCAGCCCGGCCAGCAGGAGGGCCATGCGAGCGACGTTGCGGTTGTCCTCGCCGGCCTGGTTGGCGCAACCCATGATCACGTCCTCGATCAGCGCCGGGTCGATACCCGAACTGGCGACGAGCGCGCGGATGACCGCGGCAGCCAGATCGTCGGGCCGGACCGCCGCCAGCGCCCCGCCGTACCGGCCGAAGGGCGTCCGGAGTGCGCCGACGATCCAGGCCTCGCGAATCGGTCGATCGAGCTGGCGGATCATGTCGGGCCGATTGTACGGCTCTGCCGCGTCGAGCCCGCGCCACGCCGGCCGACCGAGTGCCGCCGGCCCGACGATCTGCGGCGCCTGGCCGGTAGATCCGGGCTAGGACGACAGCTTGGCCAGAGTCTCGACGACCAGCGATATGTCGTCGGTAACGATGACAAACATGATGTCGCCCTGGGAGTAGATGTAGGCCGTGCCATGGCCGCCAGCCCCGGTCGTCACCGGATCAACGATCTCCATGACCGACACGGACGCAATTGACGCCGGCCCGACCGGCCATCCTTGTTTTTGCGCGACCGCCACGAAGCCACTGGTGAGCGCCGCCGCACCGACCCCCGGAACCTCGATGGCCTGCAGCGTGTATTGCTCCGTGTTGGTCAGGTCCGACGCGACGGCCATGTTGATGTCGTCCGCATTCTTCCCGAACTGCACCAGCCAGGGCGTGTACAGCACGCTATCGCCGCCGCCCTTCAACGGGGCGAGGTAGCTGGAGAGCGGGTAGCTAAGCTTCTCGAGCTGGACGCCGCCGATGGTGTCGGGCAGCTTGGCCTCCAGGGCGGCGTCCACGTGCGGCAGCGGCAGACTCGCGGCCGGGCTGGGGCTCGCAGAAGGCGCCTCGGATCCGGACGCCGGCGCCGACGCGGTCGGGGTCGGGACCGGAGTGGCGGTTGGGCCGGGCGTAGGTTGGGCCGTTGGCGACGAGGTCGGACTCGCGCCACTGCAGCCAGCTACGAGGATCGCCGCGATACCGAGGCCGAGCAGCGTTGAACGGAACGGACTTGGGCGGCGATTCATTCGTTACCCCGATCGATGGTGCGCTCGCCCGGGTGGGCTGAGGCGTCGCTAGTGGTCGCGGCGAGCATGGGGTCGGGCGCGCCCGCCTGTCAAACGTGCCGGGCCGGCCGGTCGCCGCCCGTCACCGAACGAACGTTGATCCGACACACCTTTTCTGCCCCGGACTGTAATCCCGGCCTCGCTGGCGCGTTCTGTTGTCGAGCGCTTGACCTTCCCGCCGCACGGATCCGTTCATCCCAGATTGAGTGGAGCGATCGGAATGGAGCACCCGACACCTGATCAGGAACACGGCTCCTCGCCGCCTCCGTCCGCCTCTCCGTCCGAAACGCCGAGCCCTTCGAGCAAAGGCTAGACGGATAGCCCGGCTGGCCCGGCAGAAGGTACTCGCTCGGCCCGGAGAACCGACCAGGCACGATCCGTCCTATCTGAATGGCGATTCCTACAAGGCATTCGGGACAGGGGCTACCTCCGGGTCGCTCGATCTGACGTCAGGCGACTGGTCGGTCCGCGTCCAGGCCATCGGCCGGCCGAACGGCGGGGATGCCTACGTCTTTGCCCAGAGTTCGGTCTACCACCTGACGGCGCCCTAGGCAGAACGGTCTCCGGAGAGGCCTGGCCAGGGCCCGTATGTGGCCCGGAGCGGATGCAGCGGTTCATCGGCCGGCGCCGGCGCGCCCGGAGTGCCCGCCGCGGCGCGTCGCATCGACGGCAGCGCCCACGAAGCGGCCACAACGACGATCGCGAGCCACCACTGCGGGCCGTCCGGCGTAGAGAGGAACCCGATCGCCAGCCACAGCCACGTGGAGCGCAGCGACAGCATCGAAGGCACGGCCACCAGCAGTCCGTGTCCGAAGAGCGAGGGGCTGGCCACCACCGTCGCGGTCCCCAGGCGCGCCAGCGCTTCCCTGCCTCGGGCCCGAAGCGCGATCGCCACCGCCGCGACCGCCAGGGCGGCGTAGACGGCGAACGGCACGAACCGGGGCAGCCCGAACCCATACAGCCCCGGCAGGCTCTGCTGCGATGTCTGGTAGACCCCCAGCGCGCCCAGCCAGTCGGTCCAGAGGGTCAGGCCCGTGAGCGGTACGGTCGCCGCCACGAGCGCCAGCATCGCCCCAACCCCGATCGCGATCTGCATCCAGCGCCGCTCCGTGACCAGCCACAGGGCCGCGAGGCCGGTGTACGGCTTGAACACGGCGCCCAGCACCAGCGCGGCGCCCAGCCACGGCGCCATCGCGTACAGCGCCAAGGCGGGCACGGCGGCATTGCCGACCCACAGCCCCTGGAAGAGTGGAGGCCAGATCAGGGACGGCACGAGCCAGCGCCGCGGCAGGCCGATCACGCGCAGCGCCAGAAGGCCCAGGCCGAGCGAGCCGGCGAGCCAGAGGCCCTGGGCCAGTTCGATCGGCAGCACCGAAAGCGCGCCGAAGAACGGCAGCGTGCACGGCGGGTAGACGAACGGGTAGCCGGTCCGATCGACCGGCTCGATGGTCAGCGGCGTCTGCATGTAGACGGCCGACCCCGCTCGAAAGTGCTCGCCCGCGTTGAGGTAGATCCCCAGGTCCCGGAGCGGCTGCCACGCCATCGTCACGTCGCTCAGGACCATCGCCACGACGGCCAGGATGGCCAGCGTCTCCACGGGGCGGAGCCACGGGGCGGAGGGCCGGAGACGGGCTGCGAGCAGGCTCGCGACGGCGAGCGCGAGCGCGACGGCCACGAGCCACACTCCCCAGTAGGGAATGCCCGAACCGTTGGGCACGTCCGTGGATCGCGTCACCATCGCCACATCGGCGGCCAGCAGCGCCACGAGGACCCAGCCGCCGGACCTCTCGAGACCGACGGCGCGAAATCGGCCGGCGAGGGCGGCGGGGTCAATCATTGCCAGGCTCCCGACGGGCCTCCGAACACGACCAGCTCGCCGTCCTCCAGTTCGAGCAGGCGCGGATCGATCGGATGGTCCGCCCCGTTCGACCGATCGATCACGTAGGCCGCCATCATGGCCGCGAACTCGTCGTCGCCCTCGGCCAGACCCGTTGCGATCAGCAGGTCCCGCTCTGGCACGCCGATCAGGACCCGCCCGATCCCGCCGAGGTCCGCGGCCAGCTGCGCCCGAACCTCGGGCAGCAGGATCCGGGCGGCATCCACTCCCTCGCCTGATTCGGACCAGACGACCCGCCTGAACCCGTTCACCTCAGCCACCCAGGGCGCCTCAACCGACCAGACCGCGAGGTTCGCCATGGCCGCGGCGTGCACGTCGTCCGGTCCGACGCCCCAGGCCAGGAGATGCTCGGCGCCGACCAGAACATCGAAACCCTGCCCCGGGATGACGTACCCGATCGCGAGCCCCGCCGGACCCGGCAGGACCAGCGGCTTGCCCGGCAATCCCGTGCTGGACGGGACGTGGAAATTGCGACCGTCGACTCCGACCGTGCCGGCCGGTCGAAGCGCAGGGCGGAGAAGGCGGGAGGCGGCGGACCATGCGTGCTCAGGCGCGAGAGACGGAGGCAAGCGCGACGTCGAATCTCGCTCCATCGATACCTCCAGCTCGGATCGAGGTCCGATCCGTACAGGGTCAGGTTAGCCCGCCGGACAGCAAGCGACGGGCCCGCTGGGGCCCGTCGCTTGCTGGGTAGGGGTGGCCGCTCGCGCAGCCGATGGTTAGAGCTTGATGCGGCGCCGCTGAGCCAGGGCCGTCACCAGGGCGAGGGTCCCGAAGGCGAAGCAGATGAGCAACGCGAAGACTGGCGTGCCTTCGTTGTCCGGTCCGTTGCTCGACGAGGTGTTCGTGGGCGGCGGAGTGAACGTCTCGCCGGCGACCGAGTGGCTCGCGGACGGAGTGTTGCTCGCCGCTGCGGCGGTGACGGTGACGGTCCGCGAGTCGGTGGCCTGGACCGTGCCGCCGGTGGCCGGATCTCCGGTGACCTTGGCGTTGTTGGTGATCTTGCCCACATCGGTCGCGACGGTCTTGTAGGTCGCCGTGCAGGTGATCGTGTCACCGGGGTTGAGTGTGGTCGGGGTGGCCGGGCAGGTCACGTCGGCGAGCTTGTCGTCGGTCACCGCGAGATTGCCGATCGCGACGTTGCCGGTGTTGGTGACCAGGTAGCTGTAGGTGATCGTGTCGCCGACGACGTAGCCGTCCTGGCCGGAGGTCTTCTTGAGGCTTAGCGCCGGAGCCGCTGCGGCGGTGACGGTGACG
>PMIQ01000049.1 GCA_003157175.1 Chloroflexota bacterium
TATCGCTGGCACAGCCATTCGATCGCCGGGCCAACCCCCAGGTCGTCGAGAACCGGCAGCCTCAAGTCGCCGCAGATGGATCGAAGGCGCTCGGCGACATCGCGGGCCGCGGCGGCATTGGCCGCGTCTCCGGCCGCGTCCAGGCGCCGGACCAGCATCGTCAGGTCCTGCAGGGCATAGTCGTGGATGTCGCCGGCGATGCGGGCACGCTCGGCCTCGGTCGCTCGAACGGCCAGGTCTCGCTGGAACGTCGACCGGCTNNTCGATCGCCGGCTGCTCGCCGGCCGGCACCTGCGCCCCGGGTTCGGCCAGACGGAGCGCCTGTAAGGTCCGGGCAAGTCCCGGCATCAGGACGATGCCCGCCGGGCACAGGGCGCGCAACACGGGCAGCATCCACGCGCCGGCGTCGCGATCGTAGATAGGGATCAGCACCGCAGCGGCCACGGTCGCGATCGCGGCGAGCACAGCGATGGCGCCAACAACCCAGCGGCGCTTCTTGAGTCCGCCCGTGAGCTGCAAGCCAAGTGGCAGCAGTCCGGCCGCCAGCATCGCGCCCTGAACGACGAGGACGGCGCCGTTCTGGATCTGGTCGAGGCGCATCACCAGCAGCGGCATGGCCGCGGCCACCGGCAGAGTCCAGGCATACGCAACCAGACGCGGGCCTTCCCGGCCACCGCGGAGCCACCACACCCCGAGCAACGTTCCCAGCAAGATCATCCAAAGCAGGAAGTAGTCGCCCTGGTTATCGCTCTGGCTGAACCAGAACCAGCTCTGGGAGACGTTCGACGTGATGACGCAGACATAGCCGCTGTCGACATATCGAATGTCCAGGCATTGCTGTGAGTCCGCCGGCCCCTGGGAGTTCGCCCGGACATTGAGCTCGGCCGCAACGCTATCTGGTGGGATGAGGTTCAGCTGCCGCCACTGCCATGGCGCCGCCGCCAGGGCCTGCTTCTGGGCGTCGGTCTCACCCAGGACATCCGTCAGGTTGTTGCCGTCGCCGACCGTCTCGACGACCCAGTCCGGTGGCACTGCCTGCGCATAGGCGGGCGATCCGTAGTCGACGCTCGCGACCACGACCTGGCCGTCGCGGTAGGCGAGGTTGACACCGGAGTAGGCGTCGTTCCGGCCCCACGCCACAGCGACCTCCGCGACGATCGCCACGAGCAGCACCCCGACGATCCAATCCCTGCGGCGCATCCCGATCCTCCGAGCCGTCCCCTGCTGCGGCGCATCCTACGGTCGGATGCGCTACGCGGCCAGACGCTAGCACCGCTGCCGGGCGAGCGAATGTCGGGAAATCCCGCAACGCCTGGGGCGTTTACCCTCACTCGTTATCCGTCCTGGATGCCGTGGTGCATAGGTCCCTATGCACCACGCATATTTCGCGCACGGGTTGCCTCGATGCCTGGAATGGTGCATAATCCGCCGGCAATGATCCTTCTGACGCTCGCCAAGCCCAAGGCCAAGTTCTGGCGGCCCCGCCGCGAGGCTCGGCCCTAGCTCGGCGGCGTTCGAACAGAACCGCGGAGCCGGGGCAAGGCTCCAGGGGCCGCGACACCGGGGCAGGTGGCGCGGCCTTTCTGTTTGTCCGATGGGGGTCGACAACGGAGGCCAGGAATGTCGAGCATCGTCGCCGGGGATGGCGGAATGGGTCGGGCGGTCGCGGCTGCGCTCGCCGGACGCGGCACGCCGCCGGCGGCGATCCTGGGCATGCCCGCCGACCCGCTCGCCGGCCACGAGCCCGGCCGGTTCCTCGGCGCCGATCTGCTGTTCGACTTCAGCCAGGGCGACGCCGTCCTGCCCAACCTCCGCGCGGCCCTGGCCGGTGGAATCCGGAGATTCGTCATCGGTACGACCAACTGGGCGGACGACCGCCCCGAAGTCGCCGGCCTGCTGGTCGATTGCGAGGCCAGCGCCGTTGCTTCGGCCAGCTTCAGCCTGGGCGTGATGCTCTTTGCTCGCCTCGTCGAGGAAGCCGCCCGGCTTTTCGGTCCGTTCGCCGAGTACGACCCATACATCGTCGAGTGGCACCGCCGCACGAAGACGGACCGCCCCTCCGGCACCGCCCTGGACCTCTCGCGGCGGTTGATCGCCGCTCATCCACGCAAGACGCGCGTGGCCCAGCAAATCGCCCACGGCGCCCCCGCGCCGGAGGAGCTGGACGTGGCCGTGATCCGCGCCGGCGCAGCGCCGGGCATGCACCTCGTCGGCTTCGACGCCCCGGGCGAGAGCTTGGAGATGCGCCTGACCGCCCGCGATCGATCGGCCTACGCGGCCGGCGCGCTCATAGCCGCCGACTGGCTGCGAACCGCTCCCCGCGCGTCGGGCATCCACTCCTTCGACGAAGTTGTCGACGACATGATCGCCGCCACTCGGGCTCAGTCCGCCGCGGCCACAGCCTCCTGATACCACCCAACCCGCCCCAACCCAGCCCAGCCAATCGCGCCGAAGGCGCAACCTAAGGAGACACCGATGCCAGCCAGCCGCATGCTCAGGGGGGCCTTCACGGCCCTCGTCACGCCATTCCTGGCCGACGGGTTGATCGACGAGGAGACCTTCCGGGCCCTGGTCCGCCGCCAGATCGATTCCGCCATCCACGGCCTGGTGGCCTGCGGAACGACCGGCGAGACGCCGACTCTCAGCCACGAAGAAGACGAGTGGGTGATCGCGACCACGCTCGAAGTCGCCGCTGAGCGCCCGAGCCGCGACCGCCTCCGGGTCATCGCCGGGACCGGCTCCAACAGCACCGCGACCGCGATCCGATCGACACGCCGCGCGGCGGCCATGGGCGTCGACGCCGCCCTCGTCGTCGCCCCGTACTACAACAAGCCCGACCAGCGGATGCTCGAGGCGCACTTCCGTGCGGTAGCGGATGAAGGCGATTTGCCGATCATCGTCTACAACGTACCCGGCCGAACCGGGGTCAACGTCGAGGCCGCCACTCTCCTGCGACTGGCCGAGCATCCGCGGATCGTGGCCGTCAAGGAGGCCTCGGCCAACATGGATCAGATCGCGACGATCCTGAGCGAGCGACCGGCCGACTTCTCGGTTCTCGCCGGCGACGACACATGGACGTTCCCGATGCTGGCGATGGGCGGCGACGGGGTGATCTCCACGTGCTCCAACGAGATCCCCGGCCCGATGGCGGACATGTGCGACGCCGCATTCGCGGCCGACTGGGACACCGTGCGGCGGATGCATGAGCGCTGGCTGCCGTTGATGAAGGCCAACTTCTTGGGCGGCCCGAACCCGGTGCCGGTCAAGGCCGCGCTCTCGCTGATGGGCCTGTCGACCGATATGGTCCGGCTGCCTCTTCTGCCGCTCGAGGANNGCGACGGCCCACGCATGATCCGGGCCGAATCGGAGCGGCCGATCCGCGCGATGATGGCGCCGTGAACGACCGACCTCTCTCCGACATCCTGTCCGACGTCCTCGCCGACCTCGACTCCGGCCGAATCCGGGCGGCGCACCCGGACGAGGACGCGCCCGGTGGCTGGCGCGTCGACTCGGCCGTGCAGTCGGCCATCCTCGGGCTCTTCGCCGACCGAGCGACGCGGACGTGGGATCTCGACGGCGCGTTCCAGTTCCGCGACCGCGTGGGGCTGCCGGTCAAGGACCTGCTCGACTCGCCCGAGGCTCGCGAGGCCCTGGCGGCCGGCAAGCCGTGGCGCGTCGTCCCGGGCGGAACGACCGTCCGCGGCGGCGTCTACCTCGGGCCCGGCGTGACGATCATGCCGCCCTCGTACATCAACGTCGGCGCGTGGATCGGCGAGGGCACGATGGTCGACTCGCACGTCCTGGTGGGTTCCTGCGCGCAGATCGGGTCGCGCGTCCATCTCTCGGCCGCCGTCCAGATCGGCGGCGTGTTGGAGCCGGCCGGCCGCCGTCCCGTGATCGTCGAGGACGAGGTTTTCGTCGGCGCCCAGTCGGCTCTGCTCGAAGGTGTGCTCGTCAAGCGCCGCGCTGTGGTCGCGGCCGGCGTAATCCTGACCGGCACGAGCCGCCTCTACGACCTGGTGCAGAGCCGCGTCCTGGTGGGGACGCTCGTGGAGCCGCTGGTCGTGCCGGAAGGCGCCGTCGTGGCGCCAGGCGTGCGGCAGGTCCGCGGCGGGTTCGCGGAGAGCAACGGCATCGGCCTCTCGGCCGCGGTCGTCGTCAAATACCGCGACGAGCGCACAGACGCCCGCGTCGCGCTGGAGGAGGCATTGCGGTGACTTCGGAAGAGTCGGCGGTCGAAGGTCGGCCGGTCGAACAGCCGGTCGAACCTGCGTCCGGTCAGGCAGTCGAACCTTCAGTCGAACCCGACGCCCAGCCGATCGACAGCCTGCTGCAGAACGGCCTGCTGGCAGGCATCCCGCCACACACCCTGGCCACGGACTTCGGGACGCCTCTCTACGTCTACGACCTCGATCTGGTCGGCCGCCGCATCGACGCCCTGGGCGCCGTGCTGCCCTTCGGGTTCCGCCTCGCCTTCGCGGTCAAGGCCAATCCCGCGCTCGGCGTCCTGGCCCACGTCGCGAGCTGTTGCATCGGTGCCGACATCGCTTCGGGCGGTGAGCTGGAGGCGGTACTGCGGGCCGGCTTCGAGCCGGTGACGATCGCAATGACGGGCCCGGGCAAGCGCGACGACGA
>PMIQ01000125.1:0-1814 GCA_003157175.1 Chloroflexota bacterium
CGGCCCGCGCCAGGTGTACATCGAACGAAGTGGCCGCCTGGAGCTCACCAACGTCGTCTTCCAGAACGACGATCACGTCATGCGCATCATCGATCGGATCATCGCCCCGATCGGCCGTCGCATCGACGAGTCGAGCCCGATGGTCGACGCGCGTCTGACAGACGGCTCCCGCGTCAACGCCATCATCCCGCCGCTGTCCCTGATCGGGCCGGTGATCACCGTCCGAAAGTTCTCGGCCTCACCGTTCACCGTGGATGACCTGATCCGTTTCGGCACTTCGACACCCGAGATGTTCGACTTCCTGCGCGCCTGCGTAGAAGCTCGCCTGAACATCTTCGTGTCCGGTGGTACCGGTTCGGGCAAGACCACGACCCTCAACGTCCTCTCGTCGTTCATCCCGAACGACGAGCGCATCATCACCGTCGAGGACGCGGCCGAGCTCCAGCTCCGCCAGGAACACGTGGTCACCCTGGAGTCGCGGCCGCCGAACATCGAAGGCCGGGGCGCGGTCCCGATCCGCGAGCTCGTCCGCAACTGCCTCCGCATGCGGCCCGACCGAATCATCGTCGGCGAATGCCGCGGCGGCGAGGCGCTGGACATGCTCCAGGCNNCCTCTGCGGGCCATCCGCGAGCAGGTCTCCTCGGCCGTGGATCTGATCGTCCATCAATCTCGCCTCAAGGATGGCACCCGCAGGATCGTGAACATCACCGAAGTCCAGGGCATGGAAGGCGACGTCATCGTGATGCAGGACGTATTCGTCTTCGAGCAGACCGGCGTCGTGGAAGGCAAGATCCAGGGCCGCCTCCGCCCGACGGGCATTCGGCCCAAGTTCGTGGAGAAGTTCGAGGTCATGGGCATTCACCTGCCGCGCGGCCTGTTCGGCTTCGCGTAGAGGAACGGAGGCAGGGAGGGCCGTTATGGTCATCATCGTCGCGCTGATCCTCGGCTTGGGGATCCTTCTGGTGTTCATCGGCTTGGCGTCATCCGGCCGCGGATCGGGCATCAGTGACAGACTCGAGCGCTACACCGCCAGCAAACCCAATGCCCCCACCACGACGGTCCAGGCGGGCGTCGGAATCGGCGACGTGCTGTCCCAGAGCGTCGCTCTGGCCCGTCTGAACAAGGTCATCGAGCAACGCGACTTTGGTGCGAACCTGGCCCGCGACATCGCCCGTGCCGATCTCAAACTCAAGCCCGGCGAGTTCATCGGGATCTGGATCGGCGCCATCCTGGGCGTCCCGTTCATGTTCCTCGTCTTGAGCCTGGTCCTGCAGCCCCTGGGGTCCCCGCTGGGGCTTCTGGCAGGGGCGGCCATCGGCGCCTGGCTGCCGCGGTTCTGGCTGGGCCNNTCGCCAATGCGCTGCGCGCGGGTTCTTCGTTCCTGCAGGCGATCGAGATGGTCGTGCGCGAAGCCCAGCCCCCGGTGACGGTGGAGTTCGGCCGCGTCGTTCGCGAGGTCAACCTCGGCCTTGCGTTCGACGTCGCGCTCGAGAACATGGTCCGCCGCGTGCGCTCGGACGACCTCGAACTGATGGCCACGGCCATCACGATCCAGCACCAGGTCGGCGGCAACCTCGCCGAGATCCTCGATTCGATCGCCTTCACGATTCGAGAGCGCGTCAGGATCAAGGGCGAGATCAGGACTCTCACCGCCCAGCAGCGAATGTCGGGTTACGTCGTCGCTTTCCTGCCGATCGGCCTGGTAGGCGTCCTATTCGTCATCGCCCCCAAGTTCATGGAGCCGATGTTCATGAACCCGCCTGGCATCATGAATCTGCCGGCCGGTCTGATCATCCTCGTCTTCGCCGGGATC
>PMIQ01000125.1:1827-2848 GCA_003157175.1 Chloroflexota bacterium
GAGCTCCAGCAACCCTTCGCCGAGCGCACCCTGCGGCCTCTCGTCGCACGGCTCTCGCGGACCGGCGGACGTCTGAGCAGCGCCTCCTCGGCCGAAACCGCCGAGAAACGGCTCTCGCTCGCGGGCAATCCGGGCGACATGCGGCTGGCCGACTGGATGGGCGTGAAGATGCTGGTCGGCATCGGCATTGGCGCGGTCCTGTTCCTGCTCCTCGGCGTGCTCGCCGCGGGTGGCATCACCGGCATCACGTCCATCGCCAAGGCGCTTTTCTTCGGGTTCATTGGCTTCTTCGTGGGCTACTTGCTGCCTGAGTTCTGGCTCGGCCGCAAGATCAAGAGCCGCCAGAAGGTCATCCTCAAGATGATCCCGGACACGCTGGACCTGCTGACGATCTCCGTGCGCGCCGGTCTCGGCTTCGACGCCGCGCTGGCCAAGGTCGTCGAGAAGCTACCCGGCCCGCTGACCGACGAGTTCCGCCGGGCCCTGGCCGAGGTGCGCGTGGGCAAGGCCCGACGCGAGGCCCTGCGCGACATGATTCCACGGACCAACGTTCAGCCCCTCTCCAACTTCATCGGCGCGATCATCCAGGCGGAAACGCTGGGCGTGTCGATTTCCAAGGTGTTGCAGGTTCAGTCCGAACAGCTCCGCATCGAGCGCCGCCAGCGCGCCGAAGAGATGGCCGCCAAGGCGCCGATCAAGATGCTCTTCCCGCTCGTCGGCTGCATCTTCCCGTCGCTATTCGTCGTCATCCTCGGCCCGGCCATCATCTCGCTGGTGAAGACCTTCGCCGGCGGTGGAATACCGTCGGGTAAATGACCAGGCCGCTTCTGGTGGCCCGCAATATCAGCCGAGGGACCATCCTGGCCGAGCGACTCGAGGACGGATCGTCCTTCTGGGCCAAGTTCATGGGGCTCATGGGTCGCTCGTCGCTGCCGCCAGGAGACGGACTGTGGCTACCGGGCGAGAACGGCATCCACATGTTGTTCATGCGTTTCGCGCTCGACATCGTCTTCGTTTCACC
>PMIQ01000025.1 GCA_003157175.1 Chloroflexota bacterium
GGCGTCCGGAGTCGTCGTCTGCGTCATTCGGTGCCTCCACGCGGACGCTAGCGCAGCCCCTGGGCCGGGCAAAGTCGGGGCCGGATTCGACCCGCCAGGCGAACCTCAGGGCCCGGCCAGCAGAACGCGGCCGACTCGCTAGACTGGCCGACAACTCGCGGGCCATCCGCCCGCCCGGCGAGGCGTCCTCCCGCGTCGCCGCTGATGTCGACTGGACGGCCATGGAGGTACGCAGCAACGTGCAGTCGGACGCCGTTGGCGGACTCGATCCAGAACTCGCCGACCTGATCGACCGCCTGCCCAAGGTGGAGCTGCACGTCCACCTGGAAGGGACGCTCGAACCCCAGCTGGCCTTCCGCATGGCCGCCCGCAACGGCGTTGCGCTCCCGTACGCCTCGGTCGAGGAGACGCGAGCCGCCTACGACTTCTCCGACCTCCAGTCGTTCCTCGACGTCTACTATGCCGCCTGCACGGTGCTCGTCACCCGCGAGGATTTCCGCGAGCTGACCCGGGCATACCTCGAACGCGCCCACGCGGACCGCGTCCGCCACGTCGAGCCCTTCTTCGATCCGCAGACGCACACGACCCGCGGCATCCCGATCGGCGACGTGATCGGCGGCATCCTCGACGGCCTCGCCGACGGCGAGCGCGAGCTCGGCATCACGAGCGGCCTGATCCTGTCGTTCCTGCGCCATCTCCCCGCCGAGGCGGCCGACGCCACTCTCGCGGCCGCGGAGCCGTGGCTGGATCGGATCGTGGCGGTGGGCCTGGACTCGAGCGAGGTCGGCTTCCCGCCCGAACCGTTCGCGGGCACGTTCGCTCGGGCGCGGTCGCTGGGGCTGCGCGCCGTTGCCCACGCCGGCGAGGAGGGCGACGCGTCGTTCGTCGCGCGAACGGTCGAGGCACTGGGGGTGTCTCGGATCGACCATGGCGTCCGGGCCGCGGATGACCCGGCGGTGATGCGCCGCCTGGCCGAATCGGGCATAACCCTGACGGCCTGCCCGAATTCGAACGTCCGCCTCCGAGTCTTCCCGTCGATGGAGCGTTCGACGATTCGGACGCTCATGGAGGCCGGTGTGGCGGTCACGATCAACTCTGACGATCCGGCCTACTTCGGCGGGTACATCGGCGACAACTACCGCAGGATCGCGGCCGCGCTCGCGCTCACGGCCGGCGATCTCGGTCGGCTCGCGGCCAACGCCATCAACGGCTCGTTCGCCACGCCCGCCCGCAAGCAGGAACTCCTCGCCGAACTCGCCCGTGCGATGGCCCGCTGACTCTCGAAGCGGGGCGCCTTCTCGATCAACTTACTTGCGGCCCGGACCATCGGCCATCTTGTCGCGCCGCCGGCTGGTAGGTGCGCGTCAGCCCGGCAGACTTGCCGTGAGGTCGCGGGCTATTCCGGACGCCCAGGCCTCGATCTCGGGCCAGTCCCGGAAGTCGCCCTGGGGAAGGGCCGTCTTCGCGGCCGGCATCAGTGACATGAACCGTTCGGCAAGTCCGATCGACTTGCGGTCGTTCGAATAGGCGCCGAAGAAGACGTGGTGGTCACGGGCGTAGACGGCCTCGCTCAGCTCCGCGGCATCCTTCGGCACCGCGACGACCTTCTGGTCCCGGCCTTGAGTGTCGGTGGGCCCGCCCATCGGCCCGCTGCTGAAGAGCCAGACGGGTTTCGCGGCCAGGGCAGCCCGGTTGCGCCGGACGAACGTCGCGGCTTCTTTCAGCCACCGGAACATGTAGGCGGCGCTTCCGATCACGAAGGCGTCGTACCCGGCCACGCTCTTGACGGATGCGACCGGCAGGGCCTCGGCGTCGAGCCCGGCCGACCTTAGTGTCTCGGCGATCCGCTCGGCGATCCCCTGCGTCGCGCCGTGACGGCTAGCGTAAGCAACCAGGATGTGCATGCGAGGTCTCCTCTACGAGGCTCCGGGTCGCCATCGGGCGCCTCTCGATGAGCTCGTTCTACGGCGTCGCGATCGAACCGGTCGGGCTGAACTCTACAAGCCTCTTGCTACGCAGCCGAGCGAGCGGCCCGAGGGCACCCGCGAGCCGATTTGCCGGCAGCGGATCGCGGACAAGGCCGATCCGACGCGCCGGCTGCACATCGGGTCCTTCGCCCCGCGAATCTCCGCTCAGCATTACCCTGGAGACCGNNTCAGCCTGGGCCCGCAATCAAGCCGAGCTCTACGAGGCGACGAACGGCAAGGAGGGCGGCGATCTTCGCGGCAGTCCCGTCATCGTGCTGACCTCGGTCGGCGCGAAGACCGGCAGGCTCCGCAAGACCGCCCTCATGCGCGTGGAAAACGAGGGTGTTTACGCGGTCGTCGCGTCGCTCGGCGGCGCTCCGAAGAACCCGGTCTGGTATTACAACCTCAAGAAGAACCCCCACGTCGAGCTGCAGGATGGCGCGACCAAGCTCGACTACACCGCGCGCGAGGTCACGGGCGACGAGAAGGCCGTCTGGTGGGAGCGCGCGGTCGAGGCCTGGCCCGACTACGCGAACTACCAGACCAAGACTGACCGCCAGATACCGATGTTCGTGCTCGAACCGATGGAGT
>PMIQ01000188.1:0-2353 GCA_003157175.1 Chloroflexota bacterium
CCGCAGCCTGGCGGCTGCCACGGCCTGGTTGCCACCTTTGCCGCCGTGGTACCGGTCGTAGCTGCCGCCCGTGACCGTCTCGCCCGGATGGGGCAGGTGGGGCACGCGTGCGACAAGGTCGATGTTGACCGAGCCGACCACGATCACGCGGCCGCTCATACCATCGTGCCTCCACTCTCTGTGCGCCGGCTCAGGCCGCGTAGGACGGCCGTTCCTGGACCCTGATTGTGCGGCAGCGCCGGGCACTTGGCACGGCGTTCTCGCCGCTTCGCCGGCTTGCGCCGCTGCACCCTCGTGACGAAACCGATGTCGCATGCCGCCGCGGGCGGGCCTCTTTCCGTTCCGCGGGCGAGGAGGCAGCGTGGCCACGGGCAAGGAAAAGCCCCGTCCGGGCGGGGACGGGGCTTGAGAAAGTCGAAGGCGATGGCGGGCTCGACCGGATTCGAACCGGCGATCTCCAGCGTGACAGGCTGGCATGTTAGGCCGCTACACCACGAGCCCAGCGCCGACGGTGGAGAATAGCATGCGGCGGCGGGTGTGTCCGAACGTCGGGCCCGGGGGCCTCGAGGCCGCGGCGGCCGAGAACTGTTGAGAACCGCCCGTAGAGCCGGTCGACCTATACTCGACGTCATGACTCTCGATGGCCGCGGCGGCTTCGTCGATCTGCGCAGCGACACAGTCACTCATCCGACGCCGGCGATGCGCCGGGCCATGCATGATGCCGAGCTCGGCGACGACGTCTTCGGCGACGACCCCACCGTCAACGCCCTCGAAGAGCGGGCCGCGGAGCTGCTCGGCAAGGAAGCGGCCCTGTTCGTGGCGAGCGGGACCATGGGCAACCTCGTGGCTCAGCTCGGGCATCTTGGCCGCGGCCAGGAGACGATCGCCGGCGCATCCACCCACATCGTCTCGGACGAGCAGGCCGGCCATGCCGTAGTCGTCGGCACGTCGATCAAGCAGATGGCGGAGCGCCCCGACGGCACCTGGGACCTCGCCGAGCTCGGCGACGCCTTCCGCGACCCGCGCGACCTTCACGAGCCGATCACCGGCCTCGTTGCCATAGAGAACACCCACGCTCATTCGATGGGCCAGCCTCTCTCCCTGCCCTACGTCCGCCAGGTCGCGGAGATTGCGCACGCGCACGGAGTCCCTCTCCACGTCGACGGGGCGCGCTTCTTCAACGCCGCCATCGCCCTCGGTCTGGAGCCGCGGGAGCTGGCCCAGCCTGCCGACTCGGTCATGTTCTGCCTGTCGAAGGGCCTGGCCTGCCCGATCGGCTCGCTCGTCGTCGGACCCAGGGATTTCGTCGCCCGGGCCCGCCGCGGCCGCAAGCTCGTCGGCGGAGGCATGCGCCAGGTCGGCGTCCTGGCGGCGCCCGGCCTCGTGGCCCTGCGAGACGGCCCGGCCGGAATGATCGAGCGCCTGGCCGAGGATCACGCCAACGCCCGCCGCCTGGCCGAGGGGCTCTCGACCCTGGACGGCATCGAATCGGCGGGCGGGCTCGCCCAGCCGGCGCCCGGCAAGCTCGACCCAANNTCCGAGCCGTGACCCACTACGGCGTCGACGCAACCGATGTCGAGCGCGTTCTGGCTGCCTGCGCGGCGGCCCTGCGCGAGACGTCGCCGGTCGAAGTCGCCGCGGCCACGACCGCGCCCGCGCCAGCCCACTAGCCAGCTCACCGTCCAGCATCCGCAGAGGAAAACATGCCAGAGCTAGTTCTCCCCCGGCCCGCCTCCAAGCCCACCGCCGGCCCCGCCGACGATCGCTTCTGGGGCGTCGTCGAAACCGAATTCCGGCGCATGGTGGAGCAGCACCCGATCCTGGCCACCTACGTCGGCCTGCACGAGGGAGACGACCGCCTCGACGACGCGACCCGCGACGCCGTCACGCAGGAGATCGCCGACGCCCACCGCGTCGAACGCGAGCTGGAGGCGATCGACCCGAACGAGCTGTCGGACAGCGTCCGCTTCGAGCGCGAGCTGGCCCTCCACAACGTCCGGCGCGGGCTCTTCGATATGGAGGTCCATCGCGTCTGGGAGCGCCGCTCGAGCGCCATGGATGCCGTCGGCGACGCCCTCTTCTCCATTTTCGCCCGCGACTTCGCCCCGCTCAAGGATCGGCTCGCGTCGCTGACCGCGCGGTTGGAGGGCGTGCCCGGGTTCCTTGAGCAGCACCGGACTCGCGCCACGGCACCCCAGGTCCGGCTCTGGCAGGAGCTCGAGATCGAGTCNNCGCGCCCAGGCCCGCCTGGACAAGGCCGTGGAGAAGGCTTCGGCCGCGGTGGTCGCGTACGTCGAGACCCTCAAGGCGAAGATGGGCTCAACGGTCGAGAGCTGGGCGCTCGGCTCCGACG
>PMIQ01000188.1:2441-3013 GCA_003157175.1 Chloroflexota bacterium
ATGATGCGGGCCCGAGCCCACATCATCGAGCACGGCATCGCCACGATGCCCCCCGGCGAGCAGATCTCCGTCATCCCGACTCCGGAGTACCTGCGCACGGTCGTTCCCTTCGCCGCCTACTTCGAGCCGCCCAAGTTCGACAAGCATCCTTCGGGCATCTACATCGTCACGCCATCCGTGCGCGACGATCCCAACGGCATGCGCGAGCACTACTTCGCCTCGATCAGCAACACCAGCGTCCACGAGGCCTACCCCGGCCACCACCTGCAGCTGTCGGCCGCGGTGGCCCACCCGTCGATCGTCCGGCTGCTCGTCGACGCGCCCGAGTTCGTCGANNTTCCTGCTGGCGATGCACACCGACGCCATCTGGCGGGCCTGTCGGATCATCCTGGACGTCCGAATGCACCGCGGCGAGCTGAGCGTCGAGCAAGCGACGGCGATGCTCATAGAGCACACCGGCTTCGAGCACGCCAACGCCCAGGCCGAAGTCTTCCGCTACACCTACACGCCGACGTACCAGCTCAGCTACCTGCTCGGCAAGGTGCTGCTTCTCCAGCTCCGCGCCGACGAGC
>PMIQ01000094.1:0-245 GCA_003157175.1 Chloroflexota bacterium
TCGTAGATGGCGCCGTTCATCGCCGACGACGCCAGCAGCGCCGGGGCCACGAAGACGGCGTATGGGACGCTCCGGCCGTCCGTCAGCGCCACCGACCCGACCAGCGCCCCCACACCAAAGCCCATCGAGAAGAGATAGAACAGCGGCTCGAAGAAGCCCGAGAAGATGACCATGAAGGTGTGGCGGTAGACCATCGCGTTGCGCTCGACCATGCGGGTCGGGCGGGAGATGGCGGCCGGCAGTGA
>PMIQ01000094.1:304-2525 GCA_003157175.1 Chloroflexota bacterium
GATCGGGAAGAAGGTGCCGCTGAACAGGAACAACGGCGTGATGCCGAACCGGAACAGCATGTTGAATGGCTGGTCGGTCCTCTGAGTGGCGGTGAAGGCGATGATCGGGGCGGCGAAGGACATCGCCGTCAGGAGGGCCACGGGGAGGGCCAGGATGGCCAGTGGCGAGCTGACGGCTCGGAACAAGAGGATGACCGCGAAGAAGAGGACCGAGAGCAGGGAGGCCCGAAAGGCGATCCACATCAGGTCGCCGGCGAGCAGGCTCGTGGCGCCGACCGGCGTGTTGAGGGCCGCCTGGTACGTCTTGTCCCAGGTCATCTTGCCCATGATCGGCCAGGCCGATTCGGCGCTGGCGATCATCATTGCCTGCGTCACCAGCAGCGCCGGGGCGATGTAGTCAAGGTACGGAACGCCGCCGGGGATCCCGCCGTTGCGGTTCACGTAGTAGCCCAGGCCGATCCCCATGGAAAGCAGGTACAGGAAAGGCTGGCTTATGCCGGACACGAGGTAGCTTCGCCAGCCACGCCGAAACACGAGCAGATCGTGCTCGAGGACGCGCAGCGAGGGATGGGACGTGAGCCCGGACAGTAGCCCGGGGCGCGCGGCGGTAGAAGCGCCCGGAGCCATCACTCGACCAGGCTGCGGCCGGTGAGCCGGAGGAAGACGTCCTCCAGCGAGCTCCGGCGAACCAGAACGCTGGCCGGTCGAAGCCCACGTTCGAACGCCGCGGCGGCGGTTGCGTCGCCGTCGTGCGTGTACACGAGCAGACGGTCGGGCAGGTGCTCGATGCGCTCGGCCAGGCCTTCGAGCTGGCCGTCGAGGTCGGCGCCGTCGCCGGCCGACTCGCCCTCGCCGTACGCCTCGCCCTCTCCGTGGTTGAACCGCAGCTCGAGGACCTCGCGGGTGACGTACCGCTCGATCAGCTGGCGAGGCGAGCCCTCGGCCACGATCCTGGCCTTGTCCATGACCACGAGCCGGTCGCACAGCTGCTCCGCCTCGTCCATGTAGTGAGTCGTCAGGCACAGGGTGACGCCGCGCTGCTTGAGCCGGTACAGCCGATCCCACAGCAGGTGCCGGGCCTGCGGGTCCAGGCCGGTCGTCGGCTCGTCGAGCAGGAGCAGCGAGGGCTCGTTGATGAGGGCCCGAGCGATCACCAGGCGCCTCTTCATCCCGCCCGACAGCGGCTCCACCCGATCGGCGGACCGCTCCGTCAGCTGCACGAAATCGAGCAACTCTACGGCGCGACGCCTGGATTCGCCCCACGAGAGGCCGAAGTAGCGCCCGTAGATGAGCAGGTTCTCCAGGACGCTCAGCTCGTTGTCGAGTGTGTCCGCCTGCGGGACCACGCCCAGCCGGGACCGAATCTGCGCCCCGTCATGAGCCGGCTCCAGCCCGAAGACGGTGAGAGTTCCGGCGGTGACCGGCGAGACGGCCCCGATCATCCGCATCGTGGATGTCTTGCCGGCGCCGTTGGGGCCGAGGAATCCGAAGGCCTCGCCCGGGGCCACGTCGAAGTCCACGCCGTCGACGGCGGTGAACGCCGCGAAGCGTTTTGTCAGGCCGCGGGCATGGATCACAGAATCCTGGGACGGGAGGGAGTCGGGCACGGCGCGATGGTAACGCCGATCCGCGGGCGTAACCGATTGGCCCCGATGCGCCGGAGACGCGGAGAAGTCGGTCGGAGATCCGGCAGATTTGGGCCAGCAAAGGCATTGACCCGCGGGCCTTCCGGCGAAACCATAGTTCGGACGGTCCTATGACCATTCGGGCGTGTCTCGGCGACCCGTCCGCGAGGCTATCATCGGGCTGGGCAAGACGGTCGTTGCCGCCACTGACATCCAGGCCAGGAGAGAAGCTCGCCCGTGGACGAATTCTGGGTCTGCCAGCATTGCCGGTCGCTCAATCGCGCCGGCACGGGCCGGTGCTATCACTGCCGCCAGAAGTTCGGCAGCAAACCGAAGGAAGCTTCGGTGATCGTCCGGTCGGCCGGAACGCCGGCTCCTGCGCCGTTCCCTCCCGGCGCGATCGGGAGCGGCGCACCCGCGGGCTTCGGCGTCCCGATCGGCGCCGCCGGTGGCGTGGCCAGGGGCGGCCCGGCTGGACTCGCCGATGACGAGATCCCGGCCTATTACTCGCGCCCGGTCGCCCTGGCCCCCACTCCGGCTCGCGATTTCTCGGCGCCCCAGGTTCAGGCCACGCCGGAGCCGCGATTCCGCCGACC
>PMIQ01000198.1:0-10647 GCA_003157175.1 Chloroflexota bacterium
CGGCCGCGGCGCCGACCTCTTCGAATCCACCGCTGCCGAGAACATCGGCGCCATGATCCTGGGCGGCAGCCTCTACGTTCTTGCCCAGCATGCCGGGTGGCCGCACCCGGAGGCCTGGATCTTCTTCCCGCTCGTCGTTCGAGCCTTCGGTCTCATCTCCACGATCGTCGCGATGTTCTTCATCCGCGGCAAAGAGACCGAGAACCCGATGAACATCCTCAATCGCGGTTACTGGGTCACGACGATACTGAGCGCCCTGTCGCTGGTCCTGGTGACCAACGTGATGATGCAGACCCCCGTCGGCATCAGCGGCAACAACGGCATACCCGCCTGGGTCTACTTCTTCGGCTGCGGCATCGTTGGCCTGGCCACCAGCATCGCGTTCGTCTACATCACGCAGTACTACACGGCGGGCAGCTACCGACCCGTTCGCGAGATCGCCGAGGCATCGAAGACCGGTCCGGCGACGAACATCATCTCCGGCATGGCGGTCGGCTTCGAGACCACGGCCGTCACCGCGATCACCATCGGCGTCGCCCTTCTGGCCAGCAACTGGCTCGGCTCTCAAGCCAATCTGCTCGACGCGACCGGCAAGAATGTCGGGGGCGTCTTCGGCACGGCCGTTGCGACCATGGGCATGCTCATGACCTGCGCCTACGTTCTGGCGATGGATACGTTCGGCCCGATCACCGACAACGCCGGTGGCATCGCCGAGTTCAGCCGCGCCGAGGCCGGCGCTCGCGACATCACCGACCGTCTCGACGCGGTCGGCAACACGACCAAGGCGCTGACCAAGGGCTACGCCATCGCGTCCGCTTCGCTGGCCGCCTTCCTCCTCTTCTCGGCCTACATCGACAAGGTCAACCTGATCCTGGTCAACCGTGGCAGCGCGCCCATGACCTCGGTCAACCTGGAAGACGTCAACGTCTTCGTGGCCGCGCTGATCGCCGCGATGCTCGTCTACTTCTTCAGCTCACTGGCCATCCGGGCAGTCGGCACGACCGCTCAGGCGATCATCGTCGAAGTCCGACGCCAGTTCCGTGAGATCCCCGGGATCATGGATTACACAGGTCGGCCGGACTACGCTCGAGTCGTGGACATCACGACCCGCGCCGCCCTCCGCGAGATGATGCTGCCCGGCGCTGTTGCCGTCGCCACTCCGATCATCGTCGGCATCCTGCTCGGCTACCAGGCCGTGGCCGGTTTGCTGATGGTCGGCACCATCGCCGGAGTCCTGCTCGCCACCGTCCTCAACAACGGCGGCGGCGCCTGGGACAACGCCAAGAAGTACATCGAGTCGGGTCACCTGCTCGATGCCGACGGCAAGGTGCTGGGCAAGGGCACGCCTGCGCACGCTGCCGCCGTCGTCGGCGACACCGTCGGCGATCCGTTCAAGGACACTGCCGGTCCTTCGCTCCACGTTCTGGTGAAGTTGCTGGCCACGATCACGCTGGTCATGGCCCCGCTCTTCATCCGCTAGGCGAGCCACTCGGTGCATTGCGAGCCGCGTCCGTCCCACCGCGGCTCGCCCGCCCATAAACGGGACCCTGAAGCAATCGCACGGGAGGAGACATCGCGTGGACCTGTCCATCCAGGCGTTGATCATGGGCCTCGTTCAGGGTTTGACCGAGTTCATACCCGTCTCCAGCTCCGGCCACCTGATCCTGGTGCCCTGGGCGATGGGCTGGACGAATCCCTTCATCAACTCTCTGGCCTTCAGCGTCATGCTCCACATGGGTACGCTCCTGGCGCTGATCCTGTACTTCTGGCGCGACTGGCTGACGCTCATCCCCGCCGGCCTGGCCAGCATTCGCGACCGTTCCCTGCGCGACGATCCGGACCGCAAGATGGCCTGGCTCCTGGTCGTGGCCACCATCCCGGCCGTGCTCATCGGACCGCTGCTGACCGACACGATCGAGTCGTGGGTTCGCGACCCCGCTCCAGTCGCGGCAATGCTCTGCGTCGGCGCCGCGATCCTGTGGTTGGCGGACCGCTGGGGCAGTAAGGTCCGCGAGATGGAGGAGATGACCTTCGGCGGCGCGCTCGTGATCGGCATCGCTCAGGTCCTGGCCCTCGTTCCGGGCATCAGCCGCTCCGGTATCAGCATCGCCGCGGGGCTATTCGAGGGTTTGAGCCGAGAGGCTGCGGCCCGGTTCAGCTTCCTGATGGCGACGCCGGTCGTCGCCGGTGCCGGGCTGTGGGAGGCGCGCAAGCTCCTGACCGGCGAGGCGGGCGTGAACCCCGAGATGCGCCTCGTGATCATCGGCTTCGTCGCCGCGGCAACGTCGGGCATCCTGGCCATCCATTTCATGCTGGAATTCCTGCGACGTCAGCCGGTTACCCTGTTTGTCGTGTATCGCGTGCTGGCCGCGATCGCGGTCTTCGTCATCCTGCTCAACCCCCACGGCGCATGAGAGGGGTTCGATGATTGCAGGGGACGGATCGGGGAGGACGGCGGCGCGATGGAAGTGATGAAGCAGCTCCGGCAGCGCGAGATACGCGATCTGCTTGGGCAGCGGCCGATCCGCACTCAACAGGAACTGGCGGCGGCCCTTCGTGACCGTGGCTTCCGTGCCACTCAGGCCACGATCAGTCGAGATGTCGCGGAGCTCGGCCTCATCAAGGCCAGCCAGGACGGGGTCCAGTCGTACATCGTGCCGGCTCGGGTCACCGAGGCGGAGAGCACCGGCGAGGAACGGCTGCGGGCGCTCCTTCACGATCTCCCGGTCGAGATCCGCGAGGCGGGCCTGATGCTCGTCATCAAGACCCTCCCCGGCTCAGCCCACGCCATCGCGGCGGCCTTGGATCGGACGCGCTGGCCGGAGGTCGTGGGCAGCATCGCCGGCGATGACACCGTCTTTGTCGCCTTTGCCGACCGGATGTCGATGCAACGCATCCGCGGCCGGCTCCTTCAGCTCGGCAGCTGAGCGGCTCGCGCCCGCGATCCCCGCGATCAGTGAGTTGACCGTCGCCCTGGCCGGCCCGTGCGGTCCTGACCCCCTGCAGACGAGGACCGGCCCCGGCGCTCGGGGAGGAGGAGGAAGGATCCGAGCGTCGGGGCCGGTGTTGATGCTGGTTTATGGCCGAAGAATGGCCAGTCTCGTTTCAGGTTGCCAGGACTCATAGGTCCTTCCCCACCTGGACCTCCGTTCTCCCCGATTCGGGCGAATTCGAGTGGACGGCCAAATCGAAATGGCCGCGCGACGGTGCGGCGACACATCCGCCAGCCGATCTGGTCCGCCGGCGCCCGGGACCTGGTACTTATTGCTTTGACACGAGGGAGGGCGGCGGCTAGGATACGCGCCGGCCGAACTTCAGGGCACCGGGATGGTGACGCCTGGAGTTCTTCTTTATCGCGGGCCCTTCTAGGCCCGACCCAGGGTCGCATTCGACGAGAACGGAGCCCCTCGGCGGTGAACAACAAGACTCAGTACATCTCGGAAGATGGTCTGACCAAGCTTCGAGTGGATCTGGAAGAGCTGGTCAACGTCCGTCGGGCCGAGATCGCGCAGCGCATCCACGACGCCAAGGAGCACGGCGACCTGGCGGAGAACGCCGAGTACGAGGACGCCAAGAACGAGCAGGCATTCGTCGAGGGTCAGATCCAGCGTCTCGAAGCGCTCATCAAGAATGCGACCATCATCGACGGTAATCACGGCACCGACCATGTCCAGATCGGTTCGACCGTGAAGGTCGAGGGTTCGGACGGCCAGGAGCACTTCACGATCGTGGGTTCGACCGAGGCCAGCCCGCGCGAGGGCAAGATCTCGAACGAGTCGCCGGTCGGCCGTGCGCTCCTGGGCAAACACAAGGGCGAGTCGGTCGTCGTCCACGTCCCGGCCGGGGACTTCTCATACAAGATCCTCGAAATTCACTGAGCGGGGCGCCGCCGTGTACTGGGCCGACGAGCTTGCCGCGGCCGCTTCGGGCCGCCAGGTGGTCAACGATTCGAAGTCGCCCTCGGGTACCGTCCACGTCGGTAGCCTGCGCGGGGTCGTCCTCCACGACGCCATCTATCGGGCGCTGCGGCAGGCCGGTGTAGAGGCCACGTTCCTCTACGGCGTCGACGACATGGACNNGTCGGGGAGATCTTCTTCCGAACTTTCGAGCCGCTCGGCATCAAACCCAAGTTCTACTGGGTAAGCGAGCTGTACGCGGCCGGGCAGATGGACCCGTACGTCAATCTGGCCCTCGATCGGGCGGATCGAGTGCGGGCGATCTACCTGCGCGTCAGCCATGTCGAACGCACCGCCAGCTGGCTGCCGATCCAGGTCATATGCGAGCAATGCGGCAGGATCGGCACCACGTACGCCACCGACTGGGACGGCGAGACAGTCGCGTACGCATGCCTGCCGGACATGGTTTCGTGGGCGCGCGGCTGCGGCCACGAGGGTCGCCTCTCGCCGCTGGGCGGCCGGGCCAAGCTGCCCTGGAACCTGGAGTGGGCCGCCAAATGGGGCTTGCTCGGCGTGACGATCGAGGGCTGCGGCAAGGATCTGGCCACCGCCGGCGGTTCCCGCGATCGCTCGGACGCCATCAGCCGCGAGGTCTTCGAGGTTGAGCCGCCGCGCAACGTCGCGTACGAGTTCCTCAACGTCGGTGGCAAGAAGATGTCGACGTCGAAGGGTCAGGGCGCCGCCGCGCACACGATCGCCGAGGTTCTCCCGCCCGAGCAGCTGCGCTTCCTCTTCCTGCGCCCGCGACCGAGCCAGGTGATCGAATTCGACCCGGAAGGCGACACGATCCCGCGGCTCTTCGACGAGTTCGATCGGATCGCCGCGGCGACCGCGGGACGCGAGGTCAAGGGCGAGCTGCCGGCCGACTACGAACGTCTCTTTGCCTACTCGCTGCTCGCGCCCTCGCCGGACGTGGCTGAGGCCGCCGGGGCGTTTCGACCCGCCTTCGCGCACCTCGCCCTGCTGGCGCAGATCCCTGGCGTCGACATTGCCGAGCGAATGGAGGCCGAGAAAGGCGCCTCGCTGAGCGCGTTCGAAGCCGCGATTCTCGCCGAGCGAACGGTCTCGGCCCGAGCCTGGCTGGACTCCTATGCGCCGGCGCGGGCGCGCCTCGTCATCCGCCACGACGCCGTGCCGGAGGAAGTTGCGGCGCTGGACGCGGCGCAGCGGGCGTACCTTGGCGCGCTGGCCACGGCTGCCGCGGCCGAGACGCCTGGGTCGGGCGACGCATGGCAGGGCCTGATCTTCCGTGTGGCCGCCGAAACGGAAATGCCGTCCGGGCGCGCATTCGGTGCCTTGTACGCGGCTTTCCTGGGCCGAACGAACGGCCCGCGCGCCGGCTGGCTGCTGGCCAGCCTCGAACCCGGCTTCGTGGTGGAGCGGTTGCGGGCCGCAGCCGGTTGATCCCGGCCGGGCCCGGTTCGAGGTCGCGGACACGCTTCCCGTGACCCCAGCTGGTGCTTGAGCCGGACCGATTCTGATGGCCTACTGCCCCGCGCTGCCATTGCCCGGGCTAAACTCAGTGGCGATGCGGCCCGGGCCGCCGGAGAACACCACGGGAGTTATCGACGCATGAGCATCGGGCTGGCAAGGCTGCGCGAGGAGCCGGATCGGATCCGCCAGGGAGCGATCGACAAGGGCGAGGACCCGTCGATCGTGGATCAGGCTCTGGAGCTGGAGGGCACGCGTCGCCAGCTGCTCGGCGATTCGGATCGGCTCAAGGCCGAGCGCAACGCCGCCTCCAAGCAGATAGGGGAGGCGATTCGCAACGGCGCCGCGCCAACCGGCCCCGAAGTCGCGGCGCTGCGCCAGGCCTCCACCGACGCCGGTGCTCACATCGAGAAGCTCGACGCGGAGCTGGCGGCCGCCGAGGCCCAGCTCGAAGAGCTGATGCTTCGCATCCCGAACCCGGCCGACCCGGACGTGCCGGTGGGCGACGCCTCGGCTAACCAGGTCGTTCGGACGTGGGGCGAGCTGCTGCCCAAGGACGCCACCACGGATGGCCACGCCTGGACGCGGCGCCCGCACTGGGAAGTGGCCGCCGATCTGCGCATGTTCGACCTGGAACGCGGGGCCAAGATCAGCGGCTCCGGGTTCCCCGTCTACACGGGCCAGGGTTCGCGCCTCCAGCGCGCCCTCATCGACATGATGCTCGACATCCACACCGCCGAGCACGGCATGACCGAGGTCTGGCCGCCGGCCATGGTCAACGCGGCCTCGGCCCGCGGGACCGGTCAGATCCCCGACAAAGAAGACCTCATGTACATCGTCACGCGCGACGAGCTGTACCTCGTGCCCACCGCGGAGGTTCCGGTCACTAACCTCCATCGTGACGAGATCTTCGAGGCGGACCAGCTGCCAATCCGCTACGCGGCCTACTCTCCATGCTTCCGCCGCGAGGCTGGCGCGGCCGGCAAGGACACCCGCGGGATCCTGCGAGTTCACCAGTTCGACAAGGTTGAGATGGTCTTTTTCGAGAAGCCCGAAGCGTCGACCGAGGCGCTCGAATGGCTGACCGGTCGAGCCGAGGTGATCCTGCAGCGCCTCGGTCTCGCCTATCGAGTTCTGCTCATGGCTACCAAGGACATGGGCTTCGTCCAGGCAAAGAAGTACGACCTCGAAGTCTGGGCGCCCGGCGTGGAGCGCTGGCTCGAAGTCAGCTCGTGCTCGAACTTTCGCGACTACCAGGCTCGCCGGATGGCGATCCGCTATCGGCCCGAAGCCGGCGCGAAGCCCGAGCTCGTGCACACGCTCAACGGCTCGGGGCTGGCGCTCGCTCGAACGGTCGCGGCGATCCTCGAGACATACCAGCAGTCGGACGGCAGCCTGATCGTGCCCGAGGCGCTCCAGCCGTACATGCACGTGGAGCGCGTGGGCCGATAGGGAACGGCGGATGAGGCCGGCGGCAGTTTCTGGCAACATGACTCGGCTCACGCCCTGAAAGGCACGGTTGCCTCGTGAGGGGCAGGAGGTTGCGTGGAAGCTGACCGGCGTCGAACCATTCGACGCGGCGCGCGTGCCGGCGTGGCTGAGCCTGTTGGCCATGTGCGCGGCGCTGGCCATCGCCGGCTGCGCGGGCGCCGGTCCCCGCCCGTGACCATCATCATCACGCTGCCGCCGTCGACGCCCGGAGCGACCCTCACTCCGGCGGCCGTGCCCACGGCGAGACTTTCCAGCGGTTGGCGGACGCGGACTACCCTCCGAAACTGGCCATCGTTGGCGACGCCGGCCAGTTGAGGTCCCCACCGTCGGCCTCCCGACGGTCTCGATCCCCTGGTCGGCGCTCTCCAGAGTGATCGCCAAACCGGGCCCCGCCGCAGGTTTCGTACCGTAGGGCTTGGGCTCGAAGGCTTCGTCAGCAGCGCTCTGCCCGCGCGCCGCTTGGGCCGAGATCCGCGGAGGCGGCTGCGCGGCCCTATACATTAGTACTGTAGTACAAACAACAGTTGGACATGGCGCCGGCCGAGTGGTCCACTGTAGGGGCAGCAGTGGCCGGAGCGCAGCCCGGCGGTGGATTTGACAGCCCCGCTTCCCCGGATGCCTACCTCAGCGTCGGAGCCGAGATGAGAAGGATTGGAAGCGGTTGGCTCGCAGTCGGAGGCACGCCCATCGTTCACTATCTCGCGACCGTGTCGCCGCGCTGCGTTCTTGAAAGCGTGCGCTGCATCGGGTCCGGCGATGATCGCTCTCGACGCTAGCGACGCCATCTCGGACGAGGTTGTCGCGACGAGCCCCGCGCATGGTCGGGGCCGAAGGCGCACCGAGTGTGCGATGCCACCGTCAGGCAGGGTCGCAACGCCCCAACCGGCTCGATTGGCGCCTCGCGCCGGCATCGGTCTGGCCCCGCGCCGCCAGATTTCCAAGCCCCGACCACTACGTCTGGCGCAATCCCATGAGGCCGCGGTCGCGAACCACACGGAGCCTTTCGTCCCGCGCTTCCGCGACCTGATGGAAGCGTCCCCGGTGGCTGCCTTCGTGAAGGACTCCGAGGGTCGCTACGTCTACGCCAACCCGCACCTCCGGGCCACCATGGGCCGGCACACGGGGTCCGACTGGCAGGGCAAGACCGATGCCGACATGTGGCCGCCCGAAGCCGCCGCGCTGATCGCCGAGCACGACCGGGCGGCCCTCCATGGCGGTGGGTCGCAGGTCTTCTCGCATGTGCTGCCGCTCGAGAACGGGCCGCACACGGTGCTGCTCATGGAGTTCCCCCTGCCAACCGGCAAGGGGGCCCTCGGAGTGGGTGGCATCGCGGTCGACATCACCGAATACTCGAATGAGGCGGCGGACCGCAAGCGGCTGAGCGTGGCCATCGAGCAGGTGGCCGAGTCGGTCATGATCACCGATCGCGAGGCGCGGATCACCTACGTCAACTCCGCCTTCGAGCGGGTGACCGGCTACTCCCGCGACGAGGTCGTCGGGCGCAACCCGCGCCTCCTTGACAGCGGCCTCCAGCCGGCCTCGTTCTACGCGGCGATGTGGGCCTCGCTCAGCGCTGGCGTGCCGTGGGTGGCCGACTTCGTCAACCGGCGCAAGGACGGCTCGCTCTTCACCGAGGAGGCGATCATCTCGCCCATCTCGGATGCCTCGGGCACGATCACGAGCTATATGGCCGTCAAGCGCGACGTCACCGCCGAGCGAGCGCTGGCGGACCGCTCGACCCAGCTCGTGCGGCAGCGCGCCCTCATCGCCGAGACGATGCGCGGCCTGCGCCCGGGCGACACGCCCGAGGCCACCGCGCAGGCGATCTGCCGTCAGGTCGTGAGCCTGACCGGCATCGCCGCCGCGCAGCTCCTCCTCTTCGAGCTCGGCGGTCGCGCCATGCCGATCGGCTTCGTCGTCGCCGGACGGCCCGACCCGCCGCTGCGGCGTCTCTCCTACCAGCGCAGCCGGCAACTGCGCAGTCGAGCCGCGGTGGGCCCGTGGATCGAGCCGTGGACGAACCGGCAGAGGCGTCCCAACGATGAGCTGTTCGGCGGGCCCGGCTCCACCTCGTTCGCCTTTGCGCCCGTGTCCGCGGACGGACGACTCGTCGGGTTGCTGGCCATACAGGCCACCAACGCCATTCATAAGACCGCCGCCGGAGAGGCGCTGCCGGCCCTGGTCGAGTTCGCCGATCTCGCCGGGGCGCTCATCGGCCGCGACGTGGCCGAGCGCACCGAGGCGGGTCGCAGCCGCGACCTCATCGCGGCCATAATCGCCGCCCGAGCCTTCGCGCCGGTCTTCCAGCCGATCGTGGATCTGGCGCGTAACGAGATCGTCGGCTATGAGGCCCTGACACGCTTCGCCGACGGTGCCAATCCCGAGGTCGTGTTCGCCGAGGCGGCCGCGGTCGATTTGGGGACCGAGCTAGAGATGGTCACACTCAAGGCCGCCCTCGCCGCCGCGGAGTCGCTGCCAGAGTCGGCCTGGCTCAATCTCAACGCGTCGCCGGATCTCGTCACCGCCGGAGAGCCGCTGCGCACCACCATCGCCGAGGTTCGCCGACACCTTGTCCTGGAGGTGACCGAGCACACGGCTATCGCCGACTACCCGGCGTTCCGCGCGGCCATGGCCGCACTGGGGCCAAACGTGGAGCTCGCCGTGGACGACGCGGGCGTCGGGTTTGCCAGCCTGCGCCACATCCTCGAGTTGCACCCCGCCTTTGTGAAGCTCGATCGGTGGCTGGTCACCGACCTCGAGGCCGATCATGCCCGTCAGGCCATGATCGTGGGCCTGTGCCATTTCGCCCTCTCGACCGGCTGCCGCCTCATCGCCGAGGGGATCGAGACGGAGAACGAGCTCACGGCTCTCAGGTTGTTCAACGTCGAGCTCGGACAGGGCTATCTGCTCGGACGACCGGTACCCGTTGCCACGGTCCCAACACACTTGTAGGTGGGGGCCACGCCCGGACGAAGAATGACTGGACAACCCGGCCTCCTCGGGGGTTTTCGCGGCGGCGACTCGCCGCGGCGGNNGAGATCGCCGTGCCGCTGCTCGGCGACGGTGCCACGCTCGGCGTTCTCAGCATCGAATCGGCGCGGTCCGGAACCATAACGGAAAGCGATATGCAGTTTGCCCGGACCATCGCGGATCGCCTGGCCAGTGCGCTGCGGCGTAACCAGGCGCAGGAGGCCCTCCTCGGTCGCGCCCGCCTGTTCACGGCGCTCGCCGAGTTCGCGGCCGCCGTGAACGCCATCCGAGAGCCCGAGCGCCTGGTGGTGGCCCTGGTCGACGCCGTCGGCGCCGTCGTGCCCTCGGACACGGTGGTGATCACGATGCTGGATCGCGCCGATGGGCGATACCGCGTCAGGGCGGTACGCGGGCTTGCGCCCGAAGCCCTGGGCGCGATCATCGAACCGGGCGACGGGACGGCGGGTCGCGCCATCAGCGCGCGCGCCGTGATCCTCACGGAACACCGGCCGGGCACCGAGTACAGCGCGGCGTTGCGGGCTTACCAGCGGGGCGAAACACGCTGGGCGGT
The DNA here is from genome assembly GCA_003157175.1 of Chloroflexota bacterium. Taxonomy (GTDB): domain Bacteria; phylum Chloroflexota; class Limnocylindria; order Limnocylindrales; family CSP1-4; genus Fen-1039. The sequence continues at coordinate 10,420 of PMIQ01000198.1, forward strand.
GGGGGTGCCACTCATCAACGAGGACAAGGTGCTGGGTGTGATCTCCGTGGGCCGGGCCGAGTCCGAGGCGACGTTCACACAGGCCGAGCGTGAGGTGTTCGCCTTGCTCGGCTCGCACGCGGCGCTCGCGCTGGCCAACGCCTACCTAGCCGAGGAGGTGCAGGCGCTCGCGATCCACGATGGGCTTACCGGCCTGTACAATCGCCGCCATTTCGACGCCGCGCTCGA
>PMIQ01000198.1:10695-16379 GCA_003157175.1 Chloroflexota bacterium
GCGCTCGGTGCCCGGTGCCGACGGTCGTCTGCTCCGTACCACTGTGAGCGCCGGGTGCGCGGTCATCGATCGCAGCGACCCCACAAGGGAGTCGCTACTTGGCCTAGCCGACGAGAGGCTGTTCATGGCCAAGCGCGCCGGTCGAAATCGAGTGGTTGCCGAGCCAGTCGTATCGAAACCGCCGGGCGGCGGTTTCGATTGACGAAGCGGAACGCATGAGCCTCGTCCAGCGAGGCGCGGCAGATTCCCGCCGTATGTGCCTAGACTTAAGGGCAGCGGATCGCGGCTGCATCGGCTGACCCCCAGTAGCGTGAGGTAGGACCAATGCGGCGGCGGCGATACCGAGCCGCGGCCCGATGCCTTGGGCGCGCGGACGGAGCCGCTATCGAACACATCCGCGAGGCTTGACCAGCGGCGCAGCGCGTCCCGTCGCGCTGTCTGACGGCTGCCGGGCCTGGCCGGTGCCCCGTCAGGAGCCGCCGGCCGGGATCGCCGCGGATGCGGGATGCGTGGAAGCGGCCTCTTTGCGACCCATTCGTAGTCCCCACGAAGGACAGGTGCATGATCCAGAACAGCTCGACCAAGGACGCCGGGTCGGTCGCCTCGCGTGGCGCTGGGGCCGGAGGGGCCGTCAGCCAGCGGGGCTCCCGGAAGCACGACCCGAACTACAAGTGGGTCGCGCTCTCGAACACGACGCTCGGGGTCCTCATGTCGGCGATCGACGGCTCGATCGTCATCATCTCGCTGCCCGCGATCTTCAACGGCATAAAGCTGAACCCGCTCGACCCCGGCAGCACGAGCTATCTGCTCTGGATCATGATGGGTTACCTGCTCGTGACCGCGGTGCTCGTCGTGGCGTTCGGCCGCCTCGGCGACATGTTCGGGCGGGTCCGCATGTACAACGCGGGCTTCGTCATCTTCACCGTCGGATCGCTGCTTCTCGCCTTGACGCCATTCACCGGACCGGCCGGGGCGATCTGGATCATCGGCATGCGTCTCGTGCAAGGGGTCGGCGGCGCGTTCCTGTTCGCAAACTCGCAAGCCATTCTGACCGACGCGTTCCCGCCGGAGCAGCGCGGTCTGGCCTTCGGTATCAACGGCATCGCCTTCCTGGCAGGCCAATTCGTGGGGCTCGTGGTTGGCGGCATCCTGGCGGCCATCAACTGGCGGCTCGTGTTCTTCGTCAGCGTGCCAGTCGGGCTGGCCGGCACGATCTGGGCGTATATGCGCCTCGAGGAGCTCGGTACGGTCACGCACGCGAAGATCGACTGGGCCGGTAACCTGACCTTCGCCGTCGGCCTGACGGCGCTTCTGATCGGGATCACGTACGGCATCCAGCCATACGGCGGGGACACGATGGGCTGGACCAACCCGTTCGTGCTCGGCATGATCGGTGGCGGCCTGGCGATGCTGGTGCTGTTCGTCTGGGTCGAGCGTCGGGTCGCCGAGCCGCTCTTCGATCTCGGTCTCTTCCGCATCCGGGCCTTCGCCGCCGGCAACCTCGCGGGCTTCCTCTCCGCGCTCGGCCGGGGCGGGCTCTCGTTCGTGCTCGTCATATGGCTGCAGGGGATCTGGCTGCCGCTGCACGGCTACGACTACGCCGACACGCCGCTGTGGGCGGGCATCTACATGCTTCCGCTGACAATTGGCTCGCTGATCTTTGGGCCGGTCTCCGGCTACCTGTCGGACCGGTTCGGGGCGCGACCGTTCGCAACCGGCGGCATGCTCATCGCGGCCGTCTCGTTCTTCGGGCTGATACTCCTGCCGGTCAATTTCCCGTACTGGGCGTTCGGGGCCCTGCTGCTGGTGAGCGGCATCGGCGGCGGCCTGTTCTTCTCGCCGAACATGGCCGGCATCATGAACAGCGTGCCGGCCCGCCAACGCGGCGCGGCTGCTGGCATGCGGGCCACTTTCCAGAACTCGGCCACCGTCGTGTCGATCGGNNGCAGTTCCGCCTGCGACCGCGGCTCAGATCTCGCATCTGCCGCCCGTGGCCAGCTTGTTCGCCGCCCTGCTCGGCTATAACCCCATGGCCGCGCTGCTGCCCGCTAATGTCCTCCAGTCCCTTCCCGCGGCCCAAGCGGCGATCCTGACCAGCAAGGAATTCTTCCCGCAGGTGATCTCAGCCCCGTTCGGACAGGGGCTCGCCATCGTCTTCATCGCGGCGGCCGTCATGGCGCTTGTCGCAGCCTGGGCGTCGTGGATCCGAGGCGGACTGTACGTCCACGACGAGTCGGCATCGGAACAGCGGCCGATGGCGGCGCCAACGGCGCCCGAGAAGCAGCGGCCGGCGGCGCCGCCGGCGGTTCGCGAACCCTAGTCGGCTGTCAGGCGACGCATGTCTATACCGCCGGACCTGCCCCCTTTGGTTCGATCCACGCTCAGGTTCGGTGGTTCTCGGCCCGATAACGCCACTTGACCCCACGTTTGACCCCACTTTCCGACGCCACTATCGGACCGACACGCGCTCTTGTAGGGGGGTCTGCCAGGCTGCTGGCCTGCCGCGAGAAACTGTGTCAACTGGCGCGCACTAAATCGCACAACACAATATCCTTTTGCGCATGGTGATTCAGAAGTCGGGCCGCGGCCGCCCGTCCCGGCAGTTCATCCTCGACCAGGTCGATCTCGGCATGAGCGACCTCGCGCGCACGGGTGGGCTGCCCGCGCCAGTCGAGAACCAGCAGATCTGGCGGGACATCTGGTTCGAGGAGGTCCACAACTCAACCGCCATCGAGGGCAACACGCTCGCCCTGAAGCAGGTCAAGGTCCTGCTCGATGAAGAGCGCCCAGTCGGGAACAAGGAGCTGGGCGAGTATCTCGAAGTCAAGGCTTACGCACAGGCGGCGGAATGGGTTTACGCGCAGGGCCGAGCTCCGGCCGAGTGGGGAGCCGGCGATGCGCTCCTGACACTGACCGAGCTTCGCCACATCCACCGACTCACAGTCGGCCCGGTCTGGGAGTTCTTCCCGCCGGACAACCTCGACCCGGAGGAGGGTCCAGGCAGCTTCCGCCACCACGACATCACCACGTTCAGCGGTGGCATGAAACCGCCGTCGTTCACGGACGTTGCGGCCGAAGTCGCCGATTGGCTGCGTCTCGTCAACGGTCCGCCAGAGGCCGCCGTTCACCCGCTCGTCGCGCTCGCGTCGGTTCATGCTGGCTTCGAGAGAATCCACCCCTTCCGTGACGGCAACGGTCGAGTTGGTCGACTTATCCTCAACCTCCTTCTCGTTCGGCACGCCTATCCGCCGGCCATCATTCGCAATCGCCACAGGTCGGCCTATCTGGCAGCCCTGCGGAAGGTGGACGCCGGCGATCCCTGGCCGCTCGCGGAGATGCTGGGGCGAGCGGTAAAGGACAGCCTCGATCGGTTCCTGCTCCCGAACCTCGCCGGTCCCGTCAAGCTGCTTCCGCTCTCCGCCCTAACTCGCCCCGATCTGGAACTGCGCGCTTTGCGCGCCGCCGCCGACCGAGGGCGGCTCCGGGCGATGAAGGATGAGGCGGGCCGCTGGATGAGCACTCGCCAGTGGGTGGACGACTACCGGAAAACGCGACGCGTTGGGCGGCCACCGAAGGACGCGCCAGGAGGTCGTCCGTGAGCGTTGGCGTCAGGCCCTTCCGCGGCGAGGACGAGTCTGCACTGCGGCGTGTCATGGTGGCGGCCCTGGAGGTCGACGGCTACCCCGGCTTCAATGCCACCGACCTCGACCGTGAGGCGTTCTCGATCGTCGGTGCGCCGGACGGAGTCGCCATATCGGTCGAGGATGACGTTGTGTGCGGCTACGTCAGTCCGCGGCACGACGATTTGACCGTCCATCCCGAATATCGGCGACGAGGCCACGGACGGCGGCTCTTCCGGGCCGGCCTGGGTCTGGCAGCCGACGCGGGTGCAGACGAGATCCGCTTCTACGTACCGCTCAGCGGCGGTGGACAAGCGTTCGCGAGGGCGATGGGTTTGGCGTATAGCTCCAGCATGTGGCTTATGTATCTGCCACCAGAGACATCCGTGCCGGAGCCCGCGTTTCCGACCGGGATGCTCGTGCGCCCCTTTGGCGAGTGGCTGCCGCTGCATGGTTTCGTGGCCCTTCTCAACGCCTCCTTCGCCGACCATCCCGGTGCCCTTTCGTGGACTGTGGCGGAGATCGCGCGAGCCCACGCCCGACCTGATTTCGATCCTTCGACGATCACGCTGGCCTCACCCGCCGATCGACCCGACGACCCGATCGCGTTCGTTCGGACGGCGGTCGAACCGCCCGAAGAGGGCGACCCGAGCCCGGTCGGCGATGTCCGGCTCGTTGGCGTGCTGGCGGATTGGCGGGGCCGTGGTCTGGGTCGCGAGCTGCTTCGCCTGGGTATCGCACAGCTACGCGACCGTGGCGTCGGACGGATCAAGCTCAGTGTCGAGGCGGAGAATGACGTGGCTCTGGGGCTGTACGTCAGGACGGGCTTCCGGTCGATCGTTCAGTGGCCTCACTGGACGCGCCCGCTGGGAGCGGCTGTCGGCTCGTGACTCGATTCGATGGTCGCCGAGTGTTCAGGACGAAGGGTCCGACGGCGTCGTGGACCTTGGCTGCAGGTAGACTATCCACGCCCTACCGCGGAGAGGTGCCGGAGCGGTTTAACGGGGCGGTCTTGAAAACCGCTGGACGAGAGTCCCGTGAGTTCGAATCTCACCCTCTCCGCCAAGATCTTGAGCGTGAAACTCGACCCGCGCGGCCCCAAGGTCATGCTTGTCGGCGTCATTGACGGACGTCCGCGAACGCCGGGCTTGGACTTGACTCCTGCAGGCTATGATCTATCCTGTCGATAGGTTATAGGAGCCATGACGTGCAGGACAAGCAGTTCCTCTCGCCCAACGACGTAGCGTCGGAACTGTCGGTTAGTGCCTCGACGGTGCTTCGGCTGATCCACGAGCAACGCTTGCCCGCCATCCGTGTGTCCGAGCGCATCTACAGGATTCCGGTCGCCGCGTTCGAGAAGTACAAGGCCGCCGCGCTGGAGTCGCCATCGCCCGCGCGCGTGTCTCCCGAGATCAAGGAACGGCCAAGCATCGGAGCCGGTGAGCCGCTGCCCGAGGCCGCCGAGGCCGGCGCCGCCGTTCGCACCGCTTGAGCGAGTCCCTGGCGCAGGTCGCCTCCTACCTCGGCGGGCTGGCCGTCTATCTGCGCAATCTCGGTGCCGACGTACCCGAACCTGTCCTCGAGCGCTACGACACCGGCGAGATCGGGTTCGCCATAGCGGCCGAGCTACCAGGCCTGGGCGATCCCAAGCCCGCAGTCATAACCGCGCAGGAGATCTGGAATCCGGCCGGGGATGGTCGGTTCGAGCGCGCCGAGTACGCGTACGAGCTCATCGACTACCCGGCGAACAGGCGACGCGCCTTCCACCTGCACGACGTCCCGGCATACCTGGCGCGCCTGGGCGTGACCGCCCACGAGCACTGCGAGGAGGTGCTCGGCAAGCCGACCTGCGACCACTACCTGGGCCTGCCGGTGTATAGCGGTTACGAAGGATTGAACGCCCTCCTCGCCTGCTGGAGCGACCCCGGACCTCTTGGCTGCGCCAGACTTCGCTGCGCCAGGTGACCGACCGCCAGGGCGTGGTCTGAGAGCCAGTAGCCAATGGCCTATACGATGGGAGCAGGTTCGTCGGAGGCCGATCGTGCTGTCGACCCTTGGCGGACA
>PMIQ01000038.1:0-7722 GCA_003157175.1 Chloroflexota bacterium
CTGGCGGCCCAGGCGATGGCAAGCCCGCAGATGCCGAACGGGACGTTGACGTAGAACACCCAGCGCCAGGCCGGCAAGACGGTCCCGATGAGCGGGCCGCCGCTGATCCCGAGCTGCGCCAGCGCGGTCCCCGGTTGGACCGTCTCCAGCACCGCGGCGCCGACGAACGGCCCGGCAGCCATCCCCAGGAAGGTCAACGCGCCGATGATCCCCAGGGCCCGGGGCCGGGCCGGCCCCTCGAAGAGATGCGATGCGGCGGCGGTGGCGACGGGGATGATCGCGCCGCCGCCCACTGCCTGGACGAGCCGGGCCGCGATCAGCTGGTCGAGATCCTGTGCGATTCCCGCCAGAAACGAGCCGACGGTGAAAACGGTGAGGGCCGCCAGGAAGAGACGGCGAGCGCCCCACGTGTCGGTGAGGCGGCCCGCCAGGGGCATCGTGACGACGTAGACCAGCAGGTAACCGTTGATGATCCACGACGCCTTGCGCAGGTCCGTCCAGTCGGCCAGCGTGGCCAGGATCTGGGGCAGCGCCACGGCCGTGACCATCAGCTCCAGGCCGGCCAGGAACACGCCGAGGCCGAGGACCGCCAGAAGCAGGTAGGAATAGCGCCGCTGCATAGGCGTGAGTTTAGGGGAGGCCGCCGCGGATGAATGGGTCCCGGCCCCCGCGGCATTGCCGCACGGGGCCGCTCGGCGGGCGCGAGAGACTACGCCCTGCGACAACCCGCACCGCGCGGCCAGGTCCACCTGCCGTCAGCCGAGCCGCTGGCGCAGAGCTCTCACCGATCGCCCGAACCTCTGCCGATCCATCCCCGCAGAATGCGCCGCGCCGATCGACCCGAACTTATCTGCAACTGCCTCGACCCGGACCCACGCCGCCGCACGGCCCGCCAGCGCACCTTCCGGGCTTGACACCCCCCGCCCCCGCAACCTAGCATCAACCGGCCTTTATATATGGGCTCACTTCCGGGGCGCTGGCCGCCTCGACAGAGGTACGCGGGAACCCGCCGAGCGGCCCGCACGGGCCCGCAGGACTAGCTACGAGGCCGCGCACCTTGCCCTCCCCAGCGCACATCAGGACCACCGTCGCCACGATCATCGACCAGCCGGACGACCTGCGGGAGTTGCGCGTCTTCCACAAGGCTCTCGCGGACGTGAACCGCCTGCGCATCGTCCGAAGGCTCGCCGGTGGGCCGGCCACCGTGGGCGAGCTGATCGAAACCGTCGGCCTGAGCCAGCCCCTGGTGAGCTGGCACGTTTCGCGTCTCAAGGCGGCGGGCGTGGTCGAGACCAGGCGAACGGGCCGCGAGGTCTTCTGCCAGCTCCGCCCCAACGTCTTCGCCGAAGTGGCCGAACGAGAGCGCACCCTGCTCGGCATGCCCGCCCAGCCCGCCCAGCCCGTCGAGGCGCACTGAGCCGTGGGCGACCAGTCGTTCGTCTCTCAGGAGACGCGGGCCCGCGTTCGAGCGGCGATCACGCCGATCGCCCTCGCTGCCGGCAAGGTCGGCCTGACGCCCAACGCCCTGACGGTGATCGGCTTCCTCATCTCCTGTGTGGCCGCATTCGTCCTGGGCACTCAGAACTGGGTTGCGGGCGCGGCCCTGGTCATCTTCGGCGGCGCCTTCGACATGCTCGACGGCGGGCTGGCCCGCGCCCAGAACCGCGTCACGCGCTTCGGGGCCTTCCTCGACTCCACCCTGGATCGCTGGGGCGAGGGAGTCGTCTACATCGGGATCGTCGCCGGCTGCTCCAAGGCCGGCTTCACCTTCGGGGAAGTCGCGGCCGTCGCGGCCGCCGTGACCAGCTTCCAGGTCAGCTACACCAGGGCCAAGGCCGAGAGCCTGGGCCTGCACGGCGAAGTGGGCATCGCCCCCCGCGCCGAGCGNNTGGCACGTCCGGCAACAGCTTCGCCAAGAGGAGCAGGCGACAAAGTGAGCGAGAAGGATCGCGGCCGCGCCGCGAACGTCGGGACCGGGGCCAGGTGACTCACGACAAGGCCGACCGCGCGGAGAACGCCGCGGCCACCAAGAAGTTCGAGGCGCCCCACCGCCTGGAGAAGGAGACCTTCCTCACCCACGTCGCGGGCGTGACGCTGCTCAGCTTCTGGCGGACCTCGTCGTGGATCCTGGGCCACCTCCCGGCCGGCCCGACGTACCGCGTCGGCGGCTGGCTGGCCATGGTCGGCTACGCCGCGAGCCCGGAGCGCCGCCGCTGGCTGCGTGGCAATTTCGGCCACGTCCTGGGCGTCTCGCCGAACGACAAGGCCGCCCATCGCATGGCCCGCGCCGCCTATCGGAACTACGCCCGCTACATCATGGAATTGATGCGCCTGCCGTGGATGAAGCCGGAGCAGATCGACCGCCTGCTGGAGGTCACGACCCTCGACAAGTTCTTGGAGATCTACCGATCGTCGCAGGGCGTCGTTCTGGTGGCCGCCCACCTCGGTAACAACGAGGCGGCGGCGGCCGGCTTCAAGAAGCAGGGTCTCGAGATCAACGTCGTCGGCGACGACAGCTCCTACCGCGAGCTGTACGAGTTGTTCGCGCGCCAGCGCGAGAGCTGGGGCGTGAAGATGATCTCCTGGCGCAATCTGCGCGGCGTCTTCGGAGCGTTGCGGCGCCACGAAGGCCTGGTCCTGCTGGTCGACTGGGGGTATCGAGAGGACGACGTCCCGGTCAAGATGTTCGGCGCCTGGACGACGCTGCCGGCCGGACCAGCCATCCTCGCGGCCAAACACGGATCGACGATCGTGCCGGTCTCGATCAATCGCCAGCCCGACGGCACGTTCCGCGCTGCGGCCGACGATCCGATCTACGTCGCCTCCGATTCCCCGGCGGATGTCGCCCGCGCGACGCAGGCGATCGCGACCGCGCTCGAAGGCCACATCTCGCCGGCTCCGGAGCAGTGGTACATCTTCAAGCCGATCTGGCCGGAGACGGCCGCGGAGGCGGCCGCCCTCGAGGCCCGGCATGAGGCCACGATGGCCGCCGACTCTGCCGGCTCCGTCGCAGGCGATCCGGGCGGCCCGCGCCGGCGCAAGGGTCGATGACTCCCGAAGCGTCCCCCTCGACCGCTCGGCAGCCGGCGAAGCCGGTCGAGCCCGCCGCGACCCTCACTCGACCGGGCCGCAGACCGGGCCCGGCTCCGCGCCGAACCCTGCGCTGGCGCGCCGCCGATCGAGTCGTCGCCGCCGNNACGAAGCCCGCCGCAACCTGCGCCGCGTGACGGAGTGGATGACCGCGCACGGCGTGGGGGATGACAAATACCATCGCGCGGCCACCGACCCGCGCGCGCTGGAGGCACTCGTCCGATCGGCCTTCCGCCATCACGCCCACTACTACATCGAGCTGGCTCGGGCGCCCCGCTTCGACTTTGCCTACCTCGACAAGCGGCTCGCGATCGACACGCCGGACGAAGTGAACGCCGCCCTCTACGAGCGCAGGGCGCTCATTCTCGTTGGCCTCCATTTCGGCACCATCGAGCTGCCCGGGTTCCTCGCCCTCCAGCGCCTCGGCCAGGTCGTCGCCCCGATGGAGTCGCTTCGCAACGAGCGCATCCAGGCCTACATGAAGAGGACGCGGGGCGTCATCGGCGTCCGCATCCTGACTATCGAAGAGGCCGGCCCCGAACTGCTGGCGGTCCTGCGCCGCAACGAGCCGATCGGCATCATCGCCGACCGCGACCTGACCGGCAGCGGGATCGAGGTCGAGCTCTTCGGGGCGAAGACGAAGATCCCGGCCGGGCCCGCGCTGCTGGCCACCGAGACCGGAGCGCCGGCCTACGTTTCGGGCGTGCGCCGGGTGGGCCCGGGCCGCTATCGTGGCGTTCTCTGGCCGGTGCCGACGCCCGGGGGGTTGAGCAGGCGGGAGCGGAGCCGGTCGATGGCTCGGGAAGAGGCGCTCCTGTTCGAGCGCGTCATAGCCGACGCGCCGGAGCAGTGGCTGGCCGTCTTTCACCCGATCTGGCCCGATCTGGAACGGGCGCAGGAGACCAAAACGGGAGAAGCCAGGTGAAGCTGGCCGACGGATCGAATCTGGGCTCACTCGATGTGGGCTCACTCGACGCAGCCCGCGCCGGTACGCGCCCCGGCAAGGCCGACGTGCACATCCATTCGATCGCCTCCGATGGCACCGCCTCGGCCGCCCAGATCCTCGACTACGCCGAGAACTGCACGGATCTGGACGTGATAGCCGTCGCCGACCACGAGCGAATCGAGGCCGCCATCGAATGCCAGCGCCTGGCTCGAGAGCGCGGCAGCCGGGTCCAAGTCGTGGTCGCCGAGGAAGTGACGACCCGCAGCGGGCATCTCTTGGGCGTCTTCCTGCAGGCTCGCCTGAGGCGCGGCCAGCGCCTCGAGACGACGGTCGCGGAGATACACGAGCAGGGCGGCCTGGCGATCGTGCCCCATCCCTTCTCCGCCTTCACGAAGGGGATGCGCAAGCATGCCATCGTGCGCGTCCACCTGTCGAAGGATCCGCTCGTTTACTGGGACGCCCTGGAGGGCTACAACCCCTCCACAGCGGGGCGCTACGGACGCGCCGCCACCGCCCGCATCGCCGCGGAGCTGGGGCTGCCGCTCGTAGGCAACAGCGACGCCCACACCCTCGACACGATCGGCGACGGCCATACGCTCTTCCCCGGCACCACGGCGGAGGACTACCGCGGGGCGATCCTGGCCGGTACGACGGGCGGCAGCTGCATCACCTGGGGCGCGGTCCGCGAGGTCCTGATCTACGGCCGCCAGGTTCGAAAGCAGGCCCGCGACGTCTCGCGCTGGGGCCGGCGGAACCTCCTCCACGACGATTCTCCGCGCGACCTGGGCGTTCCGACCGATCAGCTCGCGTTGCAGCGCGAGCGCGAGAGCCGCTACCTGATGGAGCGCGAGGCGCGCCGCCTTGCCGAAGGCTCGACGGCAAGACCGACCGACTGCGAGGCCGAGCCCAGCCTGGCCCGACGCCTGCTTGCGATCCGCCAGGGCCGTGCTCGGTCGACGGCGGCCGCCCGACGCCACGGGGTCGAGGAGCCGCCCTCATGAAGATCGGGCTTGTGACTCCCTACGTCTACCCGATCCCCGGCGGAGTCAACGAGCACGTCCGCTTCCTCTACGAGAACCTCCGCCTGCGGGGCCACGACGTTCGGATCATCACCAGCAGCCACGGCCTGCAGCGCTCCTCCGAGGGCGACGTCATCCGCATCGGCAAGGGCTTCAGCGTGCCCACCAACGGCTCGGTGGGCACGATCACGGTTTCGCCGCGATATGTCTCTCAGGTGAAGCGAGTGCTGGAGCAGGAGCGCTTCGACCTGCTCCATTTCCACGAGCCGTTCGTGCCGTTCCTGTCATTGGTCGTGCTGGGCCAGTCGACGAGCGTGAACATTGCGACCTTCCACGCCTACGCCGGGTTCTCGCCGGCGATGGAGCTCGGGAGCAAGACGCTGCAGGGCTACGCCGCGCGGCTGCACGGCCGCATCGCGGTCAGTGCCGCGGCGCGCCACTTCGTGGATCGCTTCTTCCCGGGCGACTACAAGGTCATCCCCAACGGCGTGAACGTGGGCCGCTTCCAGCGCGCCGTCCCGATTGCCCGCTGGCAGGACGGGACGCCGAACGTGCTGTTCGTCGGCCGCCTGGAGGACCGCAAGGGCCTGCCGCATCTGCTCAAGGCTTTTCGGCTGATCCGCAAGAGCGGCCTCGAGGCGCGTCTGCTCGTCGTCGGATCGGGGCCGCAGGAGCGCGAGGCGCGGCGCTACGTCATGACTCGCGGCCTCCAGAACGTGGAGTTTCTGGGGCGGGTGAGCGACGCCGAAAAGGCGCAGCTGTTCAGAACGGCGGACGTGTTCGTCTCGCCGGCCACGGGCCGCGAGTCGTTCGGGATCGTCCTGCTCGAGGCCATGGCCGCCGGCTGTCCGATCGTCTGCAGCGACATCCACGGCTACAAAGGCGTGGTCCAGCGCGGTCGCCAGGCCATCCTCGTGCCGCCGCGCGATGCCAAGGCGCTGGCCGCCGGAATCGGCGAGTTGCTCCGGGATCCGGCGCTGCGAGCCCGCCTCGGCGCGAGTGGCCAGGCCAGGGCCGAGCAGTTCAGCTGGGAGCGCGTGACGGCCAAGGTCGAGGATTACTACGGCTTCGTGATCCGCCGCCTGGCCGCCCAGGGCCAGCTGCCTCCCGGGTTCACGGCCGAGATCCCGCTGCCGCCGCGCCCTGGAGCCCCCGAAGTCTGAGTCGGCAGGTCGCCCGGCTTGCTGAGCCGCTAACCTCCGGCGCCCGTGGCGCCGCCCGCAGCGCCGCCGCCAGCTGAGTCGCCCGCGCCGTCGCTCGACGCTCCTCCCGAGCCGTCGCCCGCCGGCTCGTCTAGCGTGCCGCCCGCCGCTCCGCCCGCTGAGTCGCCTCCAGCGCCATCCTCCAGGCGCGGCGTGGCGGTCAGCCGCTGGCGGCGGCGGTACCCGTTGACGCGGCGCTCCTCAAGGGCCGCGTAGCCCGCCATCAGCGCGACGGCGAGCACCGCAATCGAAACGAAGATCGAGGCGCTGCTGATGAAGGCCACCGTCTGCGACGGTTGCATGTTGTCCGCGAACTGGAAGCCGTAGAACCAGGTTGGCAGGATGGCGTCGTAGACGTTGAGCAGCAGGTTTGGCATGGGCAGGGCCGACAGGTCCGGGTACAGAGCGACAAACGTGACCACCGCGAAGATGCACAGCGCGAGCACCAGGCGGCGCGAGTCGCGGGCGGTGATTGCGAGTATTCCCAGGCAAATGCCCAACACCGCCATGACGAGCGCCAGCAGGTCGGGCGGCAACGCCGCCTGGAAGATCACGTCGCGGGGACCGTTCGCGCCAAGCCAGAGGATCAGGACCCCAGCCACGGCAACGGGGAGGATTAGCTGGAAGATCCAGCCTCGATCCTCGTCGCCTTCCGGGGAAGCTCGACGCTCGAGGCGGATCAACGTCAGGGCGAGCACGGCCAATGCCGCCACGAGGACCAGCGCGATCAGGAAGATGCGCGCCTCGACGGTGAGCGTACCCGTCACGGAACCGCAGGCGGTGTTACCGAAGTAGTCGGTCGTAGATACGCGGGCGAGGCCGCACAACGGATACTTCGCTACCCACAGGGCAGCCGGAACCATCGCCGCCGCAACGGCGGCGACGCGAGCCAGCAGCCATGTCCTGCGGGACGGCCCGTGCCACAGTTCGGCCAGGAAATAAGCCAGGCCTAACAGGAAGAACGGCAGAGCCGTGTAGAAGTGGTACTGGAACGCAGCCCGGTCGATGCGAGCCCAGGACAGCCATTGCCAGAAGAAGGCAATCGCTATCAGCGCCAGGCCCAGGCTGCGCCGTTTGAACGCCTGCCAGCAGACGAAGGCCAGAGCCGGGATGGCCATCCACCACAGCACCGGGTTGCCGCCATCGTGGATCCATGAGCCAAGGTCCGGCCCGTAGCTGACGCTTTCGAACCAGACGGGCTTCAGGTCCAGGGGCCAGGCCCACCACGGCGAGCTGGCGGCATGCGTGGCGCGCAGGTCATTGTGGTACGCGTACATGGACTCGGTGAGCTGCATCAGCGTCTGGCCGGTGTGGCCGACAGGCCAGGCGTTCGTGCACGCCCCGCTGGTCGGGTCGGTGTGCCAGCACATCAGGACGGGCAGCGGGCCGCTGTCGGTCGTCTCCGGTTGCCAGGGCACAGCCCACGGGATGTACAGGGCAATGTAGACGGCTATCGGCAGGACCA
>PMIQ01000038.1:7741-12858 GCA_003157175.1 Chloroflexota bacterium
GCCACCCCAGGAACGACGATGCCGGCCGCACCGATCGCCAGGAGCGTGTGGCTGCCCTTCGCGATGCCTGCCACGCCTGCGACGATTCCGATCAACGCCGGAACGACGATGCCGAAGACCAGCTCCTGACGGGTCCAGGCGATGGGGTGGTAGGCGTTCGCCGCGGCTGCGATCGCGGTCGCCACCAGCATGATCAGGAAGAACGTGTAGTCCGGGCCGCCGTTCTGGTCGGCCGCGGGATAGAACCTCATCCCCCAGTAGAAGATCGGCAGGCTGACAAGGGCCGCGACCGCCACGAAGAGGATCTTGTCGGGCGTCGTCCGAGCCCGCACCACGGCGTAGTAGACGCCGCTCAACAGGACCGCCAGGCCGATCCCGAGGACGATCAGGAGCGCGGCGACGTTTCCCGTTCCCGGCAGAGTCTGCATCTCCGCGATCGCGTTCCAACCGAGGATGCCCGTCCCGGCGACCAGACCCAGGATGGCAATGAGCCGTCCCAGCGCCGACCGGATGAAGATCAGGATGCCGATGCTCGCGATGGCGTACAGGGCCACCCACTTGGATGCCAGGGCCAGCCCCAGGACCACCCCCAACAGCGGCATGCCGATCCAGAAAGTCAGCCACGACCGGCGATCGTTCTTCGCGCCTAGCCAGATATACGCAAACACGAGGTATGCCAGTAGCAGGAAGCCGCCGACGTACGTGTCGTTCATGGCGATGCGCGACTGAGCGAAGAGCATTCCGTCCACGCATGAGAAGAGGGCCACGAGCAGACCGACCGAGCGACGGCGGAAGAGGAGCCGCGCCAGCAGGTAGAGGCAGACCGCCATGAGCGCTCCGAAGAGGACGCCGACGATGCGCCAGGCGAAGGCGAACTGGCCGATGTCGACCGAGGCAATGTCGCCGTTGGATGCCACGGCGAGCAGATCCTGGCGGTCGGTGTTGGGCAGGTCCGGGGTCGCGTCCGCCGCGATGGCGACCGGATCGAACGGCAGCTTCGCGTCCGAGAAGACGGCGCCGCCGTTGGTTTCGATCGAATAGACGGTCCAGCCCGATCCGTCCGGAGTGCGACCGAGGGCCTGGGCGATCTTGGTCGAGTCGTCGAAGACGATCTTCGTGACCGGGCCGGGCGTCACCGGAATCTGCTGGTCGGGGTCCTTGATGATCGTCCCCGCCACTGACCCGACATCGACCACGAGGACCGAGTCGCCGGTGGCGACGTATGAGCGGTATGTGTCCGTCCTTACCTCCGGGCCGATCGCAATCGACGTCGCCGGGTGATCGCGGACGGCGATGTCGGGCAGCTGGCCGCCGGCTACGAGCTGGCGGAGCGCGGCGAACTGATCCAGCGTGAGCGTCCCCAGGTCGATCGGCTCTTCGTGGCCCGAGCCGGTCGCCAGGCTCAGCACCGTCTCGACACCGTGCGGAGTCTGGCCCAGCGCCAGGGCGATGGTCTGCGCCTCGGCCGAAATGTCCAGGGCCGGGCTTGAGCTGGTGGCGGGGGTCAGATCGACCGTTGAGGTGAGGATCCTCGAGGTCACGGTGAGGTTCCGCACGTCAATGATGCCGACGCCGCCGGTGTACGCGACCACGGCCTGCGGGTCACCCGATCTGATGGCGATGTCGGGCAGCTGGCCGGCGTCGATGAGTTGCTGGAGCGCGGTCAGCTGGTCCTGCGAGGGCGTGCCCAGGTTCAGGACCTGGTCGAGACCCGAGTTGGCCGGCGAGCTCAGAGCCGCGGCGACGTCCTCCGGCGCCATGCCCAGCGCTGAGGCGATGGCCTGGGCTTCGGCCGACACGTCCGGAGCTGGCGAAGCGGAAGGGGACGGCGAGCCCGATGCCGAAGGTGAACTGGGCGTCGGCGTCGGCGTGGGCGTCGTGGTCGGAGTCCTTACCACCGCTGTCGTGGTGGAACCCATCGGCGCGAAATCGGCTGTGCCATCCAGAACTTCGCGGGCCAGCACCTTGCCCGTGCCATCCACCGACACGATCGTTCCGGTGGCATCGACGGCCAGAATGAACGGCGGTGAGTCGGCATAGAGGTGAGCGATCGGGAAGCCCGTTTGGGTCGACAGTGTGGTCGCCGGTGCGGGCTGGCTATCCGCGCCAAGGCGCACGTCGTCGAGCTGGTACATGTCGATTCGCCATATCCGCCCGTCCGAAGTGCCGACGTACAGGTCACCCGTGCTGAATGCAATTGAGAGCGTGGTTGCTCCGGGGATCGGGTATGTCGCCTCGACCGCTCTGGTCTGGAGGTCGTATGCGACCACCGCGTCGCCCGTCGCGACGTAGAGACGGTCGCCCAGTCTCGCGTCGGGGTTGTCGCGGGGGTCGGTGGAGTCGATCGGCGTGGCCGCGCTGGCAGGCGTGATCCGCGGCTGGACGACCGCATCCTTCACCGTCACGCCGAGGTTGCTCGTGGCTGTGACTTTGTCGTCCGAGAAGACGACCAGGCCGCCGGCGATGGCGTACTTGGCCAGCATCGGGTGAGTCCACTCGTATGGCTGCAGGCGGATGCCGTACCGCCAGTCCTGCAGGAACTCCGTGGCGGTGCGGGCGTGGTAGACCTCGTCGAAGTGCATCTGCGCCGGCTCGTCGAGGCGATAGACCCGCATCGAGAGAATCACGGCGACGAGGGCTACCACGACCCAGATGTCGAGCTTGTCGAAGCGGCCTCTGGGCTCGGTCGCGAGCGACGCCGAACGATCCGGCATCGTCGACGGGCGGTTGAGCCAGTGCCAGGCTCGCATCACGAAGCCGGGGACGAACTCCGGGCGCCGACCGGAGGTCAGTTCATCGTCCTCGTAGTCCTCGTACTCCTCTTCGGCGTCGCCGGCTGTCTCGTCCCATCCTGGCGGCTGGCCGTCCACGAGTGTCGAGGCGGCGGCCGTGTCGACCTCGGGCCCGGTCCAGGGCTGGCGGCCAGCCCTTTCCGCCTCCCAGGTCGGCTCTTGGCCGGCCGGCGGCCGCATCTGCATCAGGGCCCACAAGCGCTCGGGTTCGCGGCCAGCCCTGTCCGTCTCCCAGGTCAGAACCTGGCCGGCGCGGGTTCGCATCTGCGTCAGGGCCCACAGGAAGGCGAGCCCCATCACGATGCCGGACAGCGCTATGGGCCAGATGAGCCCGGCCCACTCAGCGGACTTTAGGAAGGTGCCCAAATGGATCAGCCGAACCGCCAGCCAGCCGTCGTTGGTGGGAATGCCTTTGTATTCCACCAGCACGGCCAGCAGATTCGCGGTGTTGGCCAGCGCCAGGACCACGTAGGCGATCGTCCAGCGCCATGAGACGGACAGCAGGATCGCGCCGACCGCGAAGAAGGGGAACAGGTATCGCTCGTGCGCCCGAGTCGGCACGACGAAGAATGCGATGGCCAGGATCGCGAGAGCGACCACGATCGAAAGCCGATCGTCCCGCCAGGCCGCCCAAGCGCTCACCCCGACCATGACGGCCACCAGCAAGCCGTCGCCGACGATTGCGGCCGGGAGCCCGCCGATCAGCTGCCCGGCGAGCAGGAAGACGATCACGCCCACCGCGACCAGGCATCCCACGGCGAGCGCACGTAGCTCGGCCGGCGGCGAGAAGGCGGGCTTGCGGGGTTCGGAAGGCGGCCCGGCCTCGGCTTCCAACCGGCCCGCTTCGGGCGCGGTAACGGCGGGCGTATCCGACGGCACCGCGACATCGCCCCGATCCGTCGCCCCGGCACGCCTCCACGCGAAGGCGGCGACGGCGACGAGCACGAGGATCGTGGCCGCCAGGGCGATCGCGACATGGCTCGAGAACGGCCCGACGCTGAAGTACGGCACGGGGAAGCCGTTGTCGTACACCAGGGCATCGTGGATCCAGCCCAGGGTCTGATCCATGGCGTTGCCGGTCCCGTAGCCCACCAGCGCCCAGGGGTTGTAGGCGTTGAGTGTCAGATACGGGTACTCGCCGAAGGTGTTGATGATGTGGCTGGCGATCGAGCCGAACGCCATTGCCGCGAAGGCCACGACGGTGGCGGCACCGGCGGCCGCGGCCGCGAGATCGCGGGTCGCGGCCGAAACGTAGTCGGAGCGCCGGACCAGCAGGTAGACGCCCAAGCCGGCGACCAACCCCGCGGCCAGCGTCAGGAGGCCCTGAGGCGTGGCCAGGCGCCCGGCGAGCCCCACGAAGTCGAGGCCCGTGAATGGCAGGCAGATGACGGCGGCCGCGCCCAGACCCGACGCGATGGNNAGCTCGCGGCGATCCCGCAGCAGCGCTCGCAGACCGAGAAGCATGAAGAAAGAGCCGACGACGTCCGCCTGGCCCCAGATCGCGCTGTTGAACCAGGTGATGGGATTGAACAGGACGACCGCGGCCGCGCCGACCGCCCGCCACCGCGACGCACCCAGCTCCTGCGCCATCACGAAGACGACACCGGCCAGGGCCAGGTCCGTGAAGATCGGGATCAGCTTGATCGACTCACCGACGCCACCGAACGGCGAGACGAACAGGCCCAGGACCCACAGGAAGAGCAGGTAGACGGGGGGATAGTCCAGGAAGCCGGCCTTGTCGTAGAACCCCATCGGGCCCTGCGCGACGAGTTGGCCGCTCCATCCCTGGAACGAAGCGAGGTCGGTAGGGAAGCCCGACCCCGGCAGTAGAACGTATGCGATGATGAGTCGGAGGGTCAGACCCAGGAATAGAAGGACGGCTATGGCGAGAACAGAGGTTTCGACACTGTCCGTTCCCGCTGCCGCGTTCCCCCGCGGGCTGGCCTCTCGCGTGCTCGGGCCTGCCAACCGAAACGGCCTCCTGGACGAGCGCTGAGGTGGAGCGGAGTATAACCCAGGCCACGCCTGGGGACGGCGCATCGACCGGCCCGGCTGCCGAACCGGCGGACGCCCTGGATCCCGACGCCGCCGGCGCTCAGGACGAGAAGGTCCGCCTGACGCCTTTCGTCTGGGGCATCGGCCTGGTCGTGCTGTGCCTGCTCGTCTTCGTCTTCACCAACCCGAACCGCCAGAACCCTTATGTTCACTTCGTCTGGCAGGCACAGGCGTTCCTCGACGGCCAGACCTCGATCGCGACCCATGTCTCGCCCTCGGCTACGTCGCCGGGTGACTCCTGGTACCAGGACGTCCAGCCGATCCTCGACG
>PMIQ01000038.1:12880-17651 GCA_003157175.1 Chloroflexota bacterium
TGGTACGCGGCCGCCATCGGAAGCACCTGGTTCTGGGCCCACATCGTCGCCGTTGGCTGCCTGCTGGCGGCGATCGGGTTCGCGCTCGCCGCGGATCGCGACGGCGCCGAGCCGCGGCCCCTCGCAGATGAGATCCCCGCGGCTCGGCGTGTGGCGTGGCCCGGCTGGTGGCGTTCGGCGGCGACGGTCGTCGTCCTTGGCGTGCTCGGCGAGCTGCTCTTTCGGCTGGCCGAGGCCGGCACGCCGACAGCCACCGTGGCCGGTGTGGGCGTGCTGCTGGCAGTCGGAGCCGCCATCCTGGCCCTCGCCGTGTCCGGCCGGCGCGGCGTTCTGCTGCCGCTGATCGCCGTCGCCGCCATCGTCGGCGGTGTGCCCGCGGCGCTTGTGCTCGGCGCTCAGAATCCGGCGGCGCTGGCACTGGTGGATGCCGCCGCCCTGGTGCTGGTCGTGGCGCTGGCGATCGCGGCCCGCGTTCGACCCGAGCCGATGGAACGTGCGGCGACCGCCTTCTGGGACGCGATGGCTCGGCCGGAAACGCTCCAGGTGGCCGCCGGGCTCCTCTTCGGCCTCGCCTGCACGGCGCGACTGACGATCATCTTCGGCTTCCCGTTCCTGCTGCTCGTGGGCGGCGGCAGCAGCTGGTTGCGTCGCGGGCTGCTGGCCGGCGCCGGCGCGATGGTCCCGCTGGTTGCGCTGCTCGTCTACACGTACGCGGGCACGGGNNCCCCGTGTACGACTACCTGTACCAGCAGGAGCTCGGATACACCTTCCTCAACTACCACGCGGATTGGTCGATCGAGGACCTGCGCTACGTGCCGCAGAACCTGATGATCATGCTGTTCAACACGCCTGCCTTCAATCCGCAGACGCTGCCGAACCATTCGGATCAGCTCTGCCAGCTGGGCCAGGCCCGAGGCATTTTCGACGTCGACTGCCCGATCGCGGTCCCGAACCCGGTCGGCAACAGCATCATCCTCACCAGCCCGGCCTACCTTCTTGCCCCGCTGGCCTTCATTCCGGCACTCTGGCGCAAGCTCGACCGCGTGACCGTGGGCGCCGCCATCGCGGTCGTCGCGATCGCCTTCATCAACCTCATGCACTTCAGCCAGGGCTGGGTCCAGTTCNNCTACCGTTTCAGCAACGACTTCGCTCCGTTCGCTATCGTTCTGGTCGCGCTCGGTGCGAGCCGTCTGGGCCGCTACTGGTGGGTGCTGGTGCCGTTCGTGGCGGCCTCGATCGCGATCAACCTGTGGGGCACCGTCTGGGGAGTGATGCTTGGCTGGTGACGTTCTGTCGCGGACCGACGGCTCGTCGGAGGCGACCGCGTCTTCCGGTCGAACCGAGGCGATCCTGGGTCGACTCGAGCGCGCCGGCCTGAATCGCGATCTGGTGGCGGCGGCCTTCGCGCCGCTGGTCGGAGCCGTTGCGACGCTCTGGCTCGTCATCCCCACGCTCGCCCCCGGCCTGTTCCCCGGCGCCGCCGGTGGGGACACGGCCGAGTTCCAGACGGTCGCGCCGGTGCTTGGGACGGCCCATCCGACAGGCTATCCGGCGTACGTGATCCTGGGCTTCATCGCGTCGCACGTGCTGCCCTTCGCCGACGCGGCATACCGGATGAACTTGCTCCAGGCCCTTCTCGCCGCCGGGGCNNTTCACGACGACACCGGTCTTCTGGCGGCTGTCGACCTATGCCGACCCGCACATGTTCCATCTCGCCCTGGTGACGCTGCTCTTCCTGCTGCTTCTCGTCTGGGAGCGGCGGCGGACGGAGGAGGACCCGCAGAAACGCCGGCGGGCCGATCGCCTGCTCGTTGCTGCGGCCCTCGTGTACGGCGTCGCCTTTGCCAACCATTCGCTGACGGTGATGCTCGCCCCGGCCGTCGGCCTGTTCGTCCTGGCGGTGGCGCCGTTCATCATCCGGCAGTGGCGCCTGGTCCTGGCCTGCGCGGCCGTGCTGGTCGCAACGGTCGTGATCCTCTTCCTCGAATTACCGATCCGCGCGGCCATGCACGCGCCGGTGGTCTACGCCCACCCGGACACCTGGAGCGGCTTCCTGTACGTGGTTCTGGGCCAGCAGTTCGGGGGCATCCCATCGACCATCGGCGACGACCTCGGGGCCAAGTACGCGCTCGTGATGAACATGATCTCGAGCTGGCTCGGGCCGCTCGGCTATGTCGCCGCCCTCGGCCTGGGCACGAGCCTGGTGCGACGGCCACGCTACGTTCTCCTGGGCCTGGTAGCCGCGGCGATGACCTGCGCCTTCTCGGCCGCATACGCCAACTCGGACCTGGAGCGGTACTTCCTCGTCCCGGTCTTCGTGGCCTTCACGTTCGTGGGCCTGGGGCTGGCGGACGCCCTCTCACTGGGCATGTGGCTAGTCGGGAGCGCCGCCGAGCGATTCGCAGCCCCCACTTCCCCGCCGGCCCTGTCCGCCACGGCGCCGCCTGACGCAGCCACGGTCACGCCGGCCGCAGCCACGGCGCCGCCTGACGCGCCTGGCCGGGGCAACGCGGACTGGAGCACGCGGACACTGCTGCTGGTCGAGATCGTCGCGGCGGTGGCGCTCGTCGCCGCGAGCGCGGCCCTGGTCCCGGCGCGCCAGCACGCGCAGGACGCAGATCATCTCGGAGGGGTCAGCCAGACGAACCAGAACGCGGACGAGACGTGGATGCGGGCCATGCTCGCCCCGCCGGATCAAGGCGGCCTGCCGGCGGACGCGGTGATCGTGAGCTGGTGGGGCTCGTCGAATGCGCTGTGGTACGGCCAGAAAGTCGAGGGCCTCCGCCCGGACGTTTACGTGGTCGACGATCGGACGCGCCTGGACCAGAACCTGGGCCAGGTGTGGGACGTCATCGATAGTTATCTGGGCACGCGGCCCGTCTTCCTGGAGCGCCTCTACGGGGGCCCTGACGGGATGCAGGTGTTGAGCGTCATGTACGAGCTCAAGGACTTCACCCTGACCGATGGGGAAACGGTTTCGCAAGTCATCAGCAAGAAGGGCACGCCGTGAACGCAGGTGAGGACGCTCAGGGAGCGGGCACGACGGTCCCGGCCTCGAAAGTCGCCGAGCTGTCGTTCTTCTTCCCCGCCCACAACGAGGAAGCGAACCTCGAGGCACTCGTCGCCGAGGCGCTGGCGACACTGCCCTCGTTGGCGCAGAAGTTCGAGGTGATCGCCGTCGATGACGGCTCGAAGGACGGGACTCCGGCCATCGCCGACGAGCTGGCGAAACTCCATCCGAACGTCTTCCGCGTCGTCCATCACGCCACCAACCTGGGCTACGGGGCGGCGCTCCGATCCGGCTTCCGAGCGGCGCGATACGATCTGATCGCCTTCATCGACGGCGACCGCCAGTTCCGGGTGATCGATGTCGGCCGCCTGACGGAGCGGATTGCCGCGCCCGACTCTCCGGACGTCGTCGTAGGCTTCCGCCTCAAGCGCGCCGACCCCCCGATCCGGCGCTGGTACGCCCGCGTCTATCGCCTGTCCAACCGCATCTTCTTCGGCGTCCGAGTTCGCGACATCGACTGCGCCTGCAAGCTCTTCAAGCGCGGGGCGCTCGAGCCGATCAGGGTCGCGTCCGGGGGCGCCTTCTTCACCGCCGAGCTGCTGATCAAGCTCCGCTTCGAAGGGCGCCGCATCGCTGAGGTCGGCGTGCCGCACTACCCGCGCACGGCCGGCTCGCCCACCGGCGCGAAGCCCAGCGTGGTCTTCCGGGCGGTACGCGACTTCTGGTCGCTGCGGCTCCGCCTCTGGCTGGGCCGCTCGAAGGGGATGGGCCGCGGCGAGGCGATGCTCGGCTAGATACGGCCAAATCGGCCGGCGGCGCGGGCGGCGACGCCCGCCGGAGAGCTACTCCGCGGCTCCGGGGCCCTCGCGGTGGCCCTCTTCGAGGTCCACGTCCAGCGAGTTGACGAACTCCCGGAAGACCTCGAGCTTCTCGTCGACGTGCGTGTCCGGTTCGACGCCGGCCTTCTCCAGGACAGCCTCCGAGGCGAAGATCCGGACCCCGGTCCGAACCGCGAGGGCGAGCGAATCCGACGGTCGAGCGTCCACCTCGAAGGTCTGGCCGTCCAGCTCCAACTCGAGCGTGGCGTGGTACGTCTCCTCCGACAGACTGGAGATGATCACCCGCCGGAGCTTCGCGCCCAAGGCGGTCAGGGTGGACACGAAGAGGTCGTGGGTGAGCGGCCGCTCAGGGGAAACGCCCTGCAACCGTGTGGCGATGGCGTTGGCCTCCCAGGGGCCGATCCAGATCGGCAGATAGCGATCCCGCTCCGTCTCCTTGAGGAGGACGACGTGCTGGCTGGAGAGCATGTGGACTCGGACGCTCTCTACGACGACCTCGACCAGCGAGTCTGCCATGGCCGGATTATCCCACTCCCCGTCGGCCCTCGCGCCCGAGGCGAAGGTCTTACACGCGAAGCGGTCCGGCCGCTCAGGTCTTCTTGGGCGAGGGCGTGGGTTTGGCGGTCGGCGACGGCTTGGCGCTCGGCGCCGGTTTTACGCTCGGTGACAGCGAGGCCTTGACGCTCGGCGAGGGGCTGGCCGTCGATGGAGTCCCAAGCGGGGCACTCATGAGATTGCCGCTCTCGATCCAGAAGAGCGTCGGGTTCGAACCGTTCGGACCGGTCCGAACGAACATCCCCGCCAGAGCGGAGAAATACGCGGAGTTGCTCGGAAGGACGAATTCCTGCACGTACTTGCCGTTGATCTTGGTGAACGAGACGACCCGCCGACCGACGCCGTCGTAGGCGTAGAGGTTGCCCTG
>PMIQ01000038.1:17688-23224 GCA_003157175.1 Chloroflexota bacterium
GCGTAGTAGCCGCTGCCGTCGCTCGACTCCAGATACTTCAGGACCTGTCCGGCCGACGGAACCACGGCGTAGAGAGAGTACTGGCTGAGGTTGTAATCGGTCAGGAAGGTCCCGATGACCTTGACGTTGGAGCCCCACGTCCCGGAGTCCTGAACGTTGATCTGGAGCAGTGTGCCATCCCCGGCCGCGGCCGCGGCCGCGGGCCGCCAGCGCCACAGGTTGTTGGCGCTGTCGAGGATGAGCACGTCCTGGAGGCCGCCCGTGGTCAGCAACATGGGCGTGGCCACGGTACCGCCGCCATTCGGCTGCTCGCCCTTGACCGCGACCTGACGCTTGGCTCGCGTGACCAGATCGACCCGGTAGACGGAGTCGTCCGTCTGGTCGACGACGTAGGCGGCCCCGTCGGGACCGAGCACCACCGCGCCCAGTTCGTCGGTCCCGAACGAGAGAACGACCTGCGGCACGATCACGTTGACGTGGTAGTAGATGTCGAGATCGCCGAGGACCTTCGAGGAGAGGTCGGCCACGTCACTGCTGGGGTAACCGTTGGTCCTGGCGACCTGCAGGTTCCTGTACGCATCTTCGAGGTACGTCCTGGCCGTCGGGGGATCGCTCAAGAGAAGGTCGCGGCCGTTGCCGTGGACCGCGAACCAATCGCTCTGGGCCGACAAGTAGGCAGCCTGGGCGCGACTCATCTGGTCTACGTCCACCTCTCGACGAGTCCCGGCCAGGTAGAAGAGCGAGGCGCCCACGACCGTGAGAACGAGAAGCAGACCCACGACCGCGCTCGCGACGCGGCGCTGGCGCTCGCGCTGGACGGCGATCGGGGTGACTCGAACGCGCCGGACCGGTCGCCGCGGCATCCGGTCGAAGATGCCGTAGACGCTGTGGCGGAGCATGCCGTCCGCCGTGCGCTGGACCTGCTTGGCCGAGTGCTGGACATTGGAGACGCCGTCGACGACCGTCTCGGCCAGCGGGATCGGCGAGTGCTCCGGCACGCCGGCCAGCGAGTCGCTCGGCCAGACCGGCTTCAGGGGCTGGCTTTTCTGGGTGACCGACACCTCGTCCGCCTCGAGGGCGATCATGCCATCACCACCTGCCACACCGAGACCGCCGCCGGCCAGCTGGCGGTAGATCTGGTCGATGGCGACCTGAGGGTGGAGCTGGATCACGGCGTCCTGGATCGGCGCCAGGCCGATCCGGCGAGTGGCGTTGGGAGAGATGAGGATGATGCTGTCGCCGCAGAGGAGGTCGCCGTGCCAGACCTCGGGATCGGCGCCGTCTTCGGACGGCAGTCCACTGGCCGGGTCGGGCTCGGGCAGGGTCAGCAGCCTGGCCTCGCGAACGAGGTAGGCCTCGGCCGGTCCGACGGTCGCGACGTACAGCTCGTTGCTCCGGACCACGGCTACGGCGATCCCGATGGGGCCGCCCTCGCCCTGCCTGGGGACCAGCCGCTCAGTGACGCGTAACTCGCGGTTCGCCGCCTTGATGGCCTTCTTGAGGCAAACGCTGATGCCGGCCGACTCGTCGTAGTAATACTCGTGCCGGACGCGCTCGGCGACCATGTTCGTCGCAGACCGAAGCTCACCCCCGCCCTCGCCCGTCACGACCAGGTAGAGGTTGCCCTTGGTTCGGATCGTCGATCCGATGCTGGGCTCCACGACCAGAACCGTGTCTGGTGAGTCGGGCGGTCTCTGCGACTCGGCTACGAGGCCGAGCTTCATGTGAAGGCGGACGGTCATGACGACTGCTAGCAGCGGCTGTGGATCTGTCCCGGGATCGGCAGGTGGCGATTATACGTGCCTTGCCGTGATGCGAAGCTGGCGCACGGGGCTGCGCACGGCCGACCGCAGCGCGGCCACCAGCTCCGGGGCCCGGAGTCGCAGCTCCTGAGCCACGATCGGCTCGTCCGCTTCGACCTGGACCACTCCCTGCGAAAGGGCCACGACCCGGCAGGCTCCGACGGCGGGCGGGACTCGTTCGGCCACGATCCTCTGCCAGGCAGTCATGGCCGCCGCCAGCTCGAGCTCGTCTTCGAGGCCGAGCTGGCGAGCCGCGTCGGGAAGCAGATCGCCCAGCCGCTCCATGCCCCGCCGACCGGACCCGCCGCTCTCTCCCCGATCGCCTTCCCGCCCCGGGCCGCCAGGGCCCACGCCGCCGCGCTGCCCGCTCACGCCCCGCCCTCCTCGACCCGCGTTCCCTCGGCATCCGCGACCACCCGCCAGGCGCGCGCCTGCCGCCGCAGATCCGGGTCCAGATCGTCGGGCACAGTCGTCGTGATAAGCGCCTGGGGCAGCCCGGCAATACGGCGGACCAGGTGGCCGCGGCGCAGTGGATCGAGCTCGCTGAAGACGTCATCGAGCAGGAGCAGCGGGGGGCGGCCGTCGAGGGCGGTGAGGAGGTCCATCTCGGCCAGCTTGAGAGCGAGGATGGCCGTCCGTTGCTGGCCGCGCGACGCGAACGTCGTGAGGTCGCGGCCGCCGAGGCGAAAGACCAGGTCGTCGCGGTGCGGGCCCACGAGCGTGGTTCCGTTCCACGCCTCTTTCTCGGCCGTCTCGCGCAGCCTGCGGGCCAGCGCGTCCCGCGGCGACTCACCGGGAAGCGGCGGCGTGGTCGTGGCGTAGTCCAGCGCCAGCGGCTCCTCCGCCGGGGCGATCTCGCGGTGAGCGGCCGCCAGAGGCGCTGAGAGCAACTCCAGGAGCCGCAAACGGGCCGCCACTACCGCTGCGCCCGAGGCCAGGAACGGCTCGTCCCAGTAGCGCAGCTGGGCATGGTCCGCCTCGCCGTCGCGGATCTGCCGGAGCAGGCTGTTGCGCTGGGACAGGGCACGCGTGTAGGTGGAGAGATGCGACCCGTACATCGGATCGTGCGGCCCGGCGAGCTGGTCGAGCGCCGTCCGCCGCAGGGTCGGCGGGCCGACGACGAGGAGCATCTCCTCGGGCGCGAAGAGGACGGTCCGCAGATGCTCAGCCAGGGCCGCGGGACGGCGAGGGACGCCATTCACCAGGATCCGCTTGCGCCCGCCGGCCTGGAGGGAAACGTTCAGCGCGATGCCAGGCGGCGGCACACCGTCGAGCGCGGCCCCGAGCACCCCGGGTTCGTCCTCAGGCGCCGATGGTGCCTCCTCGGTCCTCATCACACCCACGACCCCCTCGACCCGCAGGAAGTCGGCGCCCCAGCGGATAAGCTCGGCATCGACGGCAGTTCGATGCGAACGGCCCAACGCCAGCAGCACGATGCCCTCGAGCAGAGTCGTCTTCCCGGCTGCGTTCGGACCCCAGATGAGCTGCGGCCCGGGACCCAGCGTGAGGTCCAGTGAAGCGTAGCCCCGGAGATTCCGGAGAGCTAGAGAGCGAAGCAGCGTCGGCGGCCTTGAGCCGGGCCCGACCGGGCTTTCCTTCGAGATCTGCCGCTCCTAGGAGGTCGTCTTGACCGGCATGACGACATGGACGTAATCAGCGTCGTCGACCGGCCGGAAGACACCTGGGGAAAGGGGGCCGTTCAGCTCGATCGAGAACTGCTCGGTCGGAACGTTCGCCAGAACGTCGACCAGGTACTTGGCGTTGAAGGCGATCGTGGTGCCGTCGCCCTCGACCTGAGCCTCGACCTCGCTGTGGTTGTCGCCGATGTCGGCCGCGGCGCTCACGGTCAAGCCCGTCGCGGATTCCTTGCCGATGTGGAGCTTGACGATGTTGGCGGACGAGAAGGCGATGAAGCCGGCCAGGCGGACCGCCTTGAGCAGTTGATCGCGGTCGACGGTCGCCGTGGTGGTGTGGCTCTTCGGCAGCACCTGCTGATAGTTGGGGAATTGCCCGTCGATCAGACGGCTCACCAGGTCGATGCCTTCGACGTGGAACAGGATCTGATTGCGACTCGGTGCGAGAACGACACTGACCGGGTCGTCGGTCTCCGAGAGAACCCGGCCCAGGGCGTCGAGCGAGCGGGCCGGGATGACGATGCTCGTCTCCTCCACGGGGTCGAGGATGGTGATCGTCTTGACCGCGATTCGGTAGTTGTCGGCCGCCGCGAATGTCAGCCGCGTGCCTTCGAAACGAGCCAGGACGCCGGTCAGGATCGGTCTGGCCTCATCGGACGCCGCGGCGAAGGTTACCTCGGCGAGGGCTTTGCGCAGGACATTCTGGGCGATCCTGGTCGTAGGCTTATCGCCGGCGGTCGGGATCGCCGGGAACTCCTCGGCATCGATCCCTTTGACGCGCGTCTCGAACCGACCAGCCTGGATGTGCAACGTTTCCTGGGCCTGGAGCTCGAGGTCGACTCGCTCGTTGGCCGGCAATCCGGCGACGATGTCGGTGAGAAGCCTGGCCGGCGTGGTCGTGGCCCCACCAACCTCGATCTTGCCGGGCACCCAGTAGGTCATTCCGATCTCGAGGTTGGTGGCGGTCAGCTTGAGACCACCGTCCTCGGTTCGAAGAAGGACATTGTTCAGGACCGGCAGGGTGCTCCGTGTTGGGACGGCGCGGCTGACGACCTGCAGACCTCGAGCCAGGTTCTCCTGCATGACCGAGAGTTTCACGGTTGCTTCACTCCCCTGAGGCCGGGCGCATGACGCGCAGCAAGTAGCACATCGAGGTGACGGGCAGCGATCCTACTCCAGGTGGATTGTCTATCTATCTTCTGATTCCGTCATCACCGTAATAATGGTGTGGAAACTGTGGGCTCGCCGCAGCGCCGCGCACGATCTTGACGTGGACGAGCCGCCCCCAATCGTGGACGAAACCCGCAGAAATGGGGACGCGGCACCCGATCACCGTGGACGAGCCGCCCCCGAGCGCTCCGCCCCGCTTCCGAGTCGCCCCGCCACCCACGTCGAAAGCCTCCGCCGAAGCCCCTTTTCTCCACAACGGCCCCCTGTTATCCACAGAAATCGGGGCCTTATCCACGATCGCAGGTGAAATGTGCTCGACAACCGCCCGCCGGTCCGGACGGGAATCTCCGCCCGAACCACCACGCCGCCGTTCCGGCGAGGCGAGCCCCAGGCGCGACTGAGCACCCGCAAGTCCAATGGCGCGTGAGCGAGGAGCGCAAGGAGCAACAACGGGATAGTCCGCCTGAACGGCGGCCCTAGTCTGCGTAGATCAATTCTCGGACGGCTGCCAGCTCTCGGCGCAGCTCGTCGTTGATGCCCATCTCGCGATTGATCTTGTCGCAGGCGTGCAGGACCGTAGAGTGGTCCCGGCCGCCCAACTCAGCGCCGATGCGCAGCAGCGAGACGTCCGTTTCCTCGCGCATCAGGAACATTGCGATCTGGCGAGGCACCACGATCGCCTTGTCGCGCTTCTGGCCCTTGAGGGCGTCGATCTGGACGCCGTAGTAATCCGACACCGCCCGAGTGATCCGCTCCGGCGTTACCTGGCGCTTCTTGGGGTTGTAGAGCACGTTCGAGAGGACCGCCTGAGCCAGCTCGATCGTGATCGGCACCGCACCCATGCTGGCGTAGGCCACGATTCGATTGAGGGCACCCTCGAGTTCGCGGATATTGCTGACGACCTTTCGGGCGATGAACTCCAGCACGTCC
>PMIQ01000073.1 GCA_003157175.1 Chloroflexota bacterium
CGACGGGGCGCGGCCCGAGACGCTGAGGCCGCCGCGGCGCTCGAGCCAGGGTCTGTGTCGGCACCCCGGCCGGACCGCAGCTCTACCTTGTCGAGGCACGCTTTGGCGGCGCCCTCGACGATCGCTCACAGGCAGCCCTGCAGCAGGTGCGGGCCGATCCCTCGCCCGATCCCCTGGCCTACACCACTCGCTTCTCACCCGCCGATGAAGCTCTCGCGGTCGATGCCGGCTGGCGGGCCAACGTCGAGTTCGCCCCGAGCGAGGACGTCCGCTCCGCGCTCTTCGATACACCGCTCGGGACGCTCTCGGATCCGTTCGTGCTCGATGGCAAACTCGCCTGCGCGATCGTGTACTCCCGAACCAGCGGCGTCCCCTCGGCTCGAACGGCGGCCCGTCTGTCTCTCGATGGCTTCGATGCCTGGTATAGCGGCCAACGGGCGACGGCCACCGTCACGCGGATCGACAACCCCCTGCCCGAACTCGAGTCCCCTTCTCCGAGTCCCTCACCTACTCCCGCTCTACCGACCATCCCGGGTCTTGCTACCCCGGCTCTGCCGAGCATCCCGGGTCTGCCTGTGGCCACACCGGTCAAGACCGACTCCCTGGGGCTGCCGGTGCTGCCGTAGGGCGGGAGGGAGGAGGGGGAGGGAGACTTCGAATACCTCGAGATCTTCCATAACCGCCAGCGCCGTCACTCGGCTCTTGGCATGCTTACACCAGTCGAGTTCGAGACTCGGCATCAGACCGAGACGGTGGCCTGATTTCCAGAAACGCGACTCCACGAAACTCAGGGCAGCCCAGAGTCTCCATCAAAGCCAGGGCGAAACCAGATCGACCGTTCTGATACGAGTTCGACGCCGTGAAAGGGCGAAGAGTGCGAAGTTCAATGCGCCTGCACCCAACATGACGAGCCAGGCCGCAACTACGGCCGACCCTAGATCGACGGTTGGCATCTGAACGCGGGAGCCCCATCGGTAGCAGGGTCGAGTGAAGTTCATCTCGCATAATGCAGCAGGAGGAACACCCAGCCAAGGCTCAGGCCTACCTCTGCGCCCACGCTGGGCAGCGAGAGTGGGCTCCCGGGCGTCCAGCCCGCAACCCACACGGCGGCCGGGAATGCCTCGAGGAGCAGGCTAACCGCGACCAGATAGACTCGGCGGTACGGCCCCAGTACCAACGGAAAGCGTGAGTAGCTCCACCGCAACAAGCGTGGAAGCCGGAGCCTCCGCGGATAGACCACCGCTCCCACAAGCGGCGTCGTGACGATCACGAAGAGACCTAAGCCAACGACGCAAGTTACGCCAGGCGCATACAACTGACTGCTCAACACCACGACTCTCCAGGTTGCGGCCGTGATTAGGGAAGAAGACGATCGCACGCGGCCGAAATGCCGCCGCCAATCCCACTCGAGATGAATCCGCCAAAGAAGATGTCCTTGAGTGGAGCGCCGGAAGGCAACGCATTTGAGATGGCGCCTCCGATGGTCGAGGCGCCCAATTCACATGGGTTCGGTAGTTGCCCTGGATGTCTGGCCGTTTGGGACGCTCCATCTGACATAAAGCCGGCGTACGCTCCTTGCGCCAATTTGTCCCGAATGGAGGCGCCCGCGCCCACTGCATCCAACATACCTGCCGACCCCACCGAAAGGACCATGTCGAGGGGATTAGCCCCTGCAAGAAGATCGCTGTTGCCCCCAAGTTTGTTCTTGATAACCGTCGCCCCTACGTAGGCTAAGGCAGCGCCTGCGCAGGCCGTCCCGGCTGCCAGAGCCAGGCAAACGGCGGCGGTGGTGGTAATCGCCGCAGCCCACTGAACTGTCGGATTGCCCGCCACATCACGCCCCAAGTCGCCGGCTGTGCCGACGGCGTTGTTAGCGATGCAGAACGGGTTGCCCTTGCAATCCACGTTGGAGCGCGACGCCGCCCCCGCCGCGGTCTGACTGTCTCGGAGTACGGCTTTGCGATCTACGGCGGCCAGCGCGTTGGTGGTGGCAAGGACCTTGCGATGGCTGAATTGGTGCTCCTCGTTGTTGCCCACCTGGGTCCACAGCGAGGCAAGCGGGTCAGAAGGCGCGGTATGGAAGATGGAGAACGAGCGGTCCCAGGAGTCGTCGTCCGCCAGGGCCTGCCTCTCCTCCGCAATCTGCTCCTTCTCCCCGATCGACTGGTCCTCGTCGTACATGAAACGATGGCCATCGGGGTCCACCAGGGTCGCCGGGTTAGCACTGGCATAGAGGTAGCGATTGAGGGTAAGCGGGTTCTGGGCAGATCCTGCGACCGAGTCGAAGCTCGTGAAGGCGCCCAGAGAGGGATCGTAGGAGCGGGCTCCGAAGTCATACAGATCGGTGCCCGAGCCGATGTCGGACTCCAGGATCCGGCCCCCGAAGCGCCACGGCACGGTGAGACCCGATGAGGCGCTCCAGAGGCCGACCGTCTCGCCGTAGGGGTCGTAGCGGTAGGCGGAGAGATAGAGCGGGCTCGCACCGGGGCCCAGGGCGGCGACGATGTTGCCGTGGAGATCGGCGATCAGATAGCCCGACACCGAGCCAGCGGTCCCCTGGCTCAAGCGATCGCCTATGGCATCGATGGCGCTATAGGTCACTACACCACCGCTGCACTCCGAGCTGATCTGATCCGACGTGCCCAGGTACTCGTAGCTCGTGGTAGCACCCGAGCCGATGGTCTGGCTCGCGTGACGGCCTGCGGCATCGATGACAAAGACGACCTTCTGGGCCGCTGTGCCATCGTCGATGGTGAGCAGATGCCCGGCGGGGTCGTACGTATAGGTGGTGGGTAGCAGGGTCGAGGAGTCCGGACCGGCGGGCTGGCTCGTGAGGAGGTTGCCCAGATGGTCGTAGGTGAAGGCTGAGGCACCGGACCCGTCCGAGTTGGGGCCCTTGGCGATCAGCTCGTCGTTGGCGTCATACCAGTAGTAGAAGGTCACGCCGTTCTCGGTCGCGATCGTGCGGTTGCCATCGGCATCGTAGGTGTAGGCGCGGGCATCGGGGATCGAGCCCCCGAAGGAGCTGGTCTTGACCCGGTTGGCGGCGTCGTACGTGTACGACTCGACCCCGCTGTAGGCGAGGCTCGGGTTGGGGGAGCCGCTGCCACCGGTGAGGTTCAAGGTCTGGGTCTCGGAGGCGACGTTGCCATCTAGATCGTACGTCCGCCCGATCGTGTCGTTGCTCGACTGCCCGGTGCGCCCGATCGAGAGGCTCACCGGGCGCTTGGCGCCATCGTACGCGAGGCCGATCGATGTCAGGCGCCAATTTGACCAGGAACGCAGGCCCAGTGGAGCTTCATAGGCGCGGCCGCCGGAGCAGACCTGGCCCGATACCGGAGGCCGGCGCCGGGCCGGCAACGGTCTAGCCCTTTTCGCGCTCCGCCATGGCGCGGTCGTATTCGCGTCCGGCGATGCGGCGACGGTCGTGTTGCGAGAGGACACGTTTGCGCAGCCGGATCGACTTGGGCGTCACTTCGACCAGTTCGTCGGCCCCGATGAACTCGATCGCGGATTCGAGCGTCAGCTCCCGTGGCGGCGTCAGCCGGATCGCCTCGTCGTGCGAGTGCGTCCGCATGTTCGTCAGCTTCTTTTCTTTGGTCGCGTTGACGTCCATATCGTCCGGTCGGGCGTTCTCGCCGATGACCATTCCCTCGTACACGTCCACGCCGCTGCCGATGAACAGCTCTGAACGGTCCTGCAGGTTGAACAGGCCGTAGCCGTTCGAGGTGCCCTGCCTGTCCGCCACGAGCACGCCGGTCGTCCGGTGCGTGACCTCGCCGGCCCACGGACCGTAGCCCTCCCCGATCTGGTGCATCAGCGCCGTCCCGCGCGTCTCGGTGAGCAGCTGGCCGCGGAAGCCGATCAGGCCGCGGACTGGAATGACGTACTCCATCCGAACGCGGCCGTCGGCGTCGGTGCTCATCTGCTCCAGCCGACCCTGCCGGTCCGCCAGCGCCGCCTGTACCGGGCCGATGAACTCCGGCGGGATGTCGACCGTGATCCGCTCGTACGGCTCGTGAGTCTCGCCGCCGACCGTGCGCAGGATCACTTCCGGTCGGCTGACCTGCACCTCGTAGCCCTCGCGGCGCATCTGCTCGATGAGGATCGCCAGCTGGAGCTCGCCTCGGCCCAGGACCTCGAAGGTGTCGGCCGAGTCCGTCGGCACGAACTGGATGGAGACGTTGCCGAGGACTTCCTTCTCGAGCCGGGCCCTGATGTGGCGACTCGTGACATAGCGGCCCTCGCGCCCGGAGAGCGGCGAGGTGTTTGCCCCGAAGGTCATGCTCAGCGTCGGGGCGTCCAGATCCAGGCGCTGCATCGGCCGCGGATCTGCGGGGTCCGTGATGGTATCGCCGATCGTCACGTCTGGGATCCCGGCCAGGGCCACGATGTCGCCCGGGAAGGCTTCGTCAATGTCGACGCGCTCGATGCCGTGGGCGGTGGTGAGGCTCGTCACGGTTCCGCTCAGGACGACGGTGCGGCCCGGGACGATCGTGCCGTCCGTGTCCTCCTCCTCCTCGCGCACGATGACGATCCGGCCGCCCATCTTGATCGAGCCGTTCCAGACACGGCCGACGGCCATTCGGCCGACGTAGTCGTTGGCAGACAGGTTGGTAACCAGCAGCTGGAGCGGATGGTCCGGCACGTATCTCGGCGCCGGAGTGTGCTCGATCAGCAGTTCGAAGAGCGGCCGAAGGTCGGTCCCGGGGTTAGCCAGATCCATCGTCGAGGTCCCGGCCTTGGCGTTGGTGTACACCACCGGGAAGTCGATCTGATGCTCATCCGCGCCGAGGTCCATGAACAGCTCGTAGACGGCGTCGAGGACCTCCGGCGACCGCGCATCGGAGCGATCGATCTTGTTGATCGCGACGACGACCGGCAGGTGGTGCGACATGGCCTTCTGGAGAACGTAGCGCGTCTGCGGCAGCGGGCCCTCCGCCGCGTCCACGAGCAGCAGCACCGAGTCGACCATGTTCAGGCTGCGCTCGACCTCACCGCCGAAGTCGGCATGGCCGGGCGTGTCGACGATGTTCAGGCGTATGCCGTCGTAGTCGACCGCGGTCTGCTTGGCGAGGATCGTGATCCCCTTCTCCCGCTCCAGGTCATTCGAGTCCATGACCCGATCGACGACGACCTGGTTGGCCCGGAAGGCACCGGCCTGGCGCAGCATCGCGTCGACGAGCGTGGTCTTGCCGTGATCGACGTGGGCGACGATGGCGACATTGCGGACGTCGGCCCGGACCGAGGTCGCGGCGTCGACGGAGCGCACCTGACCGGGGTGCTCGAATTCGAAGGGCGTGGGGGAACCGGGTGAGGTACTCATGGGCGGCCAAATTGTCGCACAGTCCCGTAAAGCCCGGCTCCGCGGGACAGGCGTCGCAGATCGCCGGCCCTTCAACCGTCCCGCCCCGGCAGCCGCTACACTCGGGGGCAGGAGATCGCACATGACCGTTGCCGCCGTTGTCATCGTCCCGGAGCCACCGGCCGCCCTTGTCCCGGCCGACGGAGAGCCCGCTCTTCGCCGTCTGGCACAGGTCGCCTGGTCCGGAGGCGCCCTGCCAACAGTTGTCGTCGTCGCCGAGGTTTCCGAGGAGTTGCGGCGGGCGGTCGCAGGTCTCGCCGTCACGCTGACCAGCCCCCGGCCGGACGAGCCGCGCGGTATCGCCTGGTTCGTGCACGGGATGCGGACCGCGGTCGAGACTGTCGCCGAGACATCGGCTGCGCTCCTGTGGCCTTTCAAGTTCGTGTGGGTCGATCCGGAGACAGTCACCTCGCTCGTCGAGGCGCACGGAACCACTCCGGAGGCCATCATCCGAGCGGCCTACGGCGGGCAGCCCGGCTTTCCGATACTCATCCCGGTGGCCCTGGTCGACCGGCTGGCCGCGCTGTCGGGGCAGCACGGCGAAGAGGCGGTGCAATCGCTCGCGGCGGCAGGCGTCGCCGTCCGCCGGATCGAGCTGGGCGACCCGGGGATCGTGCACGACATCTCGGCGGCTCGCGCCGATCTGCCCCCCTACCAGGGCCCGCCCGAGCCGGCCGGAGGACCGCCCCCCGATTGGAACTCGGCCCTGGCGGCGCAGGCTGCAGACCCGCCTCGGTAGCTCGAGTCGGCCGCGGGTCGCGGCCGACAGATTGCGCCCGCGCTACTTTATCGTCGGCGATGGGATCGGCAACACGTCACCGACGTTCGTAAACGTATACGTCGTCGAAATGTTGAGCAGGTTCGTCCCCGTGCCGTCGCTGGCATCGGTCCAGGCTCTGAAGGTCGCGTAGAGGGGCGAACCGTCGCTGCCGACCCACAGCACGAGTTTCGTGTGCTGCGGGCTGGCGTTGAGGCCAAGGCTGCTAACGTCCACGCCGCTCAACTTGCCGGGGTCCGGAGTCCACCACGGGGTGCTCTCGAGCTTGTCGGCCGGGGCTCCGCTCAGGACATCCGCACCGTCGTACTGGAGCATGCGAGGCTCGGACAGCGAGAAGAGCGGGCTCAGGATGATGAACGGAGAGAACCCGGGCTGGGCCTTCCACGCCCCGGTGGGCAGCCGGCGCTGGAAGTAGGTTCCATTCACCAGGCGCCATTCATAGGTCACGGCCCCGATCTGCTGTGTTCCCGATTCGTTGCCGCCGGCGCAATCGACCTCCATGTTCACGACAGACGATACCGAGCGGGCATCGACATTTTCTCGCGCATTTACGGACACGGTCGTCCGGATGGACACGTGCATGTTCAGGTTGGGATCGGCGAGCTGCGCGAGCGTCTTGGTCAGGACCGGGGGCAGAGTGGGCACAGGGGTCGGCGTCGCCGGCCTCGTGACGACGATGTCCTGGCGCGGGGTTGGTACCGGCGCCTCGAATGCGCCCATTGCCACCAATCCACCTACAGCCAACGCCGTGACAACGAGGGCCACGCCAATCGCGGCCAGGAAGCCCAGCCCGGACCTACCGCCCGACGGCACCGATACGGGCACCTCGGGCTGCTCGGCGAACTGTGTGCCCATGTACTTCTCAGCGTACGAACCCGAGCCGGCTTCCGGCGCGTCGGGGGAAGGGGTGTAGGCCGCTCCGCACCTCGAGCAGTTGGGAAGCCCCGCCTCGAAAACCCCGTGGCAACGGCGGCAGCGAACGTATCTCTCGTCTGTTCCCGATTCCATCCCGTTCTCCATGTTCGGCCGCATGGCCGTTTCTGGTTCTGGTTGTGTCCCCTATTGGCCGCCGGTCTGCTGGGACGGAGCACCCTCAAACCGTAAGCCAAGCTCAGCGTACTGCTCTGGATCGGGCTGTGAAGGGGCTTCCAGCATCAAATCGGTCCCGGACTGTGTCTTGGGGAAAGCCATGACCTCGCGAATGTTCGTCTGATGCGAGAAGAGCGCGGCCCACCGGTCGATGCCCATGGCGATTCCGCCGTGCGGCGGCGCGCCGTAGTCGAAGGCTCCCAGAATCCCGCCGAACAGCTGGTGCATCTTGTCGAGCGAGTAACCCTGTAGCGCAAAGCTGCGCTCCAGGAGCTCGCGCCTGTGGATCCGGACAGACCCGCCGCCGAGTTCCCAACCGTTTAGGGCGATGTCGTACTGCATCGCCCGCGCCCGGCCTGCCGGGTCCCCGCGCGAGGGCCTGTAGGGATCGCCGGACTCGGTAACCAGTAGCTTCTCGTCCTCCGGCAGCACGCCGCTGAACGGGTTGTGAGTCGCATCCCAGCGGCGCTTTTCCGAGTCCCATTGGTACATCGGGAAGTGGAAGACCCAGCAGTACGCCAGGACGTTTGGATCGGCCAGACCGAGCCGCAGGCCCAGCTCCTGGCGAAGGCGTCCGAGCACGTCGGCCACGACCTGCCGGCTCGCGTCGGCGACGACCAGGATCAGATCCCCGGGCCCGGCCGCAGCCTCCGAGACCACGGCCGCGATCCGTTCCTCGCCCAGGAACTTGGCGATCGGCGAGTGCGCCGTGCCGTCCGCGCCCACCGAGATATGCGCCAGGCCCTTGGACCCGTGGCGGCGGGCGAACTCAGCCAATTCGTCGATCTGGGAGCGGCTTGAATTCCCCATCCCCGGCGCCGCGATAGCCTTGATGCGGCCTCCCACGGCCCGGACCTCGTCGAAGACGCGGAAGCCGGTGCTCCCCTCCCCCAGTGCCCCCGCGAGATCCACCAGCTCCATGCCGAACCGGAGGTCTGGCTTGTCGGAGCCGAAGCGCTCGATGGCGTCGTGGTAGTCGATGCGCGGGAACGGCAGCGTCTGGATCGGACGGTCGGGCACGACTGCGCGGCTGACCTCGACGATCATCGCCTCGACGAAGTCCATGACCCGCTGTTCGGTGACGAAGCTCATCTCGAGGTCCAGCTGAGTGAACTCCAGCTGGCGGTCGCCGCGCAAATCCTCGTCGCGGAAGCAGCGGGCGATCTGGAAGTAGCGATCCATGCCGGCGACCATCAGCAGCTGCTTGAGCTGCTGGGGGCTCTGCGGCAGGGCGTAAACCATGCCCGGCTGCAGCCGGCTGGGGACGATGAAGTCGCGGGCGCCTTCGGGCGTGGACTTGAGAAGGATCGGCGTCTCGACCTCGACGAAACCGGCCCGGTAGTGGGCCTCGCGGACGGCGTGAACCAGCTCCGAACGAAGCATCAGCCGCTCGAGCATCGGCCGGCGACGGATGTCGAGGTAGCGGTACTTGAGCCGCAGGCTCTCCTCGACCGGCGCGTCCGGCTCGTTGACGTAGAAGGGCGGCGTCTGGGCTTCGTTCAGGATCTCGACCGTCTGAGCCTGGACCTCGATGGCGCCCGTCTCGAGTTTGGGATTCTCGGTGCCGGCCAGCCTGCGCGCGACCTTGCCCTTGATCTCGAGCACGAACTCGTTGCGGACCCGGTCCGCGACGGCGGTCGCGTCGGGCGACTCAGCCTCGTTTACCACGATCTGGGTCAGGCCGTACCGGTCCCGGAGGTCGATGAAGATCAGGCCGCCGTAATCCCGCCGGCGATGAACCCAGCCGGCGATCAGGACCTCGCGACCGGCGTCTTCGGGGCGCAGCTGGCCGCACGTCACGTCGCGGTACGGGGTGGCGAGGCCGAACGCGATCTCGGGCGAAGTCGAGGACGGGCTGGGGTCACTCATCCCGCGCATCGTATCCGAACGCGGGCCGCTCCTTTCGGCGCCGGGCTGGTCAGCTCGGGACCGTGGGTGGCGCAGGGGTGTCCGCTGGTACGCACATGCCTGCCCCCGCGCCGGATGCCCAGCCGAAACTAGCGACGAGCGCCTCCGCCTGCGACTGGCCGGCCTGGCCGTCCGACCAGGCTTCCACGAAGATGTTGCCAGGCCAGCCGAATTCCTTGCCCGGCAACGGGATCTCCCAGGTGGTGGCACCGTCGGCGCTGGTCACGGAGACCGCGTTCGGCCCGAGGGTCGCGTTGGCCGTCGTCATGGCCTGGCAATCCGGCGCCGGGCCACCCACGCGCTCGTAGATCTTGACGACCACGCGACCACCGCTGACGTCGACGATGTCTCCGGTGCAGCCACCGCCGTTGTCAGTGGTGTAGCAGCCGCTGCGCCACACACCCGTGCCCAACACGGCAACCGTCTCGTTGGCCATGCCTTCCAGGTAGTCCGCCGCCAGGACCCGCCAGCCGGCCGGGTAGTCGAAGGCGAACTGGCCGTTGTCGAAATGACCCGCCCTGCCGGGCAAGGTCGGCGCCGCCGTCGGCGAGTGGCAGTAGTCGGCCGCCTCCTGCCAGTGGAAGGTCGCCAGCATGGCCTGCACATTCGCCAGCTCGGTCTGGTTGTCGGTGACCGCCTGGATCCAGAGGTTGCCATTCATCCCGAAGTCGTATCCGGGGCGGCGGATCTCCCAGCGGGTCGTCGGCTGGGTGGCGTGCAGGGAGTCCTCGTTGTAGCGCCTGATCCAGGCGTCGCCAAGCGGTGCGGTGCCCGCAGTGTCGGTCTTGACGCAGGAGGCGGGTGCCCCTGAGTTGATCCACATCGTGACGACGATCCGCCCGCCCGTAACGTCCATGATCTCCTCGCCGCAGTCGGTGGCCGATGGGTCTCCCGGGCAGCCGAGCCGCCAGCTTCCAGTGCCGAGCACGGGCAGGCCGCTGACCGGCTCTGTGCCGAGCGACTGCCAGGCGACCGGATAGTCGAAGGCGAACTGGCCGTTGTCGAAATGCGACTGCGCGGCGGACGGGCCGATCCCCAGCCGCGGCGCGGCGAAGACGGCCAGCGACGCGATCAGGACAACTGCCAGCGCGGCCGCCAGACCGGCCGGCAAGTGCGAGCGCACGACTCGATCACGTGGCGCCGACGCGGCGAAAGCCGCGCGGTCGACACGGAAGGGCTCGGCGGCGGCGATCTCATGCAGAGCGGCCGCCAGCGCGGCGGCAGCGCGCTCTTCGCGGGCGGTCAATCCGGGCTCGTCATTTCCCATCGTCGTCTCCTATGGCCGCCGCAAGACGGCCGAGCGCGCGGTGAAGCCTCGATTTCGCCGTGCCGAGTGGAATCCCGAGTGCGGCGGCCACGTCCGGCACCGCCAGATCGGCGCCGAACCGCAGGCCCAGAAGGGCCCTGTCTTCGTTCGTCAGATGTTGCAGGGCTGCCATCACGCTCGCCGTGTCGGCCCAACCCGAGCTCGGATCATGCCCAGCTTCGCCTTCGGCGGCTTCCAGGCTGACCTCACGGAGCCGGATGCGGCCCTGCCGTCCCGCCCGATCGAACGCCTGCCGAACCGCGATGCGGCGGAACCAGGCCGGCCAGTTCTCGGCCTCCCGCAGCCCGCCGAGCTGACGCCAGGCTCGTATCGACGCATCCTGCATGACCTCCTGGGCATCCTCGGGCGAGCGGACGACCGCCAGGACCGCGCGGTAGGTGCGCGGAGCTTCCGCTTCGATCAGCCGGGCAAAGGCGACCTCGTCGCCCAGCCGGGCCGCCAGCACCAGCTCCCGGTCCACCGCTCCCTCCCTATTGGCCTGTCACTAGCTATGACCGGCGCGGCGGGGCGATTCGTTCCCCGCAGGTTCGGCCTGGCCGCGGCGGGCTCCTGCTCTACCCGTGATGGTGGCTCTTCGCGGCCCGGGCCAGCTCACGGGCGAGTTCCGAAAGGGGCACCAGCCGCTGAGTGCCCGCTTCGAGGTCCTTGAACTGGACGTTTCCCTCGGTCAGCTCGTCGCCGATGATCACCGCAAAGTGGGCGTGATCCCGCGAGGCCGTCTCCAGCTGCCGGCCCAGCTTTCGGGGCGTCAACTCCGCCCTGACGGACAGCCCCTCGGCACGGAGCAGGCTCGCCACCCGCAGGCGTGTCACCGTGTCGGCCGGGTCCGCCCCGACGATGACCGCCAGCGGCGGCGCCTCGACCGCCGGCGCCGCCCCGCTCTCGTCGAGCGCCAGCAGCACGCGGTCCAGGCCCAGCGCGAAGCCGATGCCGGGGGTGGCTCGACCGCCAAGCAGCTCCACCAGGCCGTCGTACCTGCCGCCGCCACCGAGCGCCTGCTGCTGCCCCTCGGCGCCGCGGCGGTAGTACTCGAAAGCGGTCCTGGTGTAGTAGTCCAGGCCGCGCACGAGCGTCGACTCAATTCGGTACGGGACGCCGAGCGCGTCCAGGTGGGCCAGAACGGCGGCGAAGTGCGCCTTGCAGGCCTCGCACAGGCAGTCGCCGATCTTCGGCGCGGCCGCGACCAACGCCGTCATCGCCGCATCCTTCGAGTCCAGCAGGCGGAGCGGGTTCGCGTCCAACCGCCGCCGCTCGAGCTCGGGCAGTTCCGCCTCGTGGCGCCGGAAATAGGCCGTCAGCCGCTCCAGGTACGCCGGCCGGCAGGCCCCGTCGCCGATGGAGTTCAGCAGCACCTGCACATCCGCCACGCCCGCCTCCA
>PMIQ01000106.1 GCA_003157175.1 Chloroflexota bacterium
CGACGAAGTGGCGATCGCTCTGGACCCGGCGACCAGCTCGATCCTGGTCGAAGGCACCGGTGTCGGCAACGTCGTTGGGCAATACCGCCTGGAGCGCGAGGGTCGCACTCTGGACTCCGGCCAACTCATCGACCTGTGGGAGAAGTGGATCGCCAAGTATCCGATCATCTCCCTCGAGGACGGTCTGGCCGAGGACGACTGGGCCGGCTGGGCCGAGCAGACCAGGCGTCTCGGCTCCAAGGTTCAGCTGGTCGGCGACGACATCTTCGTGACTAACCCCGAGTTCATCGCCCGCGGCATCCGCGAGTCGTCCGCGAACTCGGTCCTGATCAAGCTCAACCAGATCNNACCGAGGACACGACGATCGCCGACTTCGTGGTGGCGATGGGCACGGCCCAGATCAAGACCGGCGCCCCCTCGCGCTCCGAGCGGGTCGCCAAGTACAACCGGCTCCTCCGCATCGAGGAAGAGCTCGGCACCGGCTCGCTGTACCTCGGCCGTCAGGCCCTGGCTGGCGCCAAGCCGTAACTCGGTTCCGCGTCAGTTCAGCGGGTCGGCCTTCGGGCCGGCCCGCTTTGATTCCGGGGCGGGGCGGCGGGGAGCTCACGCAGTAGCGCGGATCAGGCGGCGGCACACGGGCTCCGGTCGGCCCAAACGCTCGCTTCGCTCACGATAGTGCCTCCCACGCCCGCTGCTCCCGCCGCCTTCTACTTCGCTCCCCGCCGGGCCACTCCTGCGCCGCCCGCGTGCCGCTACCGGCGAGCGGCCGCATCGTGGGCCGGAGAAGGCGTGGTCGCCCACGCGGCGGCGACTTCCTCCGGGGTTGACGACCTGCGAAACTTGCCGCTATCCGTCAGGGATGCCGATGCCGGCGCTCGGCCGGGCGCCAACCGACGGACGGGTCGGGGGTGATGCAGATGTTCTTGAGAGGCAAGATCGTTCTGGGGATCGCGTGCGCCCTCGCGCTCACCGCGGTGATCGGCTGCACGCCCCGATCGGCGCTCCAGTTCTCGCCCGCGACCCTGCCCGATGCCCAGATCGGCTCGTCCTACGTTGCCACCATCACGGTCACCCAGGCCGCTACGCCCGTGGGCGGCGCTTCGGTCCAGGACGGCGCGCTCCCCGCGGGCCTCGACGTTGCATTGGCCAAGGAGCCGATCGACACGATCCAGATCTCGGGAACGCCCACCGTCGCCGGCACGTTCAGTTTCACTATCTCTGTTTGGTGCTACGGCACGCAGGTCAGCGGGCAGACCGCCACCCAGGGGTATACCCTGGTGGTGAAATGAACGGCGCTGTCGAAGGGC
Organism: Chloroflexota bacterium; assembly: GCA_003157175.1. Lineage (GTDB taxonomy): Bacteria > Chloroflexota > Limnocylindria > Limnocylindrales > CSP1-4 > Fen-1039. The sequence goes on from PMIQ01000106.1 coordinate 1,308, forward strand.
CGGGCGGCCGGCGAGGGGATCGATGGAGGTTCGCCCTGGCGGGCCTGTTGGTCGTCGTGCTGGCAGCCGTCGGGCTGGTCGGCGTCGGGTTCGTCTTCAGTCGGTGCGACGCATCGGCGAGTTCGAGCAGTTCGCTCGTGTGTTTGGGTTCCGACGGCATCCCCAACCAGCTCGACGGCCAGCGTGTGTACCGCGTCAGCGAACAGGCCGAGTGGCAGAACCTGAGCGGCAGCTTCCCGCTGGGTGGGTACGCGCTCGACGAGGTCGAAGCCTGCCCGACCATGCTGCCGCAGCCATCGGCCGAGGCCGATCTCCTGGGCCAGTGCGGCGGGATCGCGCTGGCGTCGGTCGCCAACGAGAAGCAGGTCTTCGGCCTGCCGATGCTGGCGCCGCTGGGATCGAACTTGCTGTATGGCTGGCTTGGCGGACCGGCGATCGTGGTGCGCGCCCATACCCGCGACCCGGAGGCCGCTGCGTGCAGCGCCGACAAGCGGGCCGCGTGCGAAGCGGCGGTCGTGGTCGAGGCGGTCGTCTGGTCGGCCAGGCCATCCGCGAATGCGACGCCGACCCCCGCGGCCTCGTTCGCCTGAGCCGCCTCGGACCCGTAGAGCCCGTTGTCTACGCCGCGCCTTTCGGCGCTGCTTCCTCGAACGACGGCGCCTGACGCCGAAGCAGAAGTCCCGCCATCTGGCTACATTGGCGCACGCTCGCCCATGCTGGCGCCCCCGCAGCCTGGTGTTTGCGTGAGGGAGATCGATGTCGTGACGGAGGCTCCGCCAAGTCGACTCCCAAGCGCGCAGGACGTGTCCGCGGTCAAGCCCATCCGTTCGACCAACCGTTCCGCCACGAAGACGACTCCCTCGCGTGGAGTCGCGCAGCGGAGCCACCCAATCCTCTCTGTTGTACCGGCACGGGCCGAGGTAGAAGGCGGCGGGAGCACGGGTGAGCGAGGCACTATCGTGAGCGAAGTGAGCGTTTGTGCCGAGCGGAGTCCGTGTCCCGGCGCCTGATCCGCGCTACTGCGTGAACTCCCCTCCGTCCTGCTGCGGCCCTAGTCCACCGACACCCCGGTTTCGGCGGCGCCGCCGGCCATCTCGCGGAGCGAGGCCGCCGTTATTTGCGTGCGGTTCACCAGCACGAGCCCGAAGTGGCTGATCACCCGCCGGTCGGCCAGCGAGCGCGCCGTGACCAGCGTCACGGGCACGAAACGCGGATCGGGCGAGTCCACGAACGTCGCGACGTCCGTCTCGGAGAAGAGGTGGATCGTGCCGGTCAGCGTGTGGCCGGCCGTGAAGATCACGAGCTCCCGCGGCACTCGCTGCATCAGCGGACGATCCATCCCGCCGACCTGCCCGGTCTCGGCCGTCGACACGTCCAATTCCTTCTGGCCGATGAAGGTGATCTCATCCGGGTTGACCATCAGCTCCTGGACGACCAGACCGGTCGGATCGCCGTTGCGCCGAAGCAGCTGCGCGCCGGTCAGCTTGACGAAGCCACTGGTGTGGTTGACCAGATCCGAGAGGCGAGAGAAACGAAGAAGCGAGATTTCCCCCGAGACTCGCAGGTGCGGGCCAACGAGCTCGATCGTCTCGCGCCGTTCCGGGCCAATCGGTCCGGGAGGGCCGAGCGGATCGATCGGTCCAGTGCTGCCCCACCCCATCATCTGCGAACCCTCCGGCTGTTCGATGCCCCGTGGAATGCCTCGATTGTATTAGCCGGGTAAAGCACGTCCGGTTCGCCGGCGCCTGGCGGTCGCGCAGGGCAGGTCGATCCACCGAAATGGAGATGGGCGCTCGGCCGGTGGGCCTCACCGCCGCGATCGCTCGACAGCGCACCCGCGCCGCCGGCCGGTGGATCGGGACTCAGCCCGGACCCGCGGCGCCACCTGAAGCCGCCGGAAGCTCGAACCAGAGCCGCGCGCCGCCGGCCGGCCCATTCTCGGCGCCGGCCCGGCCGCCCTGGACCTCGGCCAGCGCCTGAACGATCGACAGGCCGAGGCCGCTGGTCCCGGCTCCCCGACTGTGC